>NZ_UAPU01000007.1:1050000-1297632 GCF_900445255.1 Anaerobiospirillum thomasii
TCAAGATCCTCTAATGTGCCTATAGAGGTGGTTTCAAGATGCTGTGCCATACCATAGGCCAGCAGTGCCACTCCCCTTGCTACAACTTCTATATATGGTTTTTCATAACTTAATGTCCTTTGTATAACCTCAAGCATATCAAGCATCAGACAATATTCATACTCTTTGGCACTGTCCTTTAAAACTTTACTGCGCTCTTTAAGATTCAAAGCTAAAGCCTCATCAGCAAAGAGCCTGTCTGCAAGTCTTGCAAAGTCATACAGCCACTGAATTTTTTTATCTGTAACAAGGGCAGGATCGTCCTCAACAGTGTCGGCAATACGACACAAAAGATAGGCATTGGCAATGATATCTTGCAGTCTGGCATTTAATACCGGTATGGTCAGAGCAAAGGAGCGTGAGACTTTTTGTAGATGCTCGTTCTGCTTTTGTAGTGACAGCATAAAAAATTATATCTCTGAAGCTTAAGTGTTTTTGTGCAAAGTGTTAAAATCATTTTCAATTATAACAAGCAAGCAAGTTTATACAAACTTTAGGGATTACATATGCCACATCAAAATACTACAAGATCGCATCCTCCTGTTGGTAATCTGCTTTTAAGAACACTGGCCATGCCAGGTGACACCAATCCTGCAGGAGATCTCTTTGGCGGCTGGATTATGTCTCAGATGGATATTGCCGGTGCCATTTTAGCCCGTGAAATTGCCCATGGCAGAATTGTTACTGTAGCTGTAGATGCCATGTCATTTTTAAAGCCAGTAGCTGTAGGTGATGTTGTTTGCTGCTATGGCAGATGTATACATGTTGGCAATACCTCTTTGAAGATTAAACTGGAAATCTGGGTTAAGAAGATCTATGAGTCAGAAGAGTCAGAGCGTCAGCTTGTAACCGAGGCCAGCTTTACCTATGTTGCAGTTGATTCAAAAGGCAAACCACGTCAGCTTCCTGACAGAGCCCATGAAATTGCCAACAAGGGTATTGATGCGGCCTCTGTAGGTCTTAATGCTGACGGCTCATTAAGAGACAGCTGCGTGTAATATACGACTGTAAGAATATAAAATTTAAAAAAGAGCGATGGGTAGGTCCAATCGCTCTTTTTTTAATCTTAACGTCTGAATGTTTTGATTGTATCTATGATTCTGTCTACAGCATGAGGGAATGAGAGCAGAGGTTTTGAAAGATTTGCAACCTTTAGAGTCTCTACATAACCTATAAGCACTGTATGTATATATGATGCGGCCATATCAATATTCAGATCGGGCGGCAGCTGCTTGCGTCTTACAGCATTCTGCAGAGCCTCTGTAATATGATACATACGCATAGATAACAGATCATAAATTCTCTCACGGGTTTTGTCATCGCCATAGCGACTGGCAAAGATACCGTCTAGAATATGAAAGATTTCTGAAGTGAAGAACTGATGAGCCTCATCCTTGGCGTGCATTAAAATCCACTGTCTTATACAGCCAAGAGGATTTTCCTCATCCTCTTTTGAGGCCATGAGAATATATTCTGAAAATCTTTTCTCCTTTGCGACCTCTAAACATAACTCATAAAGCAATTCACCCTTATCCTCAAAGTGCCAGTATATAGCACCACGGGTAACGCCTGCATCTCTTGCAATATCGGATAAACTTGTCTTTTCATAGCCCTGCAGAGTAAACATATTAAGAGCGCTGCGCAATATATTGCGTTTTGTCTCCATAGCATCGGCATGTGTCCGCTTTGGCATAAATTTAACTCACTAAAAATCAATACAATACAAATTATAAAAAAATGTCCATAAAAAAATTATAACATACATTCGTGTATGTATGCTAAAAAATGTATATAATATATGAAATTTCAACTTATAAACTTAAGGCAGCTTTATGTTTCTTAAAAACATTAACAACAAATACGTAATACCGACAGCTATTGCTGCAGCACTGCTGTGCACCAGCGCCTGTTCCGATGATGCCGCACAGGGTCAGAGCCAGGCCATGCCTGTTGATGTATATACTGTCATTACAAAGGATGTTCCAATTAGCTCCAGACTTACAGGCAGAGCTAATGCTACGCGTAAAGCAGAAGTTCGTCCTCAAGTATCAGGAATTATTCAGGAAAGATTATTTGTAGAGGGCTCATATGTTAAAGAGGGCGATCAGCTCTATCAGATTGACCCTGCAATCTATGAGGCCAATGTAGCCAGCGCCAGAGCCAATCTTGCCTCAGCCCAGGCCAGTCTTAACACTTCACAGCTAAAGGCTGACCGTTACAGAAAATTACTTGAGTCAAAAGCCGTAGCCAAGCAGGACTATGATGATGCCAATGCCAATTACCTGCAGGCCCGTGCCCAGGTACAGGCAGCACAGGCAGCTTTAAAGACTGCTGAGATTAACCTGGCCTATACCAAGGTATATGCCCCTATTTCAGGCATTATCAGCAAATCAAACTTTACTGAAGGCGCCCTGGTCTCAGCCGGACAGGCATCTGCTCTGACCACCATTCAGCAGCTTGATCCTATCTATATAGATCTTGGTCAGTCTGTTGAGGATCATATTCAGCTGCGTCAGGCTATAAATGCAGGCAAGTTCAAGACCACAGGTGACAAGCCTACTGTAGATCTGTTCTTCTCAACAGGTCAGGAATACGATGAAAAGGGCACACTTGAGTTCTCTGGCGTAAGTGTTGATGAGAGCACAGGCATGGTTACCTTAAGAGCCATTGTGCCAAATCCTGACAAGAGCATATTGCCAGGCATGTTTATTCGTGCCGATCTTAATGAAGGTATAGTGCCTAATGCTGTTTTAGTCGAACAGGCTTCTATTACCAGGGAGGCCAACGGCGGCTCTTATATCTATGTTATTGAAGATGGTGTAGCCAAGAAAAGAGATATCAAGATATCTCTTGCCTATGAGAACTACTATCTGGTGATTGACGGTCTCAAGGCAGGTGAAAAGGTTATTACCAGCAATCTGCAGAAAATCAGAGATGGCGCTCCTGTTGTGGACATTGCCACCATGCAAAAACCTGCGAGCAAATAAGATTTGACGGAGTATTAACTACATGGCTCGTTTCTTTATTAATCGCCCAATTTTTGCCTGGGTGCTGGCTATTGTGACAATGCTTTCAGGCATAATGGCAGTATTTACACTGCCTGTGTCACAGTATCCTACAATTGCGCCGCCTGCTGTATCTATTCGTGCCTCATATCCTGGTGCCGATGCCTCTACTGTTGAGAGATCTGTAACACAGGTTATTGAGCAGAATATGACAGGTCTTGATGGCTATATGTACATGTCTGCCACCTCAGACTCATATGGTAATTCAGATATTACCATTACCTTTGAGCCTGGCACCGATCCTGATATTGCTCAGGTGCAGGTACAGAACAAACTGCAGCAGACACAGTCACAGCTGCCATCAGTTGTACAGCAAAACGGCGTTAACGTTTCAAAAAGTACCAATGCATTCTTGATGGTAGTTGGCCTTACTGTAACTGACGGCAAACATACCAATACAGACCTTGCAGACTATATCTATGCCAACATCAAAGAGCCTCTGGCCCGTGTTGATGGTGTAGGCGATCTTATGGTCTTTGGTTCTCAGTATGCAATGCGTATCTGGCTTGATCCTGAAAAACTCAACAATCTGTCTTTGACCATAGCTGAGGTTACAGCCGCCATCAAGGCCCAGAACGCTCAGGTTACCTACGGTTCTTTAGGTGGTACTCCTGCTGTAAAAGGCCAGCAGTATGCCTACACTATCAAAGGTCAGTCACGTCTTGAAAGTGTTGAGCAGTTTGAAAAAATTCTACTCAGAGTAAATCAGGATGGCACCAAGGTTTATCTTAAGGATATAGCCAAGATTGAACTTGGTTCTGAGAGCTATCAGGTTTCAGGCCGCTACAATGGTCTGCCTTCATCTGGTGTGGCTATCCGTCTTGCATCAGGTGCCAACGCCCTGTCTACTGCCAAGAACGTAAAGGATCTTATTGCTCAGCAGTCTCAGTACTTCCCTGAGTGGATTGAAGTTAACTACCCATATGACACAACAGACTTTATTGCTGTATCAATTTCTGAGGTTTTTGATACTCTGATTGAAGCTATTGTGCTTGTGGTTCTGATTATGTATCTGTTCTTACAGAACTTCAGAGCAACTCTGATCCCTACCATTACCGTACCTGTTGTACTGTTAGGTACCTTTGCCATCATGTCGGTGCTGGGCTTCTCTATTAATACTCTGACCATGTTCGGTTTGGTTCTGGCAATTGGTCTTCTGGTGGATGATGCTATCGTGGTGGTTGAGAACGTAGAGCGTATTCTGCATGAAAACCCATCGCTCTCACCAAAAGAGGCAACCGAGCGCTCAATGGATCAGATTACAGGAGCTCTTATCGGTATTGCCCTGGTGCTTTCAGCCGTATTTGTGCCTATGGCTTTCTTTGGAGGCTCAACCGGTGTTATCTACCGTCAGTTCTCCATTACCATTGTATCCTCAATGGTATTGTCAGTTGCTGTAGCTCTGATTTTAACCCCAGCTCTGTGTGCCTCTTTATTAAAGAGCCCAATGGAGAGAAACAGCAAGTCAGACAACAAATTTGTAACAAAATGCAATGAGTACTTAAGCTTTGTGCTGATTCCTTTAAATAAGTTCTTTGCCTACTTTAACAAGTCTTTTGAATTTGCCTCAGTGCAGTATCAAAAGCACGTAGGTAAAGTTGTACATCAGTTAAAGCGTCAGATTGTAGGCTACTTTGCCATCTGTGGTATTCTGGTATACTGTTTTATCAACATTCCATCATCATTCCTGCCAAATGAAGATCAGGGTGTGCTTTTAGCTATGGTTAACCTGCCAGCAGGCTCCACCGTAGAGAAAACTGGCGTTGCTCTTGACAAGATGGCAGGCTACTTTAGAAACAATGAAGCTGAGAATGTTGAGTCTGTGATGACTGTAACCGGCTTTAGCTTTGCAGGTTCAGGACAGAACGCAGGTCTGGCCTTTATCAAACTGTCTGACTGGAGTGTGCGTGACAGCGCTGAGCAGCATGCAGACTCTATTGTAAACCGTGCCTATATGCCACTTATGGGCATACGTGAAGGTCTGGCCTTTGCCTTTAACCTTCCTGCCATTCCAGAGCTTGGTGTGGCCTCAGGTTTTGACATGTATCTGCAGGATAATGCTGGTAATGGTCATGAGGAGTTAACCCGCGTGCGTCAGGAGCTTGTCTATGCTGCCCAGAAGTCTCCAAAACTCATGCAGGTACGTTTCAACGGTCAGGACGATACTCCTCAGTTCAAACTTGAGCTTGACTATGAAAGAGCTATTGCCTTAGGTCTTTCTGTAAATGACATCAATACCACACTCTCAACAGCATGGGGTTCTGCCTATATTGACAACTTCATTGAAAGACAGAGAGTTAAAAAGGTATTTATTCAGGCACAGGCTGATGCCCGTATGAACGAGCTTGATCTGAACAAATGGTATGTACGCAATGCTTTTGGTGAGATGGTTCCGTTCTCAGCCTTTGCCACAACCTCATGGACCTATGGAGCTCCACGTTTAGAGCGCTTTAATGGTGTAGGCGCCATGAACATTCAGGGCGCTCCTGCCCCTGGTGTTTCAACAGGTGAGGCTATGCTTGAGATGGAGCGTCTTGCAGCTGAGGTTCTGCCTGCAGGCTATGGTATATCATGGGCCGGCACTTCCTTCCAGGAAAGACTGTCAGGTGAGCAGGCTCCTATGCTCTATGCCATCTCACTGCTAGTAGTATTTTTATCACTTGCTGCTCTGTATGAGTCATGGTCAATTCCATTTGCCGTTATGCTCGTTGTGCCATTAGGTATTGTAGGTGCAGTTATAGCCGCACTGTTAACACAGTATCTGCCGGTACCAACTACGCTTAGCAACGACGTATACTTCCAGGTAGGTCTGCTTACAACAGTAGGTCTGTCTGCCAAGAATGCCATCTTGATTGTAGAGTTTGCAAAAGAGCTCTATGACAGCGGACAGAGACTGACCCATGCTGTTATTGAGGCAGCCAGAATCAGACTGCGTCCTATTATCATGACCTCAGCTGCCTTTATTTTAGGCGTGCTGCCACTTGCCATCAGCACAGGCGCTGGTGCTGCAGGTCGTAACGAAATTGGTATTGCAGTTATCGGCGGTATGATCTCTGCCACAGTGCTGGCTATTTTCTTCGTACCAGTCTTCTTCGTACTCGTAATGCGCTACTTCACCAAGTACGTACCTGCCGAGATGAAAAAGCAGATGGCTGAAAATGAAAAGAAACGCCTTGAGGAGTTATATCGCAAATCCCGCGAGGCAGATGAGGCCAGAAAACTTGGCCACTAAAAATAAATAATTTAAAAAGCCCATTGCAACAAAGCAGTGGGCTTTTTATATCCTAGTTTTAATAAGACTGCAAAGAGCCATTAAAAAAGACCGTGAGCTTTTAACTTCATGGTCTTTTATTTTCTTAACGCCTAAGCCTTTAGCAGGCCATGGGCCTTGAACATTTACACTATCTGGTTGCTACTCCTACAAGATTGTCTATATCATCCTGGGCAAATGGAGCTAAGGCGAATGGACCATCGTGTAAAATATCCTGGGCAATCTTGTAGATACTCTCATTTTCCTGTCTGAAATCTACAGGCAACAGAGTCTTGAGCTCCTGAACATAAAGCGCATCTGCAATTCTGGCATAAGGGTACTCACGGTGAGTCTTGCCAATGACTGAACATAAGGTAAAGGCATCTGGAAGATTAATGCCATAATGTCTTGCATTTAATGTCTCAAGAGCAAATCTTTTGGACAGAGCCTTGGCATAAACCACCTTGGAGCCTACCTGAATATTCTTTAAGTAGATCTGTGATATAACCTCATAGTCAATAAGCATGTCGGCAAATGACTGCTGCAGAAGCAGAATATAGACATCCTGATTGGTGGAATAGATTTCATAATTATCTGTAACCTCAAGAGCAGAGGTAATAACTGTATGCTCCTTAGTCTGCACATAATCATCTACAAGCTCGCCTACAGAGAGTAATGGAGCCTTGTCATGTACTGCATAGCCATGCTCTTTGAGTATTTCTCTAAAGGCTGCAAAGGATAGACCTGGATTTTTCATATCCTTTGAAGATGAGATATCCTCATCTGTATTTTTTTGCAGGCAGTTGCAGAAAATAGCTCTGTCAGCCACTTCTCTTGTAATGCTGAAGGTTGGCAGTATTACTGAGAACAACTCACAGAAGATGCCGTCTCTTAAATTAACCTTGTGATTTAATGATCTGCTGTGCCACATGGCTCCTGCAAATGAGGCTGCATAACGGCTTGAGCCATAGAAACGTACCTGGCCTACTGCCTGAAGAATCAATGAGGTAGGAGAGAAGAACAGACAGATCTGATCGCCCTTTTCATTTACATAATCTAAAATTGCTCTTTTTGGCAGAAAGCCGCCCTCAATCCATAAGGAGGCTAATTTTTTGCTCACAGCAAGCACATAGTTGGAGCCATCTTCTGTAATATAGATCTGCCAGTCACCGGCATGCTCGAGTGTCTCACCAATAACAAAGCCATCAGGAAGGATCTCTCCCTCACGCAGCATGACCTGCACCTGTTCATCCATGTCTACTACGTGATTAATCTCGTTTACAATAAATTCAGCCATTTTTTAATTCCCAGTAAATTTTTGTCAGATAGCATACTCTATTTACATCTCATGCTTTGACAAAGTTTTATCACTAGTTAATTTTTATTATAAAATTCTACGTTTTTATACGATAATACTGCTGTTTTGCAAAAGAGCTGTTTGATTAATTGCAATCTTGCTTACTTTTAAAAATAGAATGTAATTTGAGAGTTAAAGCATTTTATGTCTAAAGCCTGCTTGTGTATATTAGATGGACTTTATTCACTAAATGCATGCTCTAGTTGATAAGAGTTTTCAATTGCTTTTTTTAAATATTGCTTTGCTCTAAAATAAATGCTTAATAGTGGCATTTTGTAGCATAAACAGCTATATAGTTACACGCTTTATATTTGCTGAGAGTTTTATATGAGTAAAATTGGCCTATTTTACGGCACCTACACAGGCATTACTGGTGCTGTTGCAGAAAAGATTGCCAGAGAGCTTGGTCATGACAATGTTGAACTTCATAATATTTCAACAGATGGCCATCTTATGAATAATTACAATAATCTGATTATTGGCACATCCACATGGAGTATCGGCGAGTTACAGGAAGACTGGAACGAGTTCATGCCGCAGCTTCAGGAGATGGATTTCAACGGCAAGACTGTTGCCCTGTTCGGTACCGGCGATCAGTACGGTTACCCTGACACCTTCCTTGATGGAATGGGCATGCTGTACGAGACCTTCCAGTTTCGCGGCGCAAGATTTATAGGTTTCTGGCCAACAGTAGGCTATGACTTTACCTCCCCACTGCCTTTACTTGACCACGATCATTTTGTTGGTCTGGCAATTGATGAGGACAATCAGCCAGAGCTTACAGATATACGCATTAAAGAATGGTGTAAATTATTAAGACCAGGTTTTGGTCTGTAGAATCTCAGCATCATAACAGCACCGCATATACCATGTGGTGCTATTCTTTCATTTCTCTTATCTTATTATCATATATTACAATTGCACTGCCCATTATGTCATGAGCATGTAGTGCTGTATTTTCACATAGAATATTAAGATTTATTCAGTATATTGCTCAAAAACTATCGGTATCCCTGAGCTTAGTGCAAAGACCCCTGAGATCGCAGGGTAAAAATACCTAGTTTTTTTGTTTTTCTTTATCCTACCAAAAATTCCTTGTTATCAATCAAATTTTTTTTAAATTATTTTTCTAAATGCCTTGACTTTTTTCTTGTTTTATGGTACGATTTATCCAATAGGAGGACATCATGGCCAGTAAAGATAAGAATCAAGATCACCCAGTTTTCAAGAACGTTGTTGCCAGCAAGAGAACCTATGCCTATGCTCTCTTGCAGGGGAAATCTGTATGGAATGCTGAAAAAGGCTATTCAACCCGTGTGGCACCAACTCAGATTGGATCTATCAAAAGCAAAGATGGTATTGGTGAGTGTGTTTTTAATATTAACTTTCTCTCTGAAAATCCTGAGTTTATTCCATGGAAGGTTATACGTGTGGGGCAGGGAAAGTTTGAGTACGAAAGACGCTCAGAAGCTGAAATCAAGGAAATAAAACAAAAACTAGCCGACTCTCAGGATATTTTGGATGATATTAAAGCAAATCCATCTAAACCTGGCATACGCACCAAGGCCTCTGTTGCTAGAAATTCTGGCTCTGCTACCCCCAAGATCTGCGGCACTGCTCGTAAGTTTGGCGATTATTATCTGCTCAAATCCTTTATGGATAAGATGCCATCATTTAATATCCTTAAAAAGATTATGCCTGATGACAAATACATCCTGCTGGTATACATGATAATGACCTGTCTGTCCAAGGGTATTAAATCTATATCTTATGAGATTGAGGCTTTTGTCAGAGAGCACGCTCTTGATTTAGATATAAACTCTTATAAAGATCATATACAGAGACTGTATAAATACATAGATGAAAACGGCGTTATAAACGAGTTTGCCAAATTTAAAACTCAGTATCATAAAAAGAAAAATAGCAATAAGCACATGCAGTTTCTGGCTCTTGATGGTACTAACGTAGATAATGCCGGCAACTGCCTGACTAAGGCACAGTACGGCAAATCTAAAAGCGGTACAGACAACAAGGTTATTAATTTTATAACACTGGTTGACCAGAGCACACATGAGCTGTTTTCCACTGTTACATATGCAGGCAATATTACAGATGTGCTGACTGTGGAGTCAGTATGCAGGCAGCTTGTGGACAGAGGCGCCGGCGACAATATATCTTTAGTCTGTGACAGGGGATTCTGGTCTATCAACAATATCTCGGCCATGCTTGAGCATAATATATCCTTTGTGTGCAACTGTAATATAGCCAAGAGCAAACTTATCAAAGAGCAGGTAGATGCAATATCACGCGATCTGCTAAGAGACAGGGGTCTGGTTTTTAGCAGTAGCGCAGATATTACAGACACTGCTCCTAAACTGCTTGCAGGAAAGACTATACAGCTCCCATGGTCTTATACACAGAAGATTCTAAGTAAAATGGCAAGAGAAAATAATGAGTCTTACAAGCCTGTAAGGCAAAAAGAGAAAAATCTGTATGTACACTTTATTTTCTCCCGCGAGATATATGAAGAGAGCATGAATAAATATCGGGTTTTAATCAAAGAGCTCAATGATGCCTATGATATAGCCAGCAACTGGCAGGAGGTTATTGCAGGTAAAGAGCCATCTGAGCTTACTGCCGCTCATACCAATCTTTTAAAAGACAAGCTCGTTGATTTATTTCAATATAGTGATGAGGTTGCAGACACTGACTCCTCTTTTGACAAAAAGGAGCAGCCTCAACAACGCTATTACCCAAGATACTATGCCATATCAAGGCTATGCAGACAAATAGCCACCAGAGTTCTTGTTTCTGACTGTGTGGATAATGTTATTGAGGCAAATGAAATATATGTGGAAAATCCGGTCTAAAATCTCATCTGATCCGGTAGTGCCTCAGTATTAGATCTTGAAAACGGACGACACCAATTCCTATTAAATCTCATCTGATCTTGAGCTAAAATTTGTCCTAAACTCTAGCAGTAGTTCCTGCCTACTTTTGTTCAATACTGTTTTTATACATCTGATCCTGACCTAAATCAGTATTTCCGCTCTTCTTACACATGATCTTTTGTCTATTAAATCCTTCTGGTAATCATGCCATCTTTAAAGGCATCGTCAGATCCTGAGGGTTATCAGAAGTTCCTATTGCACCAAAACAGTACTTCCGTTACATCATCTATTGATCTTGTATAGCACGTCAGATCTTTAGGCAGTTACTCTGTAAACTGACGCCATAAATATAGCTTTTATATAGGCTTATTAGAGATATGGAAATTCTATTAGATCTTGATCCGGATATTATCAAACACAGATCCGCTGCAGGCCACTCTAATTTTACCTAAAATTCTATTAATACTGATCGTCATATTCTCATGCCTTTGATCCAAACTTTCTACACCCCTTTGATCCTTATATTCTACTAATACAGATCCCCCTTAACCACGCAAAACAGGACCTTGTGGGTCCTGTTGTTTAATGTTTTATAAGTGCTGGGCGTCATAACTTTACGCTGTCTGTGCTCTCTCCTTTTAACTCCTTATCACTTTGTCTAAATGAGTCTCCTTTAAGTTCAATTTTTAAGTCCTTACCCTCTCTAAAGAGTCTATCGACAATAGCATCTCTGGCCGCGCCTTTTTCTATACTTAAAGCGATACTGTCAGCCTTCACCTGTGTTGTTATGATTGTAGAGCCAATACCATATCTGGCATCTATAATCTCCAGAAACTTGTTGGCTATACCATTTTTCATAACCTGTATGCCAAAATCATCTATAACCAGGACCTTAAATCTTTTCAGACGCTTAACATAGTTTATAAGCTCGACATTTTGTTTTATATTGAGCAATGCCTCTAACTCATTTGCTTTTATAAATAAAGCAGGATAACCCATCTTCATAGCCTCGACAGCTAAAGCTGTTGCCAGTGTCGATTTACCTGATCCTGTAGGACCTGATAAGAGGCAGGATTTACCCTCTTTAAGCCAGGTCATAGAAAGCAGTGTGTCATACATGGCCTTGGATAGACCCCGAGAGCTGTCAGGGCAGATCTGGTTTAAATAAAAGACTCGGCTGATTTTTGAGTTCCTAATCATGCTCTTATACCTTTTATTTTCAATATGGCTTTTATACTGACCTATAATTTCCTGCATTCTGTCTTCAAATGACATAACTTCATATATATTAGGGAAATTAAACTGATTTATAATAGTGTCCACCATGACATCAAGTTCAGCATCATACATTGTAGAGATAAGTATTTTCTGCTCAGCTGTTAAAACATTATTCATTCTTCAAATCTCCATATCAGGTTAGTCTCTGTTATCGCGCAGGGCATAAATATCGGCATTGTGCTCATTGTCTGAAACACCAGCCTGCTCTGGTTTTGTCTCGTGTTGTGTATATAATTCACTGCGCATGTTTTCTCTGTTTAATTGTTGATATATGTTTTGTAATGTGGCCGTAGTGTGCATGCTTTCTGGAAGTTCGCACATACTTTTGCATGCCTGGGACAATAGCTCTTGAGAGTGATATTTAGACTTAAACATTTTAATCATAGCTATGCAGTTACTTCTGGCATTTGTCTGCTGCATGCCTGATACTTTGTCCTGCTCCTGCAGACGTCTGCGGCATAATACATGTAGAAATTCATTAAGCTCAGACGCCTCTTTGAGGATATCCTCATTGCTGCTATAGAGGCGTTCATTGGCTTTAATTTCCTTATGCTGAGGCGTCATATGCTCCTCACTGACGCTTGAGCCATCACCGTCGCATCTGGCATGGCTGGCAATTATTCTGCCATTTAGGTAGAATATAACGTTAGATGATGTAATTTTTATATCTACAAATTCGTGGATATATTTATATGGTACAGAGTACCAGTGCCCATTTTCCTTGATCTTATATGAGCGTGGCACTCTGACCATATACCTCCATACAGCCACCTCTGGAATCTTTGATGTAAGCTCTCTTGCCGCAGGTTTTTCCTTGTTTTTAAATAGAAATTCACGTGTTACTATAGAGCTGCCCCTATATGGAGCCTGATTTATATACTTATCCACGTACTCCATAAGTACGCGGTTATGCTCTTTAAGTGTCTTGCTTATAGCAAGCTCTTCACATATAAGACTGTGGACTCTGGTTTGAATCAGGTTTACATTGGCCTCAGCCTGCGATTTACCCTGTCCGTAGTATGGTTTTGCAGCCTCGGGCAGTATATGTAATTCATTTAAAAATCCTATAAAGCTGTCATTGAAAACAACATCTCCTTTATGTCTGGTAGTAACATAGATCTTAGCGTTATCATGCTTAAGCTTTATAGGCAGAACACCCCAGCGCGTAAAAGCATTGGCAAGTGCAGTACAGGTCTCCATTACTGTCTGCGATGTTACAAGCTGGGCATAGACGTAATTACTGCAGGGCCAGCATACTACAAAATACCAGCAGTTAACTGTCCCATCTGGTGTTAGTACAGGAGTTCGCAGACCTGAGTGGTCACACATTGTATAAACCCCATAAATATAATCCTGTGTCAGATAGGCAAGCTGCTGTTTTTCTTTGTCATGCTCTTCATTTGCTCTTAAAAGCTCTACCTCGCTCTTAACCCGTTTATAAAAATTGGACTTACTCATAGCAGTATGTCCAGTTTCTGCACAGTGCTTTTCATATTTTAAAAACTCAATGGCAATATCACTATGAGAGGAGATTTTACCCGCTATCTGTGTAAAATCAGGAGTTAAAAATAGGTTCGATCTTGTGGCTCCTGTTCCGTAGAAACTACTTGTATACAAACGGAAAAAATTTTCTCGCCCATATTTTTCATAGTCATCCATACTGGTAATTCCATTGTCTTTGAGCATATTTCTAATTTTTTTAACAGTATTAACTGAGCATCCAATACTTTGAGAGATAAAAGCTCTACTACGCCCAGAAAATATAGATGTAACAATTGCATCCAGTTTTTCGGGCGAGATGCTTCTTTGATTTGAGTTTTGCATAGCACCCCCATAAAAATAAATTTAAAACATCTGCATTACTTCTTGCAGAGCCTGTATTTTATTTATGGATTTATAGTGATTTACAAAAGTAGGGAAAAACAGGTTGAAAGACGCTTTTATGAGTGTTGCTGATATGTATTGGTACAGATTTCGTAATAATCTGTCACTTATAAACCTGATAGATATACCCATTATCACAAATGCAGGATAATGCTCTGCATATTGCAGATTGTTTTTGCCAAGAGATATAAAATTAGCTTTTAATTCATAGATGTGCTGCCTGACTTGCTTAATACGGCCGTTGAGGTAGTACCGCATTTGCATGTAAATAGTATTTTTATGTTTATCGTCTAAATTTCTTACATTTAAAGCCTCAGGATGCATCTTTAACTGTTCGATAAACTCAATAAAGTACATGGCCAGATTGTCACTCTTAATGAGATTGTCCTGAATCTTCTTATCAAACAGGTTGGCAAGCATTATTGTAAAAAATGGTACCGTATATCTGGTATATGGCAGAATAAAATCTGGCAGGATAATACTTTTATGTCTCCTGCCTAAGTGGTCTACCACAATGATATTTTCAAGCTTCAACAGCAATGTTTGGTTTCGCCAAAGCTTTGTGTGCCTTATTTTCTTTTCATAATAAATAAGACATCCAGGATACTTTTGTGAGTACTTTGCCTCAAGCTCCTTTTTATATGGGGCTTGTAGTGTGACAAGGACACGTCCGTCCTGATCACATATATAATCAAATAGATTATGTGATAGACTATGCATGACAATATGTCAGACTGTGGTTATCATGACTTCCAACCGACGATAACCACAGTTCCTTTGAGTAAAAATAAAATATTAAATCCTACAGTGTCTGTAAGCACGATTGATTGCGAAATATACTACTTCAAACTTCTAATCATCAAGAATTTTCCTAAGGATTTTTTTAACTGGATATTGTGGAATGCTTCCGGATCTTATAGATATTGCGGGCATTGCAAATCTTTTTGCTGTGTTTAAGTATCTAAAGCCGCGACGACAGCATGTTCCATGCTGTCTATATGAGTTTAATTTGCGATCCTGCTGCCCCTGCCTATTGAATGACAAGCCCTTCGGGTTAGCTACGCTAATCATTCAATAGGCAGGGGCAGCAGGTTGTGCTGAAAAAATAGAGTTATATCTTTTCTTTTAGAGCTCTAACATGTAAATAGGATTAAAAATGACATTTCACAGTGGACCATTAAAAAAATTTAAAGAAGGGGTATATTGAAAAATTTTTGGGGGTATTGATAAAAATTTAAAAAGGCATTGATTAAAGAAAGTTACCCGATCTCTGTTGGTAGAAATTGACGATCAGCATTAAATAGAATATCCAGAGATAAAACCCTGACACTAGGCCAGGGTTTTTGTGTTATAAAATGATATCGATTTTAACAACTCTGCCAAGATGAAGTTGCGGCCTCATTGGTTTACCTCCTAGAAACCATTCATGGCTGTTTAAATTAAAATCGACCATATGGGAGATCCATTTTGATTTGCCATGTCTATCCTTTTTTTTCAGATAGATGGTATCTCCTATATTTATTTCATAGTCATCAATATAAAGACAGTTACTGTCATTATTAAATGCAAGACGGCCTAATATTTTTAACTTATACACGACAAGCTCCTAGACAAAGTCATATGGCAGAAGTGTAATATCCTGTACACACTGATTAATGCGCCTAGTTACAGCATCTGTTATGGCTGCATCAATATTTACAAACCTTTTAGCCATACCTACAGATGTAAGCTGTGTTGCTATCAGTGTAGACGCAGTATTAATACGATCATTTAAAATATCATTAAGATATTTAGCATACCTGGCTTCATAAAAGTCGGTCAAAAATAAATCATCTATTATCAGCAGGTGCACCTTTTTAAGCTTTTCTCTGAATTTAAGTCTTTGCTCTACGTTAAATATAGAGAATTGCTCTAGGAGATCATTGGCTATTGTATATTGTACACTCATGCCTCTGAGGCAAGCTCTTCTACCGATATTGCATATGAGCTCTGTCTTACCTGTTCCAGATGCTCCTCGTACTATGACATTTTGTTTTTTAACTACAAAACTCAGCGAGGCAAGCTCTGCCATAGTTGTATTACTAAGCCCTCTCTTTTCACTCCTTAAAATAAAATCTAAATCTTGATTTCCTCTGAGTTTACTGCGCTTTAACAGCGTCTGACCTTTAACCTCATTAGCATAATCAATATGCTCTTGAAGCGCCATCAGCAGTCTTTCATTAAATGTCAAACCGCTAAATATGTCTGGCGTTGTAAACTGGCGATGAAAGGCCAGAGCAAGGCCTTTTAAACGAATGTCTTTAAAAGCTTTTATTATACGGCTTTCATCTTCAGTTAGAGTGTAAGTTTGTTCATTTGACATTATTTATTCTCCTGTGCTTTACCCAATTTTCTGGCCATAGCCACATCTCTAGAGTTGCGCAGAACACCATCGTCATCAACACTAAATGTTAAATTACCTTGCTCACTGGCTTTGTCAGATCTGGGCTCATTGATGACGGGATCTTCTGCAGTACAGGCTATATCGGCAATATCATCCTCACGCGGTTTTAAAGACTCTGATACCATCTGCTTATAAATTTGGACTAAATTTGTTATGTTTCTAACAGCTGGTTCCATCTGCATTATTTTCATGAATGTCTTATCAGCAAGCTCTGTGTTGGCAGATCCTTTATAGAAATTAATGGCCGCAACACATGCTTTGAGGGCATGTCCGTTTTTTTGCTTATTTTTCCATGAACAGTATGAGTGCAGATTTTTACTGAGATTAAAAGCTTCATCCAGCGCCTGTTCAATCTTTAAATACTTCCTTTCATCTTGAACGGCCTTGTGGTTCTCAGGCATATGTGCTCTAATCGTATTGACGCTGTTATTTTGTGCAAAATTAATAGGATGCGTGGCAATAAGGCGATCATCGCATGATATTGTTAATATATTTTCATACACTCTGACTGTTACCACCTGACCTATATAGGTATATGGGACAGAATATTTATTTGTACCAAATGTTATATGGTAGTTACGAGGCACTTTGAGGATATAGATATGGGCAAATTGAGGTATGGTAGAGATCATGGCGCGGGCTTTAGGTTTTTCACAATGCTCAAACAGATAGGCTCTGTTTTGCTCTAAATCTCCACGCAGCTGGGCCTGATTAATACGCTTTTCAATCAGATCCTGTAATAGGTGGTTATGTTCCTCCAGTGATCTTGGTGTGTCACTGTCATAATTGTTGATAACACGTTCAGTTATTAACCTTACAGCGTATTCAACCCTGGATTTATGAGTTGGCGCACGTGGTGATGTTGGATGTACAAATACATCAAAACGCGACATAAAGTCTTCAAATGATTTATTTATGATAGGCTCTGATATAATAGAGTGATCTTCTACCCATGCTTTGGCATTGTCAGGTATTATTTCCTGGGGTAGACAGTTAAAGTGCTTAAATGCAGCGCTTATAGCTATGCATGTAGCCTCTGTGGTCTGTCTTTCTACGAATCTTGCAAAAACGTAACAACTGGCAGACCACACAATTACAAATACATTAAAATCTGTCTTAACGCCTCCAGGAAGTGTCAGAGCACACTTTTTTCCGGCAAAATCAATTTCGCAGCTTAGTCCATATGTCTTGTCCATGATAAATACTGGATCAGCCGTTTTTGCAAAAAGCTCATCTTCTGCCTTTTTTAAATAATGATAAAACTGACTGCGAGATAAGTAGTGCCATTTATTGGCAATACAGTTTTCCATGTAATTAAAATAATAAAATTGCTTGCTCATATGCCTTTCCAGGCGGTCTACAGCCATCTCCAAAAAATCTGGCATAAACTCTGAGCGGGAGACATGCTCCTCCTGAGTACCATTATCTGTACCTGATGCCAGATAGCATATATCTACAAGTTGCTGATTACTAAGAAGCTCAAGAGAGTATCGGGAGCAGATGTCTGCTTTAAACAGCCTCTCTTTTATGTGCGATACAGTAAAACGGGAGACACCAACTCTAGCTCCAATCTGGGTATTATTCAGCCCTCCAAGAATAAGCTTGGCTATGTCTTTGAGCTTGTCTGCGCTCAAATGCTGTCTTTTTGTCATTAAAAGTTCCTTAAAAAAATATGACAAACCCCATGTTTGTCTTCAACAAAGGGTATTTTAAGGACTTTTAAAAATTAGTCGTTATTTGCTGTACGAAAGCGCATAAGTATGGCATTTTGTATATTTTCACTATTATGGAGCAACAGGCAGAACCTAGGGGCCGTCAGGCATGAAACCGTAATATCAAAAAATTTAAATACTCTATGCTTGAGAGAGTTAAACTGTTTTATATGATATTTCCATCTTTGTATCAGCTTTAATACTTTCTTACATTCTTGTTTAAATAGACTGAGATCACCGCAGCGAGCTTCTAAATCTTTATTTTGTACATTTTCTGATTCTGCTGCTATATAGTCTTCAATAACTTGTTTTAAATGACTTTGGCCAGGCTCAAAAATATCTGGCTGTACAAGATGGTAACGTGACACCTTATGCTTCTTGCAAGCACCACAATTACAATCTTTGTTTTCGCAAAACATCTGAGGAATAAGCACTGTAATTTTCACTCCATAGATCAGGCGTTTGGCCTTGCTAATATAAGCTTTAAATTTGAGTTTCTTATTACAGAGTGGACAGATTAAATATTGAAAAGCATCTTTATGTAAAAGCAATCTTATAGGCTTTGAAAGGCCATTATTGATGGCTTCATTGAGCTCATCAATATTAGAAAATAAATTTTGTGTTAAAATAAACATTCAAGTAGTGTGAGCTCTTTATTCTTGGCGGAAGTGAGCTCACCTCTCCTTCTAATATCCTAGCAAAACAACTTTTTAGTTGATTCTAACAATGTTCAATAGTTTACATAAAGTAGCCATAAAAAGAGCTGCGTTGTAGACGAGTGCATTAAAATAATGCAATAAGATCTGATGTATATGCTTAAGAATAAAGGTTTGCATAACATAAGATATGTGCAAAAGGCAGAACTGCGATTACAAGATCAGGATCAGGCGAGAAGATTAGGAATTCAAGAGCAAATTTAGGAATGATATAAAACGTCCCGGATCTATAGTTAAAACCAAGATTTAAAGATTAAAGATCAGATTCATTGATTGATATATATAGGATTTGGTGTTGGTTATTAATAAGATCAACCGAGATTGAAACCCGGAAATTTCAATATATGCGCAGAGAAATAATGTAGAGGTGGGCTATAGTATCATTAAAGGCGAGCTTGGAGGCTCTACACTCAATGCCTCCACCGATAAGACAGTAAATGCCAAAGTATTCATACTGTCTCTTGCATCAGAGGTGCAAAGACAAATGCTCGAGGCTAATAAAGTCTTTAATAAAGAGCAGATTAAAAACAATCTGCCTCCTGTAAAGCTTTGTCATAACTCATTTAGAGGCACACTGCGCTCTCTGGAGGCTATAGAGGCCACTATTGATAAAGAAAATGGATCTATAATATTCTCTGGCGGAATATTAAAAAGGCAGTCTGAGCTAATACGCTCATTTGGCATTGAGCCATTAGATACGCTGACACGTGCAGCATATGCCAAAGAAGAGGGTTTTAGCTTTAAACGATAGATAAAAAAAGAAGATCTGGTCGCGTCCGGCGGCCGGCTTCTGGTCATGAAATTAAGATTGATTCTCGGTATGTTTGGTGTGCGATCTTAGGGAAAGACAATAACTATGTGCGCCCATGTCATGGGTGCATGTTTAAAGCTTATTGATTGCTTAATAAGGAAGGACTTGTATCTTACAAGTTTTAAATGGTGCGAAAGGAGGGACTCGAACCCTCACACCTTGCGGCACTAACACCTGAAGCTAGCGCGTCTACCAATTCCGCCACTCTCGCATTGTGTTTTAGAAACTGGCGATCCCGATGAGAGTCGAACTCATGACCTACAGCGTCGGAGGCTGGAACTCTATCCAACTGAGCTACGGGATCCGTCTCGTTTTTACTTTGCAGATTATAGCAATAATTTTTATAATGTAAACAAATTTCTTCAATTTTTTTACTAGTACGGCAAAATGACTGAAAATAATGTTCGTTTTAGGGGCATTCGTGCCCTTTATGGTTTAGATGGTTTTGATAAACTGCAAAAGGCCCACGTGCTTGTCATTGGTGTAGGTGGCATTGGCTCATGGCTTACCGAGGCTTTATGCCGCTCAGGTGTAGGCAGACTTACTCTTATTGATCCTGATGTTATTGAAATTGGCAATTCAAATCGACAGCTACATACCACCTCAAAGACTTTAGGACAGAACAAGGCTAAAACTCTGGCAGCAAGATTAAAAGAGATAAATCCTAATCTTGAGGTTGATACTATAGATACCTATCTTACAGCAGACAATGTAGAGGCAACTTTGCAAAATGCCCCTCATTTTGTGTGTGAGGCTATTGATGATATTGCTGCAAAAGCCTGTGTGGTTAACTTTTTAAAGCACAGTGGCCGTATATTTATAAGTGCCGGAGGAGCTGGCGGCCGTATTGATCCTTCACGTCTTAAAATAGCTGATATTGCCGAGGCTAAAGGTGATGCTCTTATTGCAAGACTGCGTACAGAGCTGCGCCGCAAGTACAATTTTCCTAAAAATGGAAAAAAGATGGGAGTTTTTTGCACCTATTCTGATGAAAAACCTACATATAGCGCTAAAATATTACAACTTAATGAAGGACTACCTGTTTTCGGTGCATCCATGGCCGTGACAGCTTCTGCAGGACTATTGCTCGCATCATATATGTTAAAGAAAATTGTAGAGGAGGCTTAAATGCTTGATAATGATTTTGAGCGCAATAAGAATATATTAAAGGCCAAGCTTCCTGAGTATTTAAAATCAAAAGGCATCAATATTGACAAGAATTTCAGATGTCTAAATCCTGAGCACAGAGATGTTAATCCTAGCATGGGATATAACAGAAACAATGAGACAGTACATTGTTTTTCCTGTAATGCCACCTATGATATTTTCAAGCTTGTAGGTATTGACTACAGTCTGCACTCATTTTTGGATCAGTACAATAAATTAAAGCAGATGTACAATATTGATTTTAGAAGTACTCCTGACAGCTCTGAGATTCAGACCTCTACTGCCACCTTTGGTGTCAAAAGAGACAATACCATTATCAGAGAAAATCCTCCTGCATTTACAGCCTCCCCTGTAAACTTTCATGCTCTGGCCAATGATCCTAATATTGATGCAAGAATGCTGGCATCAGACAAGGTCAACTTTCCTCCTTTAAATAAACCGCAAAACGGTGAGGGCTTCTCTCAGACAGTTCCTTTTAATGACATGCATGGTTTTAAAGTTGCCAATGAAGACAACTTTATGCCTGGCAATTCAAATGCTGACGGTCCTCAGATTGGCAATGCTGTATTTGGCAAAAGAACTGTAGGTGCTGTTCCTTTAAATCAAGGCGGCAACTTTAATCAGCCTCAGTTTAATGCCCATAACTTCAACAGCTTTCCACAGGAAACACGCGTAAGTTATAAAGAGTATATTGAACAGTGCCACAGAAATGTTGATGCCACTGACTACTTTAAGATGCGCGGCATTTCACAGAATGTTATAGATCGCTTTAATCTTGGCTATGATATGCGCTTTGAGGTGGGTCCTGACAGTATTTCCCATGAAAGCTATATATGGCGTGCCGCCATTATCCCA
Source organism: Anaerobiospirillum thomasii (assembly GCF_900445255.1). Lineage (NCBI taxonomy): Bacteria > Pseudomonadati > Pseudomonadota > Gammaproteobacteria > Aeromonadales > Succinivibrionaceae > Anaerobiospirillum > Anaerobiospirillum thomasii. The sequence continues at coordinate 1,071,469 of NZ_UAPU01000007.1, forward strand.
AATGGCGAGTTTTCATATATGGCCCGCAATACTGATCCTAACGCCAAAGACAGAATCAGAAAGAAGGGGCATCAGGGTATATTCAATATCAAGGCTCTTGACCGTGAAGGCGCCATTTTCATAACAGAAGGCGAGTTTGATGCCCTGTCATTAGAGACTTTAGGCTTTCCTGCCATTGCCCTAGGTGGTGCCAGCAACACACAGCCTCTAATTGATTATGTGCAGGAGCATAATATAGCCAACCGCATTTTCTATATTGCCCTTGATAACGATGAGGCAGGAGATCAGTGCGCCAAAACCATAGCCTCTGCCTTTATGCAGATGCATGTGGCCTTCAAGCGCGTAAATATCTCATTCCCATATAAGGATCCTAATGAGGCCTTAATCAAGGACAGACAGAATCTGCTCTACAGGCTTGAGCACATTGAGGAGATCTTATCCTTCACACTGCAGGGCGTTATACCGCCAAATGGCAATTTAAGACTTATATATGACAATGACAGTCTGTCACGTCTGTCACTCTCACCTATGTTATATTCCATGACAGGTGAGGCAGTAGCTCTTAGAAATACCATCTGCTCCATCATTGAAAACAAGATGGCAAGAATCATCTATGCCGGTAATTTCAATCAGTGGCAGCTGTTATGCAATCTCTTTAGAGTTGAACAAAATGAGATGGGTCAGATGCAGTACAGCACCTGGCATAATGCAAGCTTTATAGAGATAGATAAGCCTGAGGAGCTTATTCAGTCACTAAAACATGCTGTAACAGCCTGCAAGATTCAGAGCATTACAGAATTTACCCTGGTAACTGATTTAACCTGCTACAGCCGTGATGAGGTAGCCAAGATCCTGCCATCTTTAGGTCATCTGGGTTCTCAAAGCGAGATATCCATCATTGCCATGCTGCCGCATGATTATTTAAGTCTTGCCAATGCCAATGCTCTGCAGAATCTTGATGTTACAATCTCAAGCAATGGCTATGAACTGCTCTTTAGAAGCCGTGACCTTCAGGGACGCTCTATAGAATTTACCCGCTACAGCGGAGCCTGATAATGCAGCTCAATCAGGCACAAGATCAGGCCGTCAGATATACTGACGGCCCCTGTCTTGTATTGGCAGGAGCAGGCTCCGGTAAAACCCGCGTCATCACTACTAAAATTGTTCATCTGATTGAGAAGATGAATATTCTGCCACGTGAAATTCTGGCTGTAACCTTTACCAACAAGGCAGCAAGAGAAATGCGTGAGCGTGTGGCTTTGGATCTTAGTAAAGAGCGTTCAAAGGATATATCCATATCCACCTTTCACTCTCTTGGGCTTGATATCATACGCGAGGAACATATACATTTTGGCCTGCACCATAACTTCACTCTCTTTGATGAATACGATCAGTTAAAAATCATAAGAGATATTTTAAATGATCAATATGCCCATATTTTAAAAAGCGCAGTCAATCCGCGTGAGTGCATTGAAAATGTGGCTGCTGATATCTCATCCTTAAAAGGTAATCTGCTAGGACCTGATGATGTAACCTCAAGCCGCGATCTAAAAGCAGTCTACAGATCGTATACAGATTATCTTCTAGCCTGCAATGCAGTGGATTTTGAAGATCTTATTTTCAAGCCAACACGTCTTTTCAAAGAAAATGAAGACAGCCGCATCAAGTGGGCCTCACGTTTTAAATATATACTTGTAGATGAGTATCAGGACACCAATGAAACTCAGTACCAGCTTTTGCGCATGTTAACCTCAATCTACAACAGATTTACTGTGGTAGGAGATGATGATCAGTCCATATACTCATGGCGCGGAGCCAAGCCTGAAAATATTAAAACGTTATCTGAGGATTATCCTGCCCTAAAGGTTATAAAGCTTGAGCAGAACTATCGCTCCACCTCACTCATTCTGCATGTGGCCAATACCATTATTGCCAATAATCCGCACGTTTTTACCAAGACGCTGTTTTCCAATATACCTGGTGGCGATAAAATTCGCGTTTTTAAACTCAAAAGCGAAGAGGATGAGGCTGACTATATTACAGCCGATCTGCTGCGTCATCGCTGTGAGCACAATAATCCGCCATTATCTGACTATGCTATTCTCTATCGTTCCAACTCTCAGGCAAGACTTATAGAAAAAACGCTAAGAGAGGCCAAACTGCCATGCGTTATCACAGGAGGCAGTTCCTTTTTTGATCAGGTCGAGGTCAAGGATATTATGGCCTACTGCCGTATTGTGGCCAATCCTCGTGATGATGCTGCCATACTGCGCGTTATCAATGTACCGCGCCGCGGTATAGGTGCCGATACCATATCCAAACTATCAGAGCTTGCAAAGCTAAATAACTATTCTCTCTTTCAGGCCATGCTCGATCCTGAGATTATGAATATTCTCAATGTGCAACAGCTAGAGTCACTAGGCAAGTTCCTCTCTATCCTGACACAGCTACGTAGCATGCATATCAATAAAGAGGATGTGGCTATTGCCAGAAATCTTACTGAAATTATCGGTTATTCAAGCTATCTTAAAGCCAATGTAGCCTCACAAAGTGCCGTTGAGTACAAGCTGCGCAATGTCAGCACCTTGCTTGAGTGGATTGAGGATCTAGTAACAGGTAAAAAAGGAGAAAGTCCAATGCGCTTTGCCCAGGCTGTTGACAGACTAGGGCTTAAGGAAATGATGGACAAAAAAAATGACGATGAGGATATTGATGCCATTCAGCTTATGACTATTCATGCCTCCAAAGGTCTTGAGTTTCCTTATGTCTACCTGCTTGGTGTGGAGGAGAAAATACTGCCGCACAAAAACAGCATAGATGATGTGCATGGCATTGAAGAGGAGAGACGTCTGGCCTATGTCGGTATTACCAGAGCCAAACAGAGACTTACCATTTCCTACTGCATCAGCAGACGCCGAGGCGGCAATACCTCTGTGACCATGCCAAGCCGTTTTTTAAGGGAAATGCCTCAAAAAGATCTGCAGCACTTTGATTTCACCAACAAAGACTCAATAGATGATGAGTACTTTGAGGAAAGTATAGATTTTGCTGTAAGCTCGCTTAAAAATCTTTTAGTCAAATAATAAGGCGGCTTATTAAGATCTGTGCCCCCACCTTTATTTATCTAGGCCAAAAAAAAGAGAGCTTGCGCTCTCTTTAATATAGGTCTTGAAAAAATAATCTGCTTATTTTGCTGCCTGATTTACAACTACAGCCTGTTTTACATCAATTGTAGTTGATAAAAGATCCTTATCTATCTCACCTGTGATATCAATAAGCATATCCTTGCTAATGTGAGACCAGCTCTGATCATCATCAAGCTCTACCTCAATTCTGTCACCATTTACATCTGTAAACTCATAATTGTCATGACCCAGATAATTTGTAAGTCTGCCTCTTATGGTTACAATCTGATCATCATAACCATTTCTAAGTACGGCATCTACAGTATTTGGAGCATTGTTTGCAAAACCCTGTGGAGCAGTTGAGTTCACAGCGCCTGAGTTGTTAAAGCCCTGAGGGGTGGCCATAGCAACACCGCTAATAGTAGCACCTGCAATAGCTGAAGCGGCAAGAATAGATAAAGCAATTTTTTTCATAATATATACCCTTATAATTTGTTGATTAACTCTATGGTTCTAGTATAGAAATAAAGACTTTGATTTAACTTAGGTATGTTAAATTTCTATTAAATTTCAATACAGGTCAGATAGCTTTCTCTCTAACATATTGAAAAACATGGTTTTTTATTTTATGCCCCTATAAAAAATTTTTAAATATAATTATTGGGCGTAGATCAAATGGGCTCTTTTATCATGGAAAAAGGCATCTGGCAGTAAAAAATAGCCCTCTAAAAAGGCTGAATCTACAAATACAGTCTTGAACATTGTCATATCCTGTACCTGTGAGAGTGCCTCATAGACTAAAGTTGAGCAGTAAAAATCCCCCTCAGCTCCATTTAAAACAAATGCAATGCCAAGCTTTTTTTGTAGATAGGCAGCAATCTTGCTTCTATCTTTTTCATCTAATGGGTAGCGCATAACTCCAAGAGATCTAGCATTATCTAAAAAATCCTCAAGGCTTTGCTCTATTACCATGTTTTTACTCTCATCCACATCATCTGTAGTTGCATGTATGACTTTAATGGGATTTACAGAGGCTACCATGGCCACATGCGAGTATGTTGAATCTGTGGCTGTGACAATAACATAACTGTCAACGCCTGTGCCCATACGCAATAGCACATCACCAACCTGTAGCTGTGGCAGGTTATCAAATGACTTTTTACTACAAGTCAGATCATTGCCATATTTAGAATAAACAAAGCCTGCTACAGACAGCAGGCTGATTATACATAGTGTAATAAGCAGACTTTTTAATTTAAAAGACATGTATCAATTACAGGAGGATCTTCCACTCACCCTTTTTATCTTTGATAAGATTGAAGCTATCAACTTTGCTTTCACCGTCATTTAAAGTGAGTTCAACTCTGGCACTCTTGCGTTTTTCATCGGTCTTATCATCTGTAACATCAACAAGTTTTACACTCTTGACACCGCCTCTGGCTTTGATCTGTTCGCTGGTGCCCTTGACCATGACATTGATCTTACCCTTGGCAAAGTCCTTTTGCGCAGCTTCCATTTCATCTAGGTATAGATAAGAAAAACATTTGTCGGCATTGCCATCTATCATAGCCTGTGTAAATTCAACAGCCACATCGCCAGGCTTGCTACCACCGCAGGCACTGACCATAAACAGGACACATGCTGTAAATGCCAGTAATAAGTATTTTTTTAAAGACTTCATGCTTATATCTCCTGATATTTTTTTGTTAAAGCTAATTATAAAGTTATCACCTTTAGAATTTCTATCGTATCAGACAAGTATTTTGTAAAGTTATGAAAAAGGCCCTATTTACCATAGAGCCTCTTTGAGCTAACTACATTATAAAGCTTTTTAATTATTTATTGCCAACTGCTATCTCTTTCATATCTGACATATAGGCACGCAGTGTTCTGCCTACAGTCTCAATCTCATGAGATCTGATAGCCTCGTTGACTTTGATAAGCTCAAGGTTATCAACACCATCATCACAGCTTTGCAGGCCGACACCTATTACATCAGTACCTACACCATCCATAAAATCTTTGAGCAGTGGGATTGCTGCATTGGCAAACAGATAGTTGCCATACTCGGCTGTATCTGAAATAACAACATTCATCTCATAGAGCCTGCGTCTTGCAATAGTATTGGCAATTAAAGGCAGCTCATGTAATGACTCATAGTAGGCAGACTCTGGGTAGATGCCTGATCTGGTCATAGTCTCAAAGGCTAACTCAATGCCGGCCTTGCAGAAGGCAACCAGTAAAATGCCCTTGTCAAAATACTCCTGCTCTGAGATCTTGGTATCACACTCAGGCGCATTTTCAAAGTCTGATTTGGCAAAGTTTTCACGCCAGGTATGCAGCTTTACATCATCATTGGCCCAGTCTTCCATCATGACACGTGAAAACTCACCACTTTCAATATCATCCATATGCTTTAGATATAAATCTGTCATAATCTCCTTAAGATCTTCGGCAAGATAGAATGCCTTAATCTTGGCTTTATTGGACAGTCTGTCCATCATGTGGGTAATACCGCCCTGCTTTAAGGCCTCACAAATGGTCTCCCATCCAAACTGAATCAGTTTGCAGGCATAAGCCTTATCAACACCGCTTTGAACCATCTTGTCAAAGCATAAAATAGAAGCAGCCTGCAGCACACCGCATAAAATAGTCTGCTCACCCATAAGATCTGATTTAACCTCAGCCACAAATGATGATTTAAGACATCCTGCTCTGTGACCACCAGTTGCTGCAGCCCAGGCCTTGGCAATAGCCCAGCCCTCACCGTTTGGATCATTCTCCTTATGTACTGCAATCAAGGTTGGTACACCAAAACCTCTTCTGTACTCTTCACGTACCTCGGTACCTGGTGATTTTGGAGCCATCATAACTACAGTCAGATCCTTTCTAATCTGCTGACCTACCTCAACAATATTAAAACCATGTGAATAGCCTATAGCTGCACCATGCTTCATCAGCGGCATCACAGCCTCAACTACAGATGAATGCTGTTTATCAGGAGTAAGATTGATAACAAGATCAGCACTAGGAATAACCTCTTCATAGGTACCAACCTTAAATCCGTTCTCTGTGGCTCTTACAAATGAGGCACGCTTTTGCTCAATAGCCTCGGCTCGAAGTGCATAGCTGACATCAAGTCCGCTGTCGCGCATATTAAGACCCTGATTGAGACCCTGAGCACCGCAGCCTATGATGACAACCTTCTTACCCTTTAAAAAGTCACAGCCGTCGGTAAACTCGGATCTGTCCATAAACTCACAGCATCCAAGCTGAGCCAATTGCTCACGCAGATTCAATGTGTTGAAATAGTTAGCCATATTAATTCACCTTTATGAATGTCCAATGTTTTATCTTTAAATCTATACTAATCGTATGTTTTAAAAATTGCTACATATAATTTAATATATTGCAATTTTTGCAATGTTGGACTATTATTGCACATAATTAGTGCAAGAATTGATTTATACTTGGGTATAAGGCTTATGATTGATTTAAAAGATGCATCCTATTTCTTAAGACTGTGTCAGACCAAAAATCTTACACAATCGGCAAAAATCCTTAATATAAGCCCCTCCACCCTCTCGCGTATCATTTCACGACTTGAGGACTATCTTGGTGTCTCTTTGTGCAAAAGAGATCCAAAAGGTATAGAAATCACCAAGGAAGGCTATCTTTTTGCAGCCTTTGCCAAAAAATGTCTTAAAGATTATCAAAAGCTCACATCAGAATTTGAAGGACTTAAGAACAATATAAAAGGCCACATCAATCTTTACTGTTCAGTAACTGCAAGTTTTGTCTATGTGCCAACCATACTTACCGAAATGAAACTGACATTGCCCAATCTTGATATAAATCTGATTACAGGCGATCCTGCCAATGCTCTTGCCATGCTTGATACTGATTATGTTGATTTTGTGGTAGCCCCTCTACCTGAGGATTACAGCAGTGAGTACATTGACTATGTGCATCTGTCCACATTTCCATTGGTGCTTACAGGCTCAAAAGAGGATATATGGAGCAATGATGAGCTTGATATTTCAACAATTTCACAAAAGCCTTTTATTATGTGCTCACATGGTCTGCTGCGCACCAAGGTGCAGGATTTTTTAAAGACACACAATATAAACCCTGTATCGGTACATGAAGTGGCTGGACATGAGGCCATGGTGTGCATGAGTGCTCTTGGTTTTGGTCTTACTGTTGTGCCAAAGCTTGTAGCCGATCTCTCGCCCTACAGAGGCTCCATACGCATGAAAGAATATGAAACCCTGGGCTCTTTTAAAGTATGCCTGTGCTATAAAAAAGAAAGATATCAAAAGCAGATGAATAAGATGCAGCCTTTTATAGAGCTTGTAGACAAGCTCTCATCTGGCTTTATACAGTCTGTCAGATAGGATAAAAAGATAAATTGTGATAAATAACAAAGGCACAGTTAACGTTTTGGCTAAAATTGAGCTTACAAAATTTAAATAAATACAAAATTAGTTAAAAGTAGTATTATTGATATAAATAATTTTTATCAACTGCTCATTATGTCAAGGAGATAGGCATGCTAAAGGATATCAATCCAACAACCACCAAAGCCTGGGCCGCACTTCAGGAGCATTTTGCTCAAACCAAGGACCGTACCATAAAAGAGCTGTTTGCCAGTGACAGCGCACGTTTTAACAAACTCTCCTTAACTGTAGGTGGAGATATTCTTGCTGACCTTTCAAAAAACATAGTTGATGAAAAAACTATATCTCTGCTTTTAGATCTGGCCAACGAGTGTGAGCTTAAAAACGATATTGATGCCATGTTCAGCGGTGAGAAGATTAACAGAACTGAAGACAGAGCCGTACTGCATACAGCACTGCGCAACTTCTCAGGTAACAGCGTAATGCTTGATGGTCAGGATGTTATGGTTGACGTCAAACGCGTACTTGAGAAAATGAAGACCTTTTGCGCCAAGGTTATCTCAGGTGAGTGGAAAGGCTATACCGGCAAGGAAATCACCGATATCGTAAATATTGGTATTGGCGGTTCAGATCTTGGTCCTTGCATGATAACAGAGGCTTTAACTCCATATCACACCAGACTTAAAACCCACTTTGTATCAAATATTGACGGTACTCAGATTGCAGAAACTCTAAAGAAAGTAAATCCTGAGACCACCATGTTCCTTATCGCCTCCAAGACCTTTACTACTTTGGAGACCATGACCAATGCCCACACAGCAAGAGACTGGTTCTTAAAGAGTGCTGGCGATATTGCCCATGTTGCCAAACACTTTGTTGCCCTGTCAACCAATGCCAAGGGTGTAGCAGAGTTTGGTATCGATACTGACAATATGTTTGAGTTCTGGGACTGGGTTGGCGGCCGCTATTCATCATGGTCAGCCATTGGTCTGTCAATTGCTCTTGCCTGTGGCTATGACAACTTTGAGATGCTTTTAAAGGGTGCCTATGAAATGGACTGCCACTTCAAAGAGGCTCCATTTGACCAGAACCTGCCTGTACTTCTGGCTCTTATCGGCCTGTGGTACAACAATTTCTACGGTTATGAAACTGAGGCTATTTTGCCATATGATCAGTATATGTACCGTTTCCCTGCCTACTTCCAGCAGGGCAATATGGAGTCAAACGGTAAATATGTTGACAGATGCGGCAACAAAGTTAACTATCAGACCGGCCCTATTATCTGGGGTGAGCCTGGCACCAATGGTCAGCATGCTTTCTATCAGCTCATTCATCAGGGCACCAAGGTAATTCCTTGTGACTTTATTGCCCCTGCAAGAACCCACAACCCTATTGGTGATCACCACACCAAGCTGCTTTCAAACTTCTTTGCCCAGACTGAAGCTCTGGCCTTTGGCAAGGATGCACAGAAAGTAGTCTCAGAGTTCCTGGCAAAGGGCAAGACACATGAGCAGTTTGACAGCATTGTTCCATTTAAGGTATTTGAGGGTAACAGACCTACCAACTCATTCCTGGTAAAGGAAATAACGCCACGTACCTTAGGTATGTTGATTGCCATGTACGAGCACAAGATCTTTGTACAGGGTGCAATTTTAAATATCTACTCATTTGATCAATGGGGCGTTGAGCTAGGCAAGGAACTTGCCATGAAGATTATTCCTGAGCTTGCCAATGATGAGGTTATAAGCTCTCATGATGCTTCAACCAATGGCCTCATCAATGCCTACAAGAAATTTAAATAATTAGTAACTCTCATAAAAAAACCTCACTTAAAAAGTGAGGTTTTTTTTGCATCGAGTCTTTAGAACTTAGCGTTAAAGCCAGCGCTTAAGAATCTTCCAGCCTCGTGAATCAGCTCATTGGTCTGATAGCTCTTATCGGTGATATTGTTGATAGCAACAAAGGCTGTGTACTGTCTGTCCTCACCAAAGAGAACAGCTGCAGATGCATTGTATACAGTGTAGCCGCCGTAGCTGTTTTCACCAAAATAGCCAAACTCCTCATGATATCTGGTTTCACTTGCATAGCGGGCATTGACATCAAGATCCAGTGAAATGGTGTCAAATTCCTTTGAATAGGCAAGACCAGTTGTACCCTGCATGGAAGGAGTGCCAGTATTGTAGGTGTTTATAGTGTCAGTCTCAAACTTTCTTTGCAGATAGGTAAATGAGCTGTAAGGCTTGAAATCACCTAACTGCCAGGCAAATGAGGTCTCAATACCATAGGTTTTGGCATTGGCAATATTTTCAAAGGTAAAGGCAGTACGGTTGCCCATACCTGGCTTGTCATCCTTAACCTTTGAAATGTAGTTCTTAGAATCAGTAAAGAAAGCTGCTATATCAAAGCTGATACCGGCAGGATCTTCATATCTGTAGCCAATTTCATAGTTATTTGAAGTTTCTGGTGTTAAATTAGGATTGCCGTTTTGCTGCTCGCCTGTAAAGGTGATAAGGCACAGATCCTGAATGGTTGGAGCTCTAAAGCCCTGAGACCAGTTAAAGCGCACTGAGCTTACATCATTGATGTCATACACTAAACCTGCACTGCCGACAATTCTGTCATTGGTAGTCTTCTTATGGGTTAACTGTGTAAATGGCAGTGACATATTTACAGGAGGCTTGGTGGCTGATGGCGGTATAGTTATCATACTCATATCAATAGAGCCTGTGGTTGTACCCGGCAGTGTTTTGATATGGGTATAGCGCAGACCAGTATTTAAGGTAAGAGCATCGGTCAGAGTTGTTGATAATAAGGCAAAAACAGCATTTGACTCCTGCTTGTAGCCACTGTCAGTATAGGCTATATCATAGTTGTGTTTGGACATGGCCATCTGACCTGGCTTACCGCCTGCAGTAGGAACTAACACATCAACTAAAGCTGATGACTTGCTGTCCAGATCATCCTTTTTATACTCATAACCTGTAATTAAGTTAAATCTGTCGCCAAAGGACAGATCGGCCTGCAGTGAGGCACCTGTTGTTTTCTGCTCATTTAAGGTATTTACATCAATGCTGGTGTAAAAAGGACCAAACAGGCTTATTTTGCTCTTTGAGTTAAAATCCTTGTCATTTTCCTGAACAAAAACCTTGGCCTCAATAGAGTTTACATAATCATTAAGATCATGCAGCCTTACAAAGGCTGAGTATTTATTTCTCTGCCACTTTGGAATATTGGCTCTAAAATCCTTATATGAACCACCTACAGTAGTTGAAGTCTGAGAGCTTGTGTCATAGGTCTCTGCAGCTACACCTGCTGTTACATAATCATTAAAATCGTACTCAACAAAGCCCTCTACACCCTTGTTTCTAAAAGCTGTATTATCAAGGCGCTCTCTGCCTGACAGATAGATATCACCCACATCTGTTTGCACAGCAGCCAGACCATAGCGCAGAGCATCAATGGTACCTGTAGCTGACAGATATTCAGTGGCACCATTGCCGCTGCCATCATAGGTCACACCGCCCTCAAGTGCCAATCTGTCATCTGAGGCCTTCTTTTTAATAACGTTGACAACACCGCCCATGGCATCTGAACCGTAGAGCACAGAGGCAGGACCCTTTACAACTTCAATAGAATCAATAAAGAATGGGTTTACAAGTAATGGTGTGCCTGATTTTGTCTTTTGATCATCAACTCTCTGACCATCTACAAGCAGTACTGTTCTGCCTTCCTTTTCACCACGTATATTAATTACGTTAATACCAGGGGTGCCGTCAGTTACAAGCTCAACGCCTGGAATATCCTTGACCATATCGGTAATTAAAGTAGCACCTTTGACAATCTTGTCTTCAGCTTTGACAACATTTACAGTTGGCTGAGCCTGAAGCAGATCCTGCTCTGCTCTTTTTGCTGTAACAATTACAGTATTTGTTGTCATTACATTGTCATCTGTTTTCTGCTGAGCAAAAGCTGCAGGAACAATACCCATGGCACATAGCATGAGCATATAACTTGGTTTTAATCTCATATCAATCTCTATTGTAGTAACAAACCTAGATTAAGGTCGTCTAATCTGTATAAAACTTTGGGTAAATATATGTCATACTTGCCTTTAGTTGAACAAACATTATCAATAAATTAATATTATTTTTTTCAAAGATGCAAAAATTTATTATTTGTACAGTATGTGTGCAAAATCATTAAAAAGATTTGTAAAGAATAATTAAATAATGACATCACCATGGGTGTTTATACCAGGGGCTCTGTTATAAATAAAGATATATCTAAAAAGACAGCAGTGCTTTAAAATATATAAAAACAGTTGATACGCGGTAACTCTATTTTATGACCACAAATAGCTATATACCTTTACATATACACTCATACTACTCAATTCAGGACGGCCTTGAGGGTGTTGAAGACTTTGTAAAACGGGCAGCCAAGCTTAAAATCCCTGCTCTTGCCATTACCGATATCTCCAATATCTGTGGCTTTATCAAATTCTACAGCTGCTGTAAAGCCAACGGCATCAAGCCTATTATGGGTGCTGACATTGAGGTTATTGACGACAAAGGTATAGGCGGAGTTAAACACACGCATCGTCTGACCCTGCTGGCCATGAACCGACAGGGTAAGCAGAATCTTTATGATATTCTCTCTGATGCCTGGCTGCGCTCTGATGCCGGGGCCTTCAATGCCTCCACAAGCTATGATGATCTGTCAAAATACAGTGAAGGCATAATTGTGCTAAACGGCTTTAGAGGTGATATTGCCTATAACCTGCAGCATGGTCTTAACAAAGAGGCTTTATCTTTGGTTGAGTTTTATAAAAAGAACTTTTCTGACAGATTCTGCTTTGAAATTACAAGAACAGGCCGTGAAGGTGAGAGCGAGTTTGAAGAGCAGGCTTTAAACTTATGTCTTGAGCATGGCATATGTCCTGTGGCGTCAAATGACACTGTTTTTATTTACGGTGAAAAGGATATTGGCGAGGATGGCTTTAGCGACTATGACATTCATGATGTCAGAGTTTCTATTCAAAAAGGTGTGCAAAGAGGCAATAAGGATATAGCGCGCCTGTACTCAAAAGAGCAGTATTTAAAAAGCCCCCAGGAGATGGCAGAGCTGTTTTATGATCTGCCAGAGGCTATTGAAAACTCACGTGCTATTGCCCAGCGCTGCAATGTGGAGATTGAGCTTGACCATCCGCGTCTGCCACATTATCCAACAGGCGATCTCTCCCCTGCCGAATGTCTAAGACAAAAGTCCTATGAGGGTCTTGAAGAGCGCCTTAACTTTTTATTCCCAGATCCAAAAGAACGTGAGGAGAAAAGGCCTGTATATGTTGAGCGCCTTGAAGTGGAGCTTGATGTTATCATCACCATGGACTTTCCTGGCTACTTCCTTATCGTGATGGAATTTATACAGTGGTCAAAAGATCATAATGTACCTGTAGGACCAGGACGAGGCTCAGGTGGCGGCTCTCTTGTAGCCTATGCCCTTAAGATTACAGACTTTGACCCGCTGCGCTTTGACCTGCTCTTTGAAAGATTTTTAAATCCAGAGCGTGTCTCCATGCCAGACTTTGACATTGACTTTTGCCAAAGAAACAGAGAAAAGACTCTTGAGCATGTTAAAAGCCGCTATGGTATTGATGCCGTATCGCAGATTGCAACCTTCGGTACCATGGCGCCAAAGGCTGCCATTAAAGATACAGGCCGTGCTCTTGGTATGCCATATGGTGCTGTAGATAGGGTAGCCAAGCTGTTACCTGCAGTTCCTGGTCTGTCATTTAAAGCAGCCATGGGTATAGATAAAAAAGGCAACCCATGTGATCCTGCAGCCCCTGATTTTGTAAAACTTTACAATCAGGCTTTGCAGAGTGATGACAAGCAGCGTGTGGATTTAATCAGAATTGCCATGCGTCTTGAAGGTGTTATCAGAAATATAGGCAAACATGCAGCAGGTGTGGTTATATCACCTACCAGAACAGCAGAGTTTACACCTTTGATGTTAGACTCTGACGGCAACTCCATCACACAGTTTGATAAAAAGGATGTGGAGCATGCAGGTCTTGTAAAGTTTGACTTTTTAGGTCTTACCACATTGACCATCATTGCCGATGCTCTTGAGATGATCAATGCCAAAAAGAAAAGACTTGGTCAGCCCCCTCTTGATATTCATGCTGTACCTTTTGAGGATGATGCCTCATTTAAAGTAATTCAGGACTGTCAGACCACAGCTGTCTTCCAGCTTGAATCTAGCGGCATGAGAAAGCTTATAGGTCAGATGCAACCTGACCGCTTTGATGATCTTATTGCTCTTGTGGCTCTGTATAGACCAGGCCCTATCAAGAGCGGCATGGTGGAGCACTTTGTAAATCGTAAACATGGCAGAGAGGAGGTATCCTATCCGCACCCTGACTTTGAGGATCTGGATTTAAAACCTATTCTTGATTCAACATACGGCGTTATTGTGTATCAGGAGCAGGTAATGCAGATTGCGCAGGTGCTGGCAGGCTACTCTTTGGGTGGTGCTGATATTCTGCGCCGTGCCATGGGTAAGAAGAATCCTGCTGAAATGGCAGGACAGCGCTCTGTATTCAGAGAAGGTGCCATAAGCAAAGGCAAAGATCCTGAGATTGCCATGAAGATCTTTGATCAGGTTGAGATGTTTGCCGAATACGGCTTTAACAAATCACACTCTGCAGCCTATGCTCTTGTAGCCTGGTGGACTTTATATTTAAAGACCCATCACCCAGCTGAATTTCTGGCAGCTATGATGACAGCTGACCGTCAGAAGACTGATAAGCTTGTAAATTACATCTCAGACTGCTACCGCCTTAAAATCAAGGTCAATCCTCCTGATGTGACCATAGGCAATTTTGATTTTACTGTAAATGAAGAAGGTGCCGTGGTCTATGGTCTAGGTGCTGTAAAAGGCATTGGCTTTGATCTTGTTGAGCGTATAGTACATGAAAGAAATATAAAGCCATTTACTGACTATTTTGATTTTGTACAGCGTGTAGGCACACAGCGTCTTAATAAAAGAACACTTGAGGCTCTGATTGTAAGCGGTGCCCTTGACTGTTTTGGGGTGCAAAGAGCTACCTTGAATGCCTCAATTCCTGTGGCGCTAAAATATGCAGCCAAACAGGATAATGATGCTCAGTCAGGACAGGTTGATCTTTTTGCCGCCATTGACGATCCTCAGACCAGACCTTTGATGGTTACAAGCCGTGACTGGTCGGACAAATACAGACTCAATCTTGAAAAGCAGGTTTTAGGTCTGTATCTGTCAGGACATCCTATCAACTCCTACAAGGCTGAGCTGCAAAAACACTGCAGAAGCTCTATTGCCAGTGTTATGCACAGTATCAGTCACAAAACCGTTCCTGTTATCTTCTCTGGTGTTGTTATTGACTATTCAGAGCGTATCTCTAAAAAGGATGGCTCTAAATTCTACTTTATGATGCTAGATGACAGCACCTCTCAGCTTGAGATTACACTCTATAGCAAAAATGCCCAGGACTTTGGCGAGATTTTAGAAAAAAGACGTGTACTGTATAACAAGGTTGTATCAGAGCTTAAAAATGGCAGTACCTATGTACAGTCGCCTCTGGTGCTTATTGTTGAAGGCAATGCCTCTCTTGGCGATGACGGTCAGATTCGTGTCAGAGTAAGCAAGATGACTCAGCTTGAGACTATAAGACGTCAGATGGCAAGAAGCTTACTTATTACTACCACACAAAAGGATTTTGATAATAATATTGCTGATTTTACAGCCTTTATCTCCCGCTACAGACTGGATCGCTCACAGATTGAACTGCAAAAACAGCAGGCTTTAAAAAACGGAGAGAGTCTGCATGAAATTGTGGAAGGCTGTACTTTAAAGATTATGCTTGATGATACACTTATCCATCTGTCAGGTGTCAACTACAGACTTGATCCTACAGACGATCTTATTGACGGTATAAGAGATCTCTTTGGCAGTAAATCAGTAAGACTGACCTATTAGCTGTTAACTGTATAGTACTGCCTATGATCTACGCACAAACTGGTAAATGAGCCATCAAAGCTATAGAGCTCTGGCTCATTATCTTTATAAAAACAGGATAAAGAGTAACGACTGTACTTATCTTTGGCATTTGAGACAAGCATGCTTATTACTCTGCCCTTAGGATTTGCCTTTGAGACAATAGAGTTATTATCTATATGGCACTTTATGCCATCAAGACCTACAAGACCAAGACCGCTCTGCTTTATAAGGCACTCACGCACTGTCCACATTCTATAGAAAAACACTATAGCATCAGGCCCTGCAAGTGAGTTAAAGTACTCAAGCTCTTTTACCGAGAGTACTCTTTTAGCCAGATCTGACAGGCTTTTACGCTCTTTTAGATTTTCAATATCCACCCCGCACTGTGTCTGCAAAGATAAGCACAAAGCTATATAACTGCCAGAGTGACTGAGATTGAAAAACAGTCCCTGCCCTTTAAAAAATGGTTTGCCATGCTGCCCTTTATCAAAGTCTATCTGTACTTTTTTATTATAAAAATGCATGGAGGCATGACAGAGTAAAAAGCGTGAGGCAATTAGACTTCTGCGTCTGTGATCAGGCAGGCTACTGTCTATGGATTGCGTATCAAAATAGGTGTTTGACAGCCCATGGTTATAGGCTGTATCAGCACTTGCAAGAATAAGATACATGCTAGTCTTGTTTATATCTTACATTGGCAAAAATGGCAGGATCGGCAGTCTTGGCGCTCAAAGGCTCGGATCTGGTATCAGATGTCTGTGCCTTAATGTCCTTGTCGTTATTCTCATCTGCCTTGTCTTCCTTAGCCACAGCCTTTTTATAAAAAAGATATTTAAAAAATTTATGATACAGATAGAAGAGAATGACAAATGAAGCAATGGCAATTGAGCTGCCTGTTATTTTGGCAAAGGAATTGTCAAAGCTTATACCCATTGAATCAAAGGTATTGGCAAGAATCTTGGGAAAGGCTACAGCTATGGCTAGAGGAATATCTGCCATAAGAATAAAAACTATACCAAGACGCCAGGACTGTTTAATAAATAATGTAACAATTCCAAGGGCAAAAAGAACCATACCTGCATATAAGCACAAATACTCTGCTGACTGAATCATTCGTCCTTGTCCCAATTAAAACAATATACTTTAAAAAGAAGATACAAATTTACAATATCGCCTGATTGAATGTAGTATTTTACAGTTTTTACTTATGTCTTGCATCATTTTAAGGACTTTTTAGTAAATCAGCTTTTATTTTTAGATATCTCAATTTAATATATCTGCACGTTTTATTTCTAATTCATGGATTTATATATGTTCTACTGGGATATCAATCCTGTAGCCTTTAGTCTTGGTCCTGTTACAGTTTATTACTACGGACTGCTCTTCTCTACAGGCTTTATTCTTGGCTATTTTATTATGCAGTATCTGTGCAAACTGCAACATCTTAAAACAGATGAGCTTGATAAGCTTTTAGTCTTTATCTTTGCAGGCACCATCATAGGCGCCCGCCTGGGTCACTGCCTTATCTATGAGCCAGAGTATTATCTGCAAAGACCTCTTGATATTATAAAAATCTGGGAAGGAGGTCTTGCCTCCCACGGTGGAACTGTAGGTGTACTTATTGCGCTGTGGCTGTTCTTACGCAAAAGTACCTTTACCTTTTTACAGCTTACCGATCTGCTTGCAATTCCTGTGGCTCTGGTAGCCTGTTTTATACGTATAGGCAATTTCATGAACTCAGAGATTCTTGGCAAACATACCAACTCTGACTTTGGTGTGATTTTTGCGCGTATTGGCGATATGGCCCCACGCTATCCGGCTCAGCTCTTTGAGGCCTTTGCGTATCTTATAACTTTTATTGTGCTGTCCTTAGTCTTCTTTAATTTTAAAAACCGTCCGCAAGGTACTATCTTTGCACTCATGCTGATTTTCATATTCACCTCAAGACTCGTAATTGAGGGTTTTAAAGAAGAACAGGCAATGTATTCTACCAATCTGTTTTTAAATGTAGGGCAGCTTTTATCTCTGCCTTTTATTGCAGCAGGCTTCCTGCTTTTATTTTGCGTATTTAAAAAGAAAAAGAGAGTTTAATCATGGCTTTAAATGTTGTTATCCTAGCTGCCGGTAAAGGCACGCGCATGTATTCAAAGATGCCTAAGGTTTTACATGAGGTGGCAGGTACACCTATGCTCTTTCATGTCATCAATACGGCTATGAGCCTTGATCCTTCAAAAATCATTGTGGTTTTAGGTCATGAATCACAGCTCGTGCAGCAAAGACTATCTGAACTAGATGGCTACATTGCAGATAAACTTTGTGTGGTTCTGCAGCATGAGCAAAAAGGGACAGCCCATGCTGTCAAATGTGCTATGGATAATCTTGAGGATAAAGCTGACATTCTTGTACTCTATGGTGACACTCCACTGACCCCTGCTGATGCCTTAAAACAGCTTATAGACAAATTAGACAGAGCCGACATGTCTCTTTTGAGCACCACTTTATCCAATCCTTTTGGTTATGGCCGTATTATCCGCAATGAAAGCGGAGATATTATCAAAATTGTCGAACAAAAGGATGCTTCAGCTGAGCAGGCTCTTATAAACGAGGTTAATACAGGCATGATCTGTATTAAAAAGGAAGCATTGGACAGTGCTATAGATAAAATTGATAACAACAATGCACAAAATGAATATTACCTTACCGACCTTGTAGGAGTGTTACGCTCTGATGCCAAAAAAGTTGAAGCTGTAGTCTATGATAACTATGAGCTTTTGCAGGGTGTTAACAACAAACTGCAGCTGTCAGTCATTGAACGTCTGTATCAAAAGCAAAAAGCCTGTGAGCTAATGCTTGAGGGCGTGACTTTTGCAGATCCTGAGCGCTTTGATCTTAGAGGTACACTAAAGTGCGGTACTGACTGCTTTATAGATACCAACGTAATAATTGAAGGCGATGTAATTTTAGGTGATAACGTAACTATAGGTACAGGCTGTGTAATCAAAGACTGCACCATAGGCGACAATTCAGTCATATCTCCTTACAGCGTGCTTGAAAAATCAATTATGAAAAAGCACAACACCATAGGTCCTTTCTCACGTCTACGCCCTGGCAACGTACTTGAGGATGAAGTACATGTAGGCAACTTTGTTGAAGTTAAAAACTCAACTTTAGGCTATGGCACCAAATCAGGACATCTTAGCTATCTTGGCGACAGTCAGATAGGCCGCGATGTAAACATTGGCGCCGGTACTATTACCTGTAATTATGATGGTGCCTTTAAACACAAGACTGTGCTTGGTGATGATGTCTTCGTAGGCTCAGACACTCAGCTTGTAGCTCCTGTCAGTGTAGCTAAAGGCGTAACTATTGGAGCAGGCTCCACAGTTACTAGCGATGTTACCCTGGAGAACTCTCTTTATATATCAAGAGTCAAAGGCAGGGTTCTGACAGGCTATGTAAGACCTAGAAAAAATAAATAATATCCAAATATCATGCGCATTAAACCTGCGCATGATAAATTTATTAATAAAAATCTATGATCTTAATCAAAAATCTAAAAATCAATTCTCTTTATAATTAGCCAATTATTATTCAAGCGTGATCATTGCCATAATTTAAATTTGCATGCCAAATTCAAACATTACACTTTTACAGAAACTATCCTTTGCCTTAGCTGCTGTAGGCAAAGATGTAATGTACTGGATCTTTATCCTTATATATGTGGTCTATCTCAATCTTAACCGTATAGATCCGCTCTTTATTATTTTTTTATTTTTAACCTCAAGTCTGCTATCGACCGTTACCGACCCTATGATGGGTTTTATTGTCGATCAGACCAAATCCAAGTATGGCAGGTTCAGACCCTGGATTATGCTTGGCACCATAGCCAATTCCATAGCCACCATACTGCTCTTTACCTGGCCAAATCTTAGCGGCACCATGCTCTATATGTATATAGCTGCCGTCTATATGTTCTGGTTTATATCCTATACTATTATGGATATACCCTACTGGTCTTTGATTCCTGCCTTTGGTTCAAAGCGTAAAGACAGAGAGCAGATGTCAGCTATTGCACGTTTGGGTGCTCTTGTAGGCTCTCAGCTTGTGGTACTTTTTGGCTTTAAATTTGTCTCTTATATATCTGATGCCTTTACTTTAAATATAAAAAACTCATTTATTTATATAGCCTATGTAGGAGCCGCTCTCTTTATTGTCACACAGCTGTTTTTATGTCTTAACTTCAGACCGCGCTTTAACTATATAAGACGTCGCCCAATATCCTTTATATCGCTAAAGCACATCATAACCGACAATGATCAAATAAAGTTTCTTATTATCATAGGTGTTCTGATTCAGATCTGCTCTGGTATTGTTCTGTCAGTATCCATTCTTTATCTTATGGACAATGCCATTACCCATATCTCTGTCTTTATAATTACAGCCACAGTTGCTCAGCTTATAGTCTTTAGCTCATATACCCATCTTCTAACTAAATTTACAAGACATCAGCTTTTTGTCTCCTCTGCTGTTATTTTGGTAACAGCCTCAAGTGCTATGCTTGCCTACAGCTATCTGAATCTAAACTCACTTGTCCTAGCCGTATCCTTGTATGTACTGTGTGCCATCTCTTTATCTATTGCTACCATCTGCACTACAGTTATGACAGCTGACTGTGTTGATTATGGTGAGTTCAAGGTGGGACTTAGATCAGAGGCCGTAGTCTTTGCAAGTCAGACTATAGCCTCAAAGCTTGGAGCATTTTTTACGCTTATAGTTACAGGCTTTAACATACCTGCCATGTGCTATATGCAAAAGTACACCATGTTCTCCCATGATGATCCCATAAGCTTTATCACCATAGCAACCATTCCTGTTCTTACTCTGTTTACCCTGTATATTTATCTTAAGTTCTATAAATTAAACGGCCCATTTTTCAGCTCTATACTCGATGCGCTAGAGGAGCTGCGTCAGAGAAGTCAGATACAGACAAGCAACAAGCTTCTGCTGCGCTATGCTTTAAACAAAAGCGCTGTTATCTTAAATCTTGATGTTGATGATTTGACTGGCTGTATTAAAGCCTTAAGTTCCAAACTTACCGATATTGGCTATATACGTAATGAAGAGCTCTTTTTAGAGCAGATACATAAAAAGCTTATACAACATCCATGCGGTATTATAGAGGGCATTGCCATACCGCATTTATCCTCACCATGTATTACCCGTCCGGTGATTGCCTTTGCACGTACTGCAAGAGGTATAGAGTGTAATGCGCTTGATGGCAAGAAAAGCGATCTTATCTTTTTAATTGCCACTCCTAAAGATGGAGTAAGCCATTTAAATCTTTTAGGTCGCCTTTCACTTTTATTAAATGATACAATCTTTGTGGAAAAACTTCGCTGCTCTGTCAGCAATGATGATGTTATAGAAAATTTAGTTCGTGAAAGTGTTAAAATTCAAAAGAGAGATCTTTAACTATGTTTAAAAAAGTTCTTTATACCTTAACCTTATGTCTTTGTTCTTATCAAGCTATGGCTGACGATAAAATCAATGTTTGTGCTACATCTCAGATGTACAATGCCCTAAGTGCCATTGCCGCTGCAAGAGATGATATGAATACATACTTTGCATCTGGCACTGACCTTTATGCACAGATTTCAAATAACGACAGAAAGTGCAATATTCTTATAAGCTCTGATGAAAAACTGCCAATACAGTTAATCAGATCAAACAGAGCCGAGGCCGCCTCCATGTTGCCTTTAGTCAGAGCTCCTTTAGTGCTGTGGTCTAAAAACCCACGCCTGTTCAACAATGGCAGCACCAAGGCTATAAGCGACAGACAGCTTGAGTCTCTGGCCATTGCCAAGACAGAGCTTACTCCTGTTGGCTTTGCTACACATCAGATTGTCTCAAAGAGTGCTTTTCCTACCAATTACATAAAGGATAAGCTCTTTAGAGCCGAGCATGAGTATGAAGTATATTCCATGGTTGACAGTGAAAACGTACAGGCAGGCTTTGTAAGCAAACCTCTTGTAACCTCAAGAAACAGAATGGCCAATGGTTCATACTGGGTAGTACCTAAGGACTATCATGCTGATATTCTCTACTACATCACTATTGTAGATAAAGCAGAGAATACAGATAAGATTGTAGACTTATATAAGTTCCTTAAGGATGATAAGAGCGCTTTAGAGTCTTATGAGCTCTTTGGCTTTGAGAACCTCAACTCAGCTGAAAACAAAGGTCAGAGCGAGCTTAAAGGCTTTAAATAATAGATGATATAGCTCTATAGCAGTCAAAACGACAGTTACCTCCGTCAGTTGAGCTATAGGGCTCTATGCCATCGACACTGACTAATGATGCAGTCTTTGGCCTTTTTAAGACCACACGCCTTGTGGCAAGGGTCAAAGACTTTTTCAAAAATACCTCAACATCCTCATCAGCGCCAATCAGAGCCTTTAGAATCTGCATATCCTTTTTAACCATAGCGCTTTTTTTGCGCTCAGGAAACATTGGGTCATAATAGATAACCTCAGGTCTGTCTCCTGCATAGCCATCAATGGAGCCAAGATTATATAGCCTTGGCAGTGTGCCCATGCTTATCATAAAGCTCTCATCAGCCCTGGCTCTGTCAAGGGCATCGTGCAGCAGAGCATAAATGACAACATTGCGCTCAAACATAAGCACTCGTGAGCCAAACCTCTGCAACACCATACTGTCACGGCCAAGACCTGCTGTAGCATCAATGACTAAAGCCTTATCATCAAGACCTGTCATGACAGCTCTGACTAAAGGTTCTTTGTTTTTTGAGGTATGCTGCAGACGATAAAACATCTTATCCTTGGTAAAATCTATATACAAAGGCTTTATTTTATTGTTGTTTGTATAAGATAAAGATACCATGTCACCAAAGTGCAGAGTCAAATCCTCACCTGTGGCCATAGTTGTCTGATACCGCTCAAGCGTATCTTTTAATTTTAAATACAGTGTATAGGTTTTACTGTCTGTATCCACACTAATATCAAGCATGATTATCTCTGCCAAGAACACCAAGGATATAACTGTAGGCTTTGTCTATATCAGGTCTGACTCCACGCCAGATCTCAAAGCTTAAAGCTGCCTGACAGATAAGCATGCCAAGACCGTCATAGGTGGCCTTTACACCAAGCTCGTGAGCCTTTTTTGTAAAGACCGTCTCACCGCTTTTACTGTACATAAGATCATAGACACAAAAAGCTTTTTTTAAAATATCATCCTTAAGATCTGGCAGTACTCCCTGTAAAGATGATGAGCTGGCGTTGAGGATAAGATCATACTCCTTATCCTGCTCATTAATTCTCTCAAAGCTTATAGCTTTGAGGTTTTTAATATTCATGGACTCAACAAGATCCAATGTCTTTGCAAAGGTTCTTGATACTACAGTCACACTGTCAACTTCCATATCTGCTATAGGGGCTATAATGCCTCTTGTGGCACCTCCTGCTCCTATAATCAGCACCTTTTTGCCTTTAAACTCAATACCTTTGCGTTTTAAATCCAGAACCAGGCCGTCACCGTCTGTGTTGTCACCATAAAAGCAGTTGTAATCAAGTTTTTTTAAGGTATTTACCGCACCTGAAATCTCAGCTCTGTGCGAGAGCTGTGTGGCATATCTGTAGGCCTCCTGCTTAAAAGGCACAGTAATATTGCATCCAAGCCCCTCCTCAAAGAAAATATTGGCACTATCTTCAAAACTGCCCTCTACCAGCACTGTGCCATAATGCATCTGCTGCTGTGTATCTTTGGCAAAGAACTCATGAATTAAAGGAGATAGCGAGTGCTCTACAGGGTTGCCAAACACTGCATATTGAAAAGACATACTATTACCTGCCTATGGTCTTAAAATTCTTCCGCTTAGTGAGTCATGTATGGTGCTAGGTTTTTTGGCTCCTGCGCATGGCTCATCAAGAATATAATCAACAAGATCGCCAAAGGTATCATGCAATGCGCCTATATTATCAATAGGACTGCTGCCTGATATATTGGCCGAGGTGGATACTAAAGGGGATTGTGTATACTCACACAGTCTTTGCAGTATATTAAAAGGACTGACCCTTACTGCTATGGTTTTTCTGTTGCCGGTAAGATGCAGTGAAACTAGTGAGGTGCATGGTACTACCCAGGTATGGTGGCCTGGCCATGTACAGAGCATCTGCCTGAAGGTATCTGGTGCAATGGCACTTACATCTATATATTTACGTACCATCTCAAAACTTGAGCCAACCATAATCAGCCCCTTGTTGGGATCGCGTCTTTTAATATCGATGATACGTAAGATGGCATCATCATGATCTGCAGCGGCGCTTAAACCATATATGCCCTCGGTTGGACATACCACGACACCGCCACTGCGCAGTATGTCTGCGCAGCGTCTTATCTTCAGATCAATTGCATTATCTGACATTACAGTGCAGCCTGCAGATCCTTATCCTTTTGCATAACCTCAGCTGCTGCCTTCTGTCTGTCGGCAAGAACTAAAGCTTCAAGCTCCTTGTCAGATACAGCCATAATCTGAGCTGCAAGGTAGGCTGCATTCTTGGCACCGGCCTTACCTACAGCAACAGTGGCTACAGGTATGCCACCTGGCATCATGACTGTTGAGTACAGAGCATCAACACCGTTTAAAGGACCGCCGTCTACAGGAATACCAATAACAGGTCTTATAGTTCTTGCAGCTACTGCTCCGGCTAGGTGAGCGGCAAGACCTGCAGCACAGATAAAGACCTGACAGCCGCGTTCCTGAGCCTCGGTTACATATGAGGCTACAACATCAGGGGTACGGTGGGCAGAGGCTACTCTTACCTCGGTTTTGATATTAAAACCCTTTAAGATATCAATTGTATTTTTAACTAAAGGCAGATCTGAATCTGAACCCATAATAATTGCAACAAAACGCTCTGACATAAATATCACCTAAGAAAAAAATAAATAAAATTTTAACATATGCAAAAAGTATTCACTATATTGTGCTAAAACACTTCATCGTCAACCCTGCGCACCCGTCTTTTTCTGCGCGATGAGCACAGCTCATTGCCACAGACTTCCTTAACCCCGTTTTTGCCTGATTTTTCAAACATCAAAGGAAAGGAGCAAATCTTGCAGCTTTTAATTACAGGCCTGCCACCTAAAGAAAACTTGCACTCGGGGAAGTTATCACAGGCATAAAAGGCTCTGCCTCTGCTGTTGCGTCTTTTTACAATACTGCCCTTTTTACACACAGGACAGTCAATCTCCTCTTCCTTGTCATCGGCCACAATGTAATGACAGGCAGGATAGTCAGAGCAACCTATAAAAATACCAAAACGACCCTTTTTAACCTCAAGTGCACTGCCGCAGACAGGACATTTTTTCTCAACGCTCAAAAGTGTCTTTACTGCATGTCTTGCAACACCATAGGCTTTAAAATCGCATAAAGGGAAATTGGAGCAGCCTAAAAAATCGCCGCGGCTTGAATGACGCAGCATAAGCGTTCCTGAACATAAAGGGCAGTTATCTCCATCGTTTAAAGACAGCTCTGTCTCTTCTGAATTATCACTCATTTGTCATCTGTGCCTGAAACTGTTTGGACAATCATAAATATGACATTTTAAGCTTTTGCATGATAAAATTTAAGAAATATAAAATTAGAGGTACTAAATGGCAATATTAGATGTCGTGGTCTTTCCCGATGAGAGACTAAGAGTTAAGTGTAAGCAAGTTACTGAATTTAATGATGAGCTAAAAACTCTTGCTCAGGACATGTTCGATACCATGTATGATGACAATGGTCTTGGTCTTGCTGCTCCGCAGGTGGGAGACAGCAGGCGTATTGTGGTAATGGATGTACCAAAGGATGAAGATGGCGAACAGGGCCATAATCAGATAGTTATGGTCAATCCTCAAATCATAGAAAAAGAAGAGGAGATGGAATCATCAGAAGGCTGTCTGTCAGTACCAGAATACAATGCCTCCATTACCCGTTTTAACAGAGTTAAAGCCAAATACTTTGATCTTGACGGAGTGGAGCATACCATAGAGGCAGAAGGTCTGCATGCTGTATGTATACAGCATGAGCTTGACCATCTTGATGGCAAACTCTTTATAGATTACCTCTCTCCTTTAAAGCGCAATATTGTGCTTAGAAAATACAAGAAATTAAAGAAGTTTAAATCACAGTAATATGCTTGAGAATAAAAGAATTATTTTTGCAGGTACTCCTGAGTTTGCTGCAGTCCATCTACAGGCTCTGCTTGATAACAATATAAGACCTGTGGCTGTTTACACACAGCCAGACAGACCATCAGGACGTGGCAACAAACTGACCCCAACTCCAGTCAAGCAGCTTGCTCTTGAGCATGGCCTTGAGGTATATACCCCTGAAAACTTTAAAGATGAAGCCGATGTTGCAGCTTTTCAGGCTCACAAAGCCGATCTAGCCATTGTTGTGGCCTATGGTCTTTTGCTGCCGCAGAGTGTGCTTGATGCTCCTGTGCATGGCTGTGTCAATGTACACGGCTCACTGCTGCCATCACTGCGAGGTGCCGCCCCTATTCAGCGCTCCCTGTTAAATGGCGATGAATATGCAGGCGTTAGTCTCATGCGTATTGTCAAGGCTTTAGATGCTGGTCCTGTCTTTGTTAAAAAGCAGCTTAAAATACAAAGTGATGATACTTCACTATCATTGTTTGAAAAGCTTGCTCACCTTGGCGCCGCCACTCTTATTGAAAATCTTGATAAGCTGTGTGACGGTCTTATTGAGCCACTAAGTCAGGATGAGAGTCTTGTAACCTATGCTGCCAAACTGACCAAGGCTGAGGCACATATAGATTTTAATGATACAGCATCACAGATAGATCTTAAGGTAAGAGGCTTTATTCCATGGCCTGTAGCCTATACCAAACTTGCAGATATTGTATTTAAACTCTTTGAAGTACAGATAAGTGATATAAGATCACAAGGCGCCCCAGGCACCATACATGCTGTAGACAAGAGTGGAATTTTAGTCAATACACAGGACTTTTGTATAAGAATTATTACACTGCAGGCGCCGGGAAAAGGCCGCACCAATGCTGCTGACTATGCCAGAGGCAAGAGTGATCTTATAAAGGTTGGAGCACGTTTTGAGTAAGTTTTTTAAAAGATCTGAGAGTAAAAATAAAGTAACTGCCAAAACAGGCGCGCAGAGTCGTGCCTGTGCCGCTTTTATTGTTAATGCCATAGAAAACGGCCAGTCTTTTAATACGGCTTTTGCCCATTTCTGTATGAAGCTTGAGCTTGATGACAGAGATAAAGCCTTTGTCTCTGAAATTGTCTATGGCACACTGCGCCACAGAAGACTTTTAAATAAAAGTTTAGAGCCACTGCTTGAGCATAAGATTCAAAAGCGCCACAGCGTGGTAAAGAGTCTGCTTTTATGTGCCATGTATCAGCTTATTTTCATGCGCACTCCGCCACATGCTGTGGTCTCTGCCACAGTAAGTGCCTGCGCTTTATGTCAGGTACGCTCCTTTGTATCCATGGTCAATGCCATACTGCGCAGATTTTTACGTGAAGGCGGTGCACTGACTCACTCTTTGGATGATGCTGTTGAGTTTTCATTTCCTGACTGGCTATACAAACGCATAAGCGCAGACTATGGAGATAAAACCAAGGACATACTTATAAATTCAAATGAGCATGCGCCTTTATTTTTACGTGTTCTTACAGATAGAATCAGTCTTGAGGACTATCTAAAGGAACTTGACAGGCATGATATTGATTATGCACTAAATCGCTATAGCAGCTCATGCGTGGAGATTTTACAGCCATTGCCGCACGATGCCATACCTCTGTTTAAAGAAGGCATGGTAACTATTCAGGATCTCTCAGCACAGCTTGCCGCTCCGCTTTTAAATATAAGCGACAACCTTAAGGTTTTAGATACCTGTGCAGCTCCTGGCGGCAAAAGTGCCCATATTCTCTCCCTTGGTAAAAATATTAACCTTACAGCCATTGATATTGATGAGAGTCGCCTTAAGAGTACACAGCAGACTTTAGACAGATTAAAGCTCAAGGCTGAACTTAAGGTTATGGATGCCAAGGATTTAAGCTCCTTTGAGGATGAAAGCTTTGATCGTATCTTAGTTGATGCCCCATGTTCAGGCACTGGCGTTATACGCCGTCATCCTGATATCAAGTGGCTGCGCCGCGACAAGGATATTGAATCTTTATGTCAGATTCAAAAGGATATCCTAAACGAGGCCTTTAAGAAGCTCAAAACCGGCGGCATATTGCTCTATACCACCTGCTCTATATTAAAGTGTGAAAATGAAGAGCAGATTAAAGACTTTGTCAAAGGCCATGATAATGCCAGGTTTGTACCTGTGTCTTTTGATGATACAGAGTGCGACTATAAGCAGGTTCTGCCATCAGCTCATGGCGGAGATGGCTTTTTCTATGCCAGGGTAACCAAGATCTAAAGACAGGCTCTGTACTAAAGCAGAGCCTCTAAACAGGATCTTTTTAAACTGATTTTAAATGGAGGACGGCGCTTCCTCATCTGCCTTTGGGCAGAGGTTTGTGCGCATGATTATCTATGAATATCATCATTATAGGTGCAACCTCTGCAGGTATTGAACTTGCAGAATATCTTGTATCTGGCGGACATGCTGTAACACTGGTGGACAATCCATCTGAAACCATGGCACAGATAGGTAACCGTCTTGATCTGCGTGTGGTGCAGGGAGTGCCTTCATGGCCTTCTGTGCTGCGCAAGGCCGGCGCTGAAAATGCCGAGCTTTTAGTGGCCACCACTCCTGAAGATGAGATGAATATTGCAGCCTGCTCCATTGCCGCATCTTTATTCAGAGTGCCTCGTAAAATTGCAAGAATCAGATCTCCAGACTATCTGATTGAAGCGGATGAGATTTTCGGCTCACATGCCATACCTATTGATCATGTTATATCCCCAGAGCATATTACCTCAGAGCTTATACTGGATCTGCTGGAGCTGCCTGGCACCACAGCTGTAGGTTCATTCTGCGATGACAGAATTATTATTGCATCAGCAAGATGTGCCAAAGGTGGCAAGCTTATAGGTCATAGCATCAATAAAATCTATGAGCTTGAGAGTAAAGCCAAGATTATGGCAGTCTATAGAAACAATGAGCTTATCAAAGATTATGACAATGAGGTGCTGGCTCCTTCAGATATAGTCTTTTTCTGCTGTGAGCGTGTCAGAGCCATGTCACTGCTCTCTGCTCTTATTCCTCTTGAGCCTACAGGCAAGTACATTACCATTGCAGGTGGCTCGCATACAGCTGATGAACTGGCCCGCCTGCTCTCTAGCAAATATAAGGTAAAGCTTATTGAACCTGACATGCAGCGCTCATCAAAGACTGCTGACAAACTACATGACACCTCAGTTGAGGTCTATTGTGCCGACCCTACTAATCTTGATTTTATAGCAGAGGAGCATATAGATAAGTCAGACAGATTTATTGCAGCAGATCTTTCAGATGAAACCAATATCATCTCGGCTCTTATGCTCTCAAGACGCAACAAGGTCAAGACCATTGCTGTTATCAGAAATGAAAACTTCCATGAGCTGGCTAAAGGTCCTGGCCGTGAAATTGATATTATTATCTCACCACGCGAGGCTATTATTTCTGCAATTCTCTCCCATATAAGACAAGAGGGCGTGGAGCGCATGAGTCTGTTCAGACAGGGCAAATCTGAGGGTATTGAGCTTTTAATTCAGGGTAGCAAGGTTACCTCAAAAGTTGTAGGCAAAGGTGTCAATGATATCAATCTGCCTCCTGGCGTTACCCTGGGCCTGGTGCTTAGAAACAAGGTTGTCCATGTTGTAGATGACAACTACAGATTTGAAGATGGCGACAGAGTTGTGGCTTATCTGCATGATCATAAGCATATGCGACAGCTCGTTAAACTGATTCGACCAAGATCTTTCTGGATTCCAAAATGGTAGTAAGCTTAAAAACAGTAGCAAGACTGTTAGGTCCTGCTATTTTATTTACCGGAATTATTGCCATGATTCCTGCAACTGTTGCTGTAGTGAACAGTACACCAGGAGCTTTTGGCTTTTTTTCCGTTACAGGTCTTTCTGTAGCTATATTTTATCTGCTACGTATCTACTCACGAGGTCACAAGCTTACTATAACCCTGCGCGAAATGTTTTTATTTACAGCATCTTTATGGTTTTCAATAACCATGCTCTCGGCTATTCCATTCTGGATCATGCTAGATGATATAAGCTACTGTGAATCTCTCTTTGAGGCAGCCTCTGGCCTGTCAACCACAGGCGCCACTGCCATCAATCATCTTAATATCAGACCTCCTTCCATATTATTGTGGCGATCAATGCTGCAATATCTAGGAGGTCTGGGCTTCGTGGTTATTGCTGTTGCTGTACTGCCAAATGTAGCCTCTGGCGGTATGAACATATTTAAAACAGAATCAACATCTTTTGATATCAGTGCCAAGCTGACACCGCACATTAAAACCATGGCCTTTTATTTTCTGGCCCTGTATCTGTTTTTACTTATAGCATGCACTATATGCTATATGCTAGGCGGCCTTGACTTCTTTCTTGCTATAACCTCTGCCTTATCTACAGTATCTACAGGCGGCATGATGATTCTTGATGAATCTATGACTTTTATGCCACCTGCAGTGCACTATACTGCCATTGTCTTTATGATTATAGGATCTCTGCCTTTTCTTTTGATACTGGCAGCCATCTCTGGCAATTTATCCTTACTTTATAAAGATCAGCAGGTACGTGCCTTTATTAAAATAATAGCTGTCTGTACTGCCGTAGTCACAGCCACTTTATTCTTTCAAAACGATTATGATTTTGAAAAAGCCTTCAGAGTGGCTCTGTTTAATATTGTATCTGTAATCTCAACTTCAGGATTTGCTCTTGAGGATTTTGCCTCATGGAATGAAACAGCCTCCTTTGTCTTTTTCATTATTCTGGCAATAGGAGGCTGTTCAAGCTCCACCTCTGGCGGTATCAAAGTCTTCAGACTGGTGGTGGCCATGTCCATGTTCAAAGCTCAGCTCTTTAAAAGTCTGCACCCTCACAGTGTCAGCATGCCGCGCTTTAACTCAAACATTGTAGGTTCAGATACTCTGCGCTCTATAATCACCTACTTTGTGGCCTATATTCTGGCGTTGCTCATATCAAGCTTTGCAGCTACAAGCCTTGGCTTAACTCTCTCAGATAGCTTTTCTGCCTCAATGACCTGTCTGTCAAATGTAGGACCAGCTATGGGCCCAACTCTTACCCCTGCAGGTAATTTTGCAGGTCTTAGTGATCCTCTGTATCTTATCTTTGCCTTTGATATGATTTTAGGCCGTCTTGAGATTATTCCTGTAATTTTATGTATGACTTCAATCTTCTGGAGAAAATAGATTAGACAGTAAGCTCAATGGTATTACCCTCAATTATGGTGATGGCACTTTCATAGTAGCCATCACCTGTCACCCTAGGTCCTGAAATAACCTCAAAACCATCATCTTTAAGCCTCTTGGTCATCCTATCTACAGCATCTTGTGAGCCAAGAGCAAAAGCGATATGTGACAAAAAATGCTCTTGCTGCCTCAGGATCTTTTACATGCATAGCCACATGTTCAATATACATAGTACTTTAATCCCTGATATGATTATTCTGTCTGCCATTTAAAGCATCAGCTCTGAATTCCTGTCACTACCTTTTTACATATAGCAAAAGACACTTTGTTACAAGACAGGATAGTACTTAAAAAGATGATTATAGGTTTTGATATGGGCTTTTAAAGTGGGAATATCAGATAGGAGTTTAAAAACAGCAGATAGACTCTGCTGTTTTTAATAAATTAGAAGTAGAACCAGAAATCTACAATCAGAACCACAAGCCAGGCCACATTATGAATTGATACACCAAGCAGAGTGTATTTTAATTCCTTGGCAATCTTCTTTGAATCTGTTGCATACTTTAAAACGCGTGTAACAGAGGCAAGAAGAGGAAACAGTGAAATGGTCAGAATGGAAATCTGCCAGCCTTTGTGAGAGATATAGCAGCCTGCAAATGAAGTCAGAGCGGCGACTATAAAAAAGACTATATGACAATAGGCTGAAAACTTAGGACCAAGTCTTGAGGCTATCGTTCTTTTACCTGTGATCTTGTCTTCCTGAATATCGCGCATATTGGCAACATGCAACACCATAACAGAGCCCATGCCCACACTTACGGCTAAAAACCAGCTGTCAGGATATATTTCTATACCCCCACCGCTGATATTGGCAATCATAACCTGAGGGGCTATAACTGCGGCCAGACCAAAGAAGATAAAAACAGATACATCACCCAATGACTTATATCCATAGGCCATGCCCACAGTGTAGCCGATAGCAGCAACTATAGCTATCATGCCTATAAATAAAAAGACTGAAAGCATAGTTACATTATTGTACAGTGACATCATGGCACAGGCCGTTCCGGTTATACTTGCTAGTATAATGGTATAGGTCATGGCCTTTTTCAGGTCCATTAAAGATATGGCGCCTGTCATAACGCCACGAATAGGTCCCTGTCTTGTAGCTCTGTCTGCATTTTTATAGGCATCACCGTAATCGTTGGCCAGATTGGCTATAATCTGCAGTAGCACTCCTGTTATGATAATCAGCAGTGCGACAATAAGATTATATAAATTTACGGCACCATAATAGAAGCCAAGACCGCAGCCTACAGCACAGTTGGTAAGAGCCAGCAGCAGTGTGCGCGGACGTGCCTCAGAAATCCAATGCTTTAACATGTGCACCTCAATATTTTCAGATGCCATATTTTAAATATTTGTAGCAAAAATGTAAAATCTTGAGCTTTTTTATCTATATATCGTGCTGTCAGGAGTATTTTTCGCCGTTATAATCAGTCACTGACATTTTCGTCTGTAAAATGTTTACATTTGTACAGACTTAAAATGTGACTTTGCATATATTACTATATAAAAATAACTGTAAATAATTAGTATCTATATGCCTCTATGTTAGAATAATTCATTAATTTTCTTAGATTTTTAAGGCTTGTATGAAGTACAGAAAGCATATCAGATTTTTTTGTGTTTCTTTAGTTTTTGCACTTTCCTTTTTGTCTGTATGCTCATTGTTTCTATATAACAGGCATAAAAATACCGATTACGTTGAGACCTATCAAGCCGAGCTGTTAAATGTCATCAACTTTGCCTTCAGAGATCATGTGCAAAGCTGTGAAAAGAACTTCAATCTAACCCGTAGCACCTATAAAGATCTGCTAAAGGAGCAGGCCTTTGCCTTAAATGCCAATCTCAACAACATCATAACCTTGCAGCAGGAACAGAACAAAAGAGAAGAGGCAAATCAGGAGAACAGCGATCAGACTCAGAATGGAGCTGAGGAAAAAACAGCTGCAGATAATGACAAGCGCTTTATTGAAAATGATTCAAGACTCATATATAAGCTTAAGATCTTCCAGAAGAATCTCAATGCCATAGGCTATGATTTTTTAATTGCCAATGGCTCAAAGATTATTTTTGATCCATTAAACAAAAGTCTGACTAATGCCAAAACCTCAAAATTTAGCGATGAGAGCGACGTCAAGGACTACTATATACTCAATACCGATGACAAGCAGTTTCTGTCTGTTGTCTTTACCAACTCAAGTCAGTACAACTTTGTATTTATCAAAGATATAACCAATCTGGAAAAAGAGCTTATTACCGACAGAAAGCATATTACCTTTTTAAGAAATCTGTTCAATGAGCTCAAAGAGTCATCAGGCTTTGAATTTCTTGTTATAAATGCAAAAGACGGCAAAACCTTAACCTCAAGCAAGAACCTAAGTGAGGTTGAGCTTGATGAAAAGTACTTTACAGCTCTCAAGGATGGCTCTATCAACAATAGCTCCATCAATATTGCAGCTGAAAACTATCTTGCAACCTCAAGCAAACTTGATGGCAGAGACTATTATCTTGTCAGCCTGTGTGATGAGTCATATATATCATCATTGAGTTTTGACTATATATACTTTATTATCCCGCCGCTGGTGGCCTTTATAACATTCCTGCTAGTTCCTATCGTCAATACCGCTGTAAGTCTTGATATAAACAGGCATATAGAGAAATTCAACGATCATATTGCTTCTCTTAAAAAAAATTACAATGCCTATCATGACGGCTCATTGAACAATGATGTGGCACCTGAATTCAAACAGACAGCCATAACCATAGGCATGCTGCTCTCAGCCTTTGATCAGTACAAATCTAAAAAAGAGCTTGAGCACAGTGAAAAAATTGTTCTTGATAATAAAGATGAGTTTATAAAGCTTATTCAAAAGAACAATCTGCCAAATGAAAAGACCATTCCGTCATCAAAGTATATGGACATAAGCTCCTATCTTTTAAACGGCTGTAGCTCTACAAGTAATTTTTATAACACACTGCGTATTGATGAAAATAATCTCTCCTTTATCATAGGTAGCGTCAAGACCGAAGATGCCTATGTAAAGAGTTATGTCATGACTATGGTAAATACCATGGCCAAAGCTCTTTTATTAAACGGTATGCTGCCAAACAGGGTGCTTGGTTTTATAAACAATGAGCTTACAGCCAACAGTCAGGAGAACCTGCAGGTAAATCTGTATATAAGCATACTCAACGAAAAGACAGGTAATTATATCTGCGCCAATGCAGGTCATATAAATCCAGTCATCATCTCTAATGAACCTGCCACCCTGGCAACAGCAGATATAGATCCTGCTCTTGGCTCTCTTTATGATGTAGAGTACAAAGAGCAAAAAGGCAAACTGATTTACGGTCAGTGCATGATCTTTCTGTCAGAGAGTCTTATTACACAGACTGATGACAATAATACACAGTACGGCAGTGAGCGCCTGTACAGCAAAGCTATTGCCAGCTACACTGCAGACCCTTCACAGCTTCTGTACGATATTATTGTGGATCTGATGAAATTCAAAGGCTCTAAGGCTATTGAAAGCGACATAACCTTATTATCTGTACAAAGAAAAAATATAGAGTAGTAGACTGTCAGGTATTAGATAAAATACCTGGCATAATACCCATACCTCCTGCCATAATATCTAAGGCATAGATTTACCTTTAATAAATTTACAGTCTCTACCCTATAAACAAACTCAAAAATATAAAAGACAATAAGCCGACATCACTTAAAACCATGGTCTTACACCTTTAGGTGTCTGGGGTCTGGGGCGAAGCCCCAGAAAAAATATTTTTGATTGCGCCGCTGTCTATGCCAAATGAGTATAGGGGGGGGGTGAATCCACCCCCATCTGTCAGACGTACCTAATCTTCCGCCCCTTCAAAGGATAAAATCCATCAAATCTGCCATTGTTACCTCATAGCCTCATGAAACGCCAGATTGATGGGGGTTAAATCACCCCCACTCATCATTGGACTTATGTGGCATTTCAGTATGGCATTTCTGTTATCCTTTATTTTACTTAAGTAGTCATATTATTATCATTTTTTGAGGCTGATTTTGCATGTTTTTGATGCTAGATTTTGCATGTAACTGCTTGATATATAAGGAAATATATAGAAAAAATAAAGGGTTTTTACACCTGTTGTATGGTATAATTAGAGCATAGTTTTAAAGGGATTATGTCATGTCAAAAGCAGTAGAGCAAGAGCTCAAACTT
This sequence comes from Anaerobiospirillum thomasii, assembly GCF_900445255.1. Lineage (NCBI taxonomy): Bacteria > Pseudomonadati > Pseudomonadota > Gammaproteobacteria > Aeromonadales > Succinivibrionaceae > Anaerobiospirillum > Anaerobiospirillum thomasii. The sequence goes on from NZ_UAPU01000007.1 coordinate 1,106,740, forward strand.
CAGATACAACTTCTTCAAAAAGAGCTTGAAAAAACCAAGCAGAAAAATAAAGAGCAGGAGTTGCAGATCCAGCAGATGAATCAGGAATACCACATACTGAAAAATGACATTCCTAGATACCTAATGATTAACAGAGCCTCTGTCCACGCTCTTGTCAAGCAACTTGCTGTTGTTGCTCCTGCACATGTGTACGACAGAATCTGTGGTGTCAGCGATAACTCTGAGCTTTTAATTGAGCTTTTCCAAATCTTATGTGAGCTGGTGACAAGCAATGCAGAATTAAAAGAATTTTTATTTGCACATAAGTTCTTTGCTGTTCCTAAAATCAAACCAACTGCCTCCAGCTCTGCATCAGGAGATGATGTAAAAGCAAATGTGGCCTCTACAGGAGATATGCATGCCAATGCTGCCGATGGAGATGAGTATTCTGATTCATTACCTGCAAAAGAGCAGATACATGAGCAGGTTGAGTCTGAAAAGGCTAAAGGTCTTGCTATATCTAAAAAGATTATGGATACCAAAAACTCTATCGTTAATGGTATTAATAGATTTAATAAGCTTGTTAATAGCAATAATGAGCTTGCCTCTGCCATGTCCAGGGAGCATAAGACACCTTGCCCACCTGCAAGGAGTGGTAAGAGCAATGGCAAACAAAAGAGCAAAGCCAGCAACCTAAATACAGTTGAAGACAAGAGCGCAAAATCTGTTGAGGAGATTTTAAAAGATCGTATCTGTCCTAACTGTGGCTCGACCAATATTGAGGTTATCAATAAAGACGCCTCAGAGATTTTAGACAGTCTGGCCGCCACTGGTTTTGTAGATAAGAATAATGGTGTGTATAAGATAGTAACCCCTGTGGTGAAAGCTGAATGCAAGACCTGTGGCTTTATTGATACCATATACACAGGAGCACTGCCTTTGCTACCAGGTCGCTCTATTAGCATGAATGTAATAACTCTCATGGCCCTTATGATGTCTATGGGTTTTGCTGTCAACAGCTTTAAAAAGGCCTTTGTCAAAGGTATGCAGCTTGGAAACAGTACTTTATACTCCAGCCTTATTACATTCTCATATCTGCTCATTCCGCTTGAAAAGGCTATTACACAGGAGCTGTGCAAGTGTAATACTCTGCAATTTGATGAGACCAAGTTTACCCATGTTATAAAAGGTAAAGGCGCTACCACTGAATATGTGCCTATAGCCTGCAGCTCTCTACCTGATGCTCCACTTATTCTTTTTGGTCCGTCAGGTTCACGCTCTAAAACAAAGGATTTTATACAGCAGTTCATAGGTTGTGACTCTGCATTATCCGGCATTACTACAGATGCATTTGCCACATATGGTACATTTGCTCAGGATAACAATATCAGACATCAGTCCTGTCTTGGTCATCTTATGACCAAGATAAGACGCAGTATTGAGCTTTATTACAACACTGCTACATGTAAAGCTATTGATATTGACAGTGTCTTTGAAAATATAGAAAAGAATGGCTATGACCTGCAGGATGAAAACCAGGCTATGCTGGTACTGCACATTATTTATGGCAAACTCAAACAGGTGTTTGATGTAGAAAAATGTGCCTACAATGAATATATACAGACTAAAGATCAGGGCTCTGATTATTCCTCTATAAGACAGCGCTACCGTAATACATACAGTAAAGAGCTGATGCAGGATGTGAATACACTCTTTACCAGTCTTGCCACAGTCTATGCAGTAAAGAAAAAGAAACGCTATGAAAAGGCTCAGCGTATCAGCAATGTTTCTACACCTGTGGTGTATTTTATGAACAATGCCCAGGAGTTTAATGCTTTTATCGAGCATGGCATGCTTGATACTACAAGCATGGAGGCTGAGCATTGTGCTAAATCTGTAGCAGCAGCCCGTAATGCCAAACTCTTTATTCATTCCCATGACAGTGGTGTTGCTATCAGCAGAATACTCAGTTGTGTGCATACTATAAACCGCTGTGGTATATCTGATCCAATAAAATTTCTGCAGAATGTGGCATCTTATGTCATGATTCAGGGAGTTACTAAAGCTCGTGTAGCTGCATTTAATGCCAGAGAGCTTAAATCGAACCCGAAAAGCAATAGAGATGACTACAACAAACCTGAGCTCTATGCTGATATTGAGTTGCCAGCGCATCTGATACCGTGGCTGAGCCCTGAATGTGCAGCGCGCACATTTGAGCTTAAGACAGAATAGAGCATAGGCAGCTGTTGCTACCTCGAGGTAGTAACAGCACCAACACCTCGATTAAAGAGACAGGCCAGCTCCTCTCGGCTTAGAGTGAATACTGCTTTGCCATTTTCTATTCTGACCATAGGATATTTGGCCCTGTCCTCATCGAGTGCTGCCTCAAGCATCATCATCTGCCCCTGTCTGTAGTGCAGAGCTCTAAGGGCATTGCCATGTCTGTTGCGAAATATGACATAGCAGTCTTTATCCCTTATATTGATGCCAAGCAGAGCTGATGAATATGAGCTTAAAGATCTCATCCTCATACGCCAGTCTACAGGCGCAGAGCAATAATATATTTCCCCAGTTTCAAAAAATCTCATTTCAGTAACCCTCCGGTGCGCATCATAGTTACCACGTCACAAAAAAGTGAGGCTCCATCTTTATTTTTAATCCTAAAATCAAAAGATCCTATGCTTATCTCAAGAGATGCATCTGCTGTACTCTTATTAGTGCCTAGAGGGGCAGATTTAGAATCGCAGCATGCAATATAGCCATCCGATCCTGAACTCTCAGATGTAGCTGTAGTAATAACTGGCAGCCTGTTTTTTGGTTTCTTTATCATGTAGCTGTTAAAGTCTGAGTTATCTATAACAGTTACAGCCTGCGCCTTATTAATCTCATCCATATCTACTCCAAGATAAATACTAATGTACTCTTTTATAGCCTGCTCAAACTCTACAGGTCCTAGCAGACCTGCATACACAGCATCAGTTGTTTTAATAATGAACTCCTCATGCCTGTAATAGAGTTTATCCATCCAGGTTGGAGCCTTACCTACAGTGAAGAGCTTTTGATCTCTTAGATAGTTATAGAAACGGACTCTGACTATACGTTGCTTATTTCTCATGCATGAGACGCAGTACTCTATAAAGCGATGAAGAATAAAATATAGACAGTCTGGTCTTTTGCTGGTAGAACATCTGGTTTTAATTGTCATAAGTAACCCTCGCTTAATTATGTGCTTATAGTCTGCACCAATCAGCTTGGGTATTAAATAGAAGTTATAGGAAGGGAAAAGATCCTGAGTGGTGCACAGGATCAAAGCAAGATAAAAATTTGTTTATAGGGTAGAGACAATTTACACATCAATTTTTAGCCTTAAAACATGTATAATTGACGCGTAATTTCAAATGGGGGTATTTATGTTATTAGATGATCCAGCCTTACGTGCTTTAAAACAGAAATTTGATAGTGAAAAAGTTAAAAAAGAAGGTATTGTTAAAAGCACTGACAGGGGCTTTGGCTTTTTAGAAACCTCTGACAGAGAATCATTTTTTATAACCCCTAATAACATGCGATCCTTAATGCATGGCGATAAGATCTCTGCTGTGATTGAGACTGATGACAAAGGAAAAAGTCAGGCTGTACCTGAAAAACTTGTTGAGCCTGTACTAAAGCGCTTTGTGGGCAGAGCCTCATTCAATCAGGGCAAAATGTATGTAACTGTAGATAGCCCTACCATCAAGAATTTTATTGTATGTGAAGATAAAAGAAAGAATAAGAATCAGAAGATTGAACATGGCGACTGGCTTATATGTTCTTTAACCTCTCATGCCATGGAGAAAAAAGGCTTTAAGGCTATAGTCAAAGAATTTATAACCACAGCTGATGATCCAAAAGCCCCATGGACTGTATCACTGCGCCGTCTTGATCTGCCTTTATATGCCCCAGAGTCCGACAAGGAATTTACATTCAATGCCAATGAGCTTGAAAGAGAAGATTTAACCGCATTACCTTTTGTCACCATAGACAGTGAAAAAACTCTGGATATGGATGATGCTCTGTATATTCAAAAGGATGGCGATAACTTTATTCTTTATGTTGCCATTGCCGACCCTACTGCCTATATTGCAGAGGATAGTGAGCTTGATAAGGAATCAGCCAGACGCGCCTTCTCCATTTACCTGCCAGGCAGAGATATTCCTATGCTGCCGCGTGCTTTGAGTGAGGATCTGTGCTCACTTAAATACAATGAGGTACGCGCCGCTATTGTGGCCAAGATTCCAGTTACAGCAGATGGCACCATAGAGTGTGAAAAAACTGTATTCTCTCTTGCCAATATCAAGTCCCAGGGCAAGCTTATTTATAACTACGTTTCTGACTATATAGAAAATGGTGACAGCAGCAGATTCAATCCAGATCCTACCATCAAGGCTGTTCTTGATAATCTTATTGAATTTACCAAAGCCAGAGACAGCTACAGAAGTACCCACTGTGCTACCTTTAAAAACAGACCTGATTATGACTTTGTGCTGACAGAGGATGGAGCTCTTGATCATATCGAGGTTAATACCCGTCGTATTGCCAATCAGATTGTTGAGGAGAGTATGATTACTGCCAATATTGCAGCAGGAACCATACTGGCACAAACCCTAGGCTCTGGTATCTTTAATATCCACAAGGGTTTTGATTTTTCATATAAGAAGGAGATTGCAGAGTTACTTGAGCAGGAGCATGTACCTGATCTGACACTGCAGGATCTTGAGACCATTGAGGGCTTCTCAGCTCTACGCCGTTTTGCCATGGAGCACAACAACAACTACCTAGACGGCAGAATCAGACGTCTGCAGGAGTACTCTCAGATATCCAACAAACCAGGTCCGCACTTTGCCCTTGGCACACAGTTCTATGCCACCTGGACCTCTCCTATCAGAAAATATGGAGACATGATTAACCATCGTCTCATCAAATCTATTTTATTAAAATCAGAGCATCCAAAAATGCCTGATGAGGATACTTTATCTTCAATGAATATGGCCCGTCGCCTCAACCGTTCAGCTGAGCGTGATGTTAAAGACTGGCTGTATGTTGACTATCTGTACAATGACTTTAAAAACGGTACTGCCTTTAAAGCTGAAGTTATTGATATTATGAGATCAGGTGTCAGAGCTACACTTATAGACAATGGTGCCTTTATCTTTATTCCTGCCTCAACCTTTGCCACAGCCAAGGATGATGTAGAGTTCAAGAGTGCCATAGGCGTCATTACAGCTCATGGCAATGTAGCTTTAAAACTAGGCGATACTATTGATATTAAAATCATTGATATCAACAAGGCTACACGCTCTATAGTAGGTGCACCTTTAGTAGGTCTGCAGGGTGTTGTTCTTCCGGATCCTACACAAAATGGCCGATAAAAAAATAAGCTATAAAGAGAATTATCTGATTATGTTTGGGCACATGGCCGATGACATGTGCCAGGGCGCCCTGCCTGCCATATTGACCTTTATGTATCAGGAGGGCAAATTAAATTCATATGCAGATATAGCCTATCTTATTACAGCCACCACTATCATAAATGCTATAGCTCAGCCTATAACTGGCTATCTGTCTGATAAAAAGCCACGCCCATATATTATGACTGTAGGTATGCTTATTGCTGCCTTAGGTATTATGTTCCTTGGCTTTATGGACAGCATGCTCTTTATGATTATTGCCGTAGCTGTAAACGGTCTTGGTGTGGCTATATTCCACCCAAGTGCCGGCAAGCTGGCCAATGTCTTTGCCGGTAAAAATGTAGGCAAGGGCATGAGTATCTTCTCTGTAGGTGGCAATATAGGTTATGCCATTGGTCCTGTCTACTTTACTCTGTTCTATTCATTTATGGGTCTGTCTGCCTCGGTCATGATTATGCTGCCTGCTGCCATTATGGCCATCATCTTCTCCATGAGATCACGCAGGTATAATGTCTACTCAAGAAAGGCAGAGATAAGACGCATCAATAAAATTAAAAGCGGAGATGCCAAGGAGAATTATGCAGGCACCTTTATTTTGCTTCTGCTCGTCTTTGCTAGATCTGCTGCCATGTTCTCTCTTACAACATTTTTACCGCTGTACTTTATCAGCATACTTGATGTATCTGATAAAATCTCAACCATATCTGTAACCATCTTTGCTATGGCCGGCGCTATTGCTACCTTCTTTGGCGGTCCTCTTGCAGATCGTTTTGGCTTTACACAGATTGTAAGAGTGAGCTCTTTTTTAGCTATACCTTTTGCTTTTATCTTTATCTACACACACAATATCTATGCAGCCCTGCTTATGCTTATACCTCTGTCAGTATTCTATTATGCAGGTATGTCCCCTATTGTGGTTATAGGACAAAAGCTTCTGTGCAATCATGTGGGCATGGCCACAGGTCTGACTATAGGTCTTGGTATTTCCTTTGGTGGCCTTATAGCCCCGGTTATAGGCTCAATTGGTGATAACTATGGCATATGGTATGCAATGCTTACTGTAGCCTTTATTCTGGTTATAGCAGCCCTGACTTCACTTTTAGTGCCTGTTGTAAATCAGAGGCAGACTAAAGCCTCATAGATATCTCTGATAAAAATACGGTGATTTACATATCACCGTTTTTTTTGCCTAAGATACAAAAGACAATACAGACAAAAAGAGCAGCATGATTGCTGCCCTTTTTTAATCCTTATTGATTATTTGTAATTGATACCGCTCTTTATAAGCAGAGCATCAACCTTAGGTTTTCTGCCTCTGAAGGCTGTAAATGAAACCATAGGATCTTCAGCACCGCCCGAGGCCATAATATGATCTCTAAAGGCAAGTCCTGTCTCCTTGTTGAAGATTCCGTCCTCTTCAAAACGGCCAAAAGCATCGGCAGCTAATACCTCAGCCCACTTATAGCTGTAATAGCCTGCAGCATATCCACCTGCAAAGATATGATTGAAGCTGTTTGGGAATCTTGAGTTGTCATAACGAGGAGTTACCTGATATTTTGAGACAACATCATTTAGAATTTCATAGACATGGGACTTTCCATCATCTTTGTATTCAAAATGAATTCTAAAGTCAAACAGCGCAAAAGTCAGCTGACGCAACATAGATAAGGCAGAATGGAAGTTCTTAGCCTTGATAAGTGACTCAAGTTTATCCTTTGGCAGTGGCTCATGAGTTGTACTATGGGATGAAAGGAATGATAAAACCTCCTCTTCCCAGGCAAAGTTTTCATTGAACTGACTTGGCAGCTCCACAGCATCCCAAGGCACACCGTTGATACCTGAAACATCTGCAATATCAATGCGGGTTAAAAGCTGATTTAAGCCATGACCAAACTCATGGAATAGTGTAACCACCTCATCATGTGTCAGCTGTGACTGACGGCCATTGATAGGAGGAGTGAAATTGCACACCAGATAGGCAACAGGCAGCTGCAGAGCACCATCCATACGATAGCGGCGGCTCTGACACTCATCCATCCAGGCGCCACCTCTTTTACCTGATCTTGCATATAAATCAAGATAGAAAGTACCAATCTTGGAGCCAAATTCATCATAGACATCATAGCACTCTACATCCTCATGCCATGTATCTACACCAAAGCGGTTTCTAAAGCTTATCGAATATACTCTCTGAGCACACTCAAACAGGCCGTGAATAACTTTGTCCACAGGGAAATAAGGACGCAGCTCTTCGGCATTGTAGGCATACTCTTTTTGTCTTAACTTCTCTGAGTAATAGGCAACATCCCAAGGCTCAAGCTTATCCACGCCATTTTCTTTGGCAAAGCACTCAAGAGCCTCAATTTCTTTCCTACCCTGAGCTAAAGACTTATCGGCAAGATCGGTTAAAAAGTCTATAACCTCTTCAGGCTCCTTTGCCATCTTGGTAGCTAAAGACAGATGGGCATAGCTCTTAAAACCTAAAATCTGTGCCTCTTCCTGACGCAGCTTTAAGATCTCATCAATAATTGAGGTATTGTCAAACTTGTTAGCACTAGGGCCTAACTCTGAGGCTCTGGTATTATAGGCCTCATACATCTCCTGTCTTAATGCTCTGTTATCGGCATAGGTTAAAAGAGGCAGATAGGATGGCATCTCAAGGGTAAATACATAACCTTCAAGATCGCGCTTTTTAGCTTCACTAGATGCAAGATTCAGCACCCCCTGAGGTAAGCCCTCAAGTTCATTTTTATCGCTGACATGCTTTATATAATCATAGGTGGCATCGAGCACATTGTTGGCAAACTTAGACTGCAGCAGTGACAGCTTTTGAGAGATTTCACCAAATCTCTTTTGGGCCTTTTCCTCAAGCCCCACACCGGTGAGCACAAAGTCACGTATGCTGTTTTCTACTGACTTTCTCTGTGCCTTGGTCATAAGTCCAAAGGCATCTGAATTTTTAATTTTGACCATTACATCATAAAGAGGCCTGTACTGACCTACAAAGGTTGAATAGTCAGAGATCATAGGCAGACATTCTTCATAGGCTGCTCGTAACTCATCTGTATTCATGACACTGTTTAAATGGGAAACTACAGACCATATTTTAGAAAAGCGATCATCAGCCTCCTCTATAGGTGCTATGACATTATCCCATGTAGGATTATCCTGATTCTTATCCACTGTGCTAATAACTGTATTCTTGCAGTTTTCAATGGCAGCGCTGACGGCCTCTTTTATATGCTCAGGCTTAACCTGTGAAAAAGATGGCAGACCTGTTATTTTATTTAAAGGATTTTGCATAAGACACTCTTTATTCTGTTTAATATATACTGCATTTATAATAACAAAAAAAACTTTGATTTTTCATAGCACATGCGATCTTCACAGTCAGTCATGTTACAATCTGACCTTTATTCACGCAAATATACGCATTATTTATAACTATATGATCTTAAATAAAATTATATACTTAAGATAAATTCTAAATACTTTTAAAGATTAAAACTTGCGTATATAATGCCTCAAAACAACATTTATTTTTTTATATATGACTGAACAAATAGAAACTGATAACTATGCAGAGAGACTGTCTCTTTTAATCGACTCCATGCATCAGAAAAAACTTGATGCACTGATTTTAAATCATGATGATGAATATCTCTCTCACGATCTGACTGATGACTGTCAGCGCATAGCATATCTGACAGGATTTACAGGCTCAGCCGGTATTGTCTGCATTGTCAATACACAAAAAGACAGCAATATAGTAAAAGAGCCTATCACTCTTAAAAACCTGCAGGATAATGACATTACCATACAGGGTAAGGCTGCAGTATTTGTTGACGGCCGCTATCAGGTTCAGGTCACCAAGCAGGTCGATACTCAAATATATGACACCATTAATATCAAAGAACTTGATATTGCTACATATTTAGGTGCGATACTGCCTAAAAATGCCATTGTTGGTATAGATACCAACTGCATTAACTACAAAAGCTTTTTAAAGATCCAAAAAAGCCTTAACGAGCATGATCTGACTTTAGCCAAGATAAACGGCAATCTTGTCGATCTGATCTGGGAGGACAGACCGCAGAGAGTTATTTCCAAAGTACAAATCTACCCTGATGAGTACAATGGCATGCCAAGTCTTCACAAAAGACAGAATCTGGCCCGTGAAATAAGACGTCTTGGTCTTGATGCCACCATTATCACCTCACCTGAGAGTATATGCTGGCTGCTTAACATTAGAGGCCGCGACAGAAAAAATCTGCCTGTTATCAACTGCCGTCTTGTAGCCTATTCCAATGAGGCTCTTGAGTGGTATATAGATGAGGATCATCTTGATGACAATATACAAGGTGAGCTTGAAAACCACTTTGGACATGTGGATATATTCCCAGAGAGCAGATTTGATGATGTGCTTGAAAGATTATGCTCCTCAAGCTGTACTGTATATATAGATCCAGCCTCAACCACTGCCCATATGATGTTAAAGCTTTTAGAAGGCGGTGCCAATGTGGTTGAAGGTCTTGGACTGTGTGAACTGCCAAAGGCCTGTAAAAACCCTATTGAAATTGCAGGAGAGCACAAAGCCCATATCAAAGACGGCATAGCCATGTGCCGCTTTTTAGCCTGGCTTGATGAAATTACCGCTCTTGACAACCACATAGATATTGAAAGCTATAAACGCCGTGTAGGTGATATCAATGAAGAGGAGCTATCTGACAGAGCCGAGGGTTTTAGAAAGGTAGAAGGTGACTACCTTGAGCCATCATTTGATACTATATCAGCCATAGGTGCCAATGGTGCCATGTGTCACTACAATCATGCCGAGGCATCTGAGATCAAATATCTTGGAGATGATGCAACCTATCTTATAGATTCAGGCGCCCACTATCTTGAGGGTACAACCGATATTACAAGAACAGTACAGGTAGGCCCTGAGGTCAGTGATGAATTCAAACAGATGTACACAACTGTGCTAAAGTGCCATATTGCTCTTAGCACCACCATCTTCCCCAAGGGCACATCAGGATTGCAGCTTGATGCCATAGCAAGACGCCCGCTGTGGGATCTTGGTCTTGATTATGATCATGGCACAGGACATGGTGTAGGCCATTTATTATGTGTACATGAAGGACCGCAGGTTATATCATCCAAGCAGTCTACAGTACCTCTTGAGGCAGGTATGGTGGTCTCTATTGAGCCTGGCTTTTACAAGGAAGGCGAATACGGTATTCGTCTTGAGAATCTTGTAGCTGTTGAGCAGTGCAATATTCCAGGCTTTACTGATATGCTGTGTTTTGCCCCGCTGACGCTGGTACCTTTTGACTCAAGGCTAATTGTGCGTGAAATGCTCATGGCCAAAGAAAGAGAGTGGCTTAACAACTATCATCAGCGAGTATATACCATGATAAAAACAGCAGGTACCACTATGTCAGACATAGAGATAACCTGGCTCTCTGAGGCATGTAAGGCCATATAGGCTACATACTTTAATAAATATACATTAAATCAGGCATTAAATATGTTTTTTAAAAAGGCTCTTCCAAATTCGTTATACAGTCAAACAAGACTTATGCAGCTTCCAAGACTTGCTGTAAAGGCCAGAGATTATGATGTTTTAGAAAAGCCTAGTCATTTTCATGAGCGACTTTTAGAGCTTATTAAAAATGCACAGAATCGCATTTTAATGACCATACTGTATCTGCAAGACGATGCTACAGGTCAGGAAATCATAAATGCCCTGTATGAGGCACAAAAGAGAAATCCTAAACTGCATATCAGAATCTATGTGGACTTTCACAGAGCTCAGCGTGGACTTATAGGTAAAGGTCCACAGTCTGGCAACTGTGAGCTTTACTATAGAATGGCTGAAAATATAAATCATCCTCCTGCAATTTACGGCATTCCTGTTAAAAGACGTGAAATCTTTGGCGTCATGCATGCCAAGGGCATGGTCTTTGATGATACCGTAATTTATACAGGAGCCTCGATTAATGATGTTTACCTTGGGGCTAAAGGCCGCTACCGCCTTGATCGTTATCATGAGATAAGATCACAGAGTCTTGCTGATGCCATGTGCACCTATGCAACAGCGGCTTTTCATATCAATTTTGCCGTACAGGATTTTTCACAGGGCAAAGTTAAAAATGCCAAGGATATAAGAGATGAAATACGTCAGCTGCGCCGTCATCTGACTAAAACACAGTATGTTATCAAAGATCAGAAAATTAAAAAGGATGAAATAGGCATTACTCCTTTGGCCGGTCTTGGCAAACGCAACAATGCCCTGAACCGCTCTATCTTGTGGCTGATATCAGCTGCAAGACATGAGGCCTTTATCTGTACTCCCTATTTTAATCCTCCAAAGATTGTACTAAAAGCTATTGAGGATGCACTTGATCGTGGTATAAACATTACCCTTGTAGTTGGTGATAAAACTGCCAATGACTTTTTCATACATGAAAATGAGCCATTTTCTGTTGTAGGAGCTGTTCCTTATATCTATGAACAGAATATAAGAGAATTTGTCGGAAGGTATGAAGATAAAATTGCCTCAGGTCAGCTTAAGGTGCATATCTGGAAAGACGGCATCAATACCTATCACCTCAAAGGTATTTACATTGATAGAAACTACGCTATTATTACAGGAAACAATTTAAATCCTCGCGCCTGGGCTCTTGATCTGGAAAACGGTTTGATTCTCTACGATCCTCATCATCTGATGCAGGAAAAATTCAGTCACGAAAAGCAGTTTATATTAAAGCATACACATACTATCAGCAAAGCAAGTGATTTTGAGTCTGAAGAGCAATACCCAGAGCAGGTTAAAAAAGTTTTAAATAAGGTTAAACGCTTTAGAGCGTCTCTCATCATAAAACAACTTTTATAGTTCGTATGAGCTGGACTACAAGGCTATATATTTATACTTTCTGCATACTGTTTACTGCATCAAGTTATACAATGATTGTACCTTTTTTGCCGCTGTATCTGCTGGAATTAGGTGCAAACTCTGACAATGTTACACTGTGGAGCTCTATAATTTTTGCCATAAGCTTTTTTATAGGCGGCACCATGGCTCCGGTGTGGGGTAAGCTCTCTGATATACATGGCAAAAAGTCTATGGCTATCAGATCATCTGTGATGCTGACTCTAGCCTACAGTGCAGGCAGTATTGTAACATCCCCTCTGCAGCTGTTCTTTATGCGTGTGCTGCAGGGTTTTGCCAACGGCTATCTGCCAACAGTACTATCTATTGTCTCCTCAATGTCCCCGCCTGACAAGCTTGGCAAATCACTAAGCTATATACAGTCAGCCAATCTTATAGGTACAGTAGGTGGACCTCTTATAGGGGGAATATTAGCCTCCATCACAAGTCTGCGTATGACCTTTGTCATCGCCGGATGCTTTTTACTTTTAGTCTCAATAATCACTATTATCATGCCAGATGACAAGCAGGAGATAAAAGACAGCATCCACAATAGCTCTATCTTTGAGGATATTGGCTATGCCTTTAAGACCAAGGAGATCTCAGAGCTTTTAATCATTACCTTTATCTTCTCTGTGGTAATGCTGGCCATACAGTCCATACTGCCTTTATTCATAACCTCGCTTCAGGGTCATGAGGGCAAGGTTGTGCTCTACTCTGGCATTATCTGCTCACTTCCATCGTGTGTGGGCGCCTTTACCTCGCCTGTATGGGGACAGATGGGACAGCGCAAAGGATTTTTTATGACGCTGTGTTTAAGCAGTGTCGGAGCCGGAGTGTTTTTATTTTTACAGGGCATGATTGATGAAATAAGCTCGATGATGATTCTTGCCTGTTGCATGGGTATTTTTATTTGTGGCATTATTCCATCTGTAAACGCATCTTTAAGTATCGTAACTAAACCTGACTTTAGAGGACGAGGCTTTGGTATTCTAACCATGGCAGGACAATATGGCTGTATGCTAGGTCCCTTGCTTGCCTATGTCACCAGTTATTTAAAAGATCTCAACACTATGTTTTTTATTTCAGGTTTAACTCTTATAGCCATTGGCTTTTATGCTCTGATAAGACACAGACAGACTTATATAAATAGGCGGATATAATGGCAGGTTCAGATATTCAGTATCAGACAACACCACTTACCAATTTAAAAGGTGTGGGTCCCAAGTTTGCTCTTAAATTTAACAACTTGAACCTATACACAATCTATGACCTTATTTTCAATATGCCCTATCGCTATGAAGATAGAACCGTTATTACACAGATTGCAGATATCAAAGAGGAAAGACACTCTGTACAGCTTTTATGTACTGTAGAGGGCATAAATAACATGGCAGCCTCACGCGCCAAGATTCTAAAGGTCAATGTCAAAGACGACAGTGGACGTATAGATCTTATTTTTTTCAATACCTATATGTCCTTTATGCAGAACTTCACCCGCGGCAAAAAACTGCTTATATTAGGTCAGGCCAAATATGATATGTATGGCAAACTTAATATCATGCACCCTGAGATTGAATTTTTACAGCATAATGAAGATATCAATCTGTCAAAGACACTGACTCCTGTATATCATCTGACAGATAAGCTGCCTCAGAAGATTATGCGCAAATGTCAGAGTGAGGCTTTGAACCTGCTTAAACTACAGCCTTTTGAAGAGCTTCTGCCCAAACCTTTAAATCCTTTTGATTTAGACATCAATCAGGCTCTGCAGCTGTGCCATAATCCATATCCTAATGATAATCATGAACCTTTTATTCTTGAGCTTGAACCTTTCTTTAAAAGACTGTGCTATGAGGAGCTTATAGCCTATCAGCTCATGCTGCTCTCTTTTAGAGAAAAGCTAGATGCCAAAGAGGCTCCTCAATTTAATCTCAATCATAAGCTCAATGACAGCCTGCTTGACTCTTTACCATTTAAACCTACACACGCTCAGATACGGGTTTTTGATGAAATCATGCAGGATATCTCACAGAGCAGACCTATGCATAGACTTGTGCATGGCGATGTAGGATCTGGTAAAACTTTAGTTGCCATAATGGTGGCACTGCAGATAGCCATAAATGGTGCGCAGGTAGCCCTGCTTGCTCCTACCGAGCTTCTGGCTATGCAGCACTTTTTTAAATTCAATGAGATTCTGCAGGCATTTAATATACCTATAGCCATTTTGCATTCATCACAAAGTGCCAGGGAGCGCAGCCATGCTTTAAACCTGATTAGATCTGGTGAGGCCAGAATTATTATAGGCACACATTCTTTATATCAGAGCGATGTAATTTATAACAATCTTGCCTGTGTTATCATTGATGAGCAGCATCGTTTTGGCATAGATCAAAGACTGTCTTTAATGAACAAGGCTCCTGAGGGTTTGGCAGCCCATCTGCTGATTATGACAGCAACACCTATACCACGTACTCTGCAGCTGGCTTTATACTCTGATCTTGATGTCTCAACCATAGATGAACTGCCACCAAACCGTACCCCTGTAATAACCACTACACTGCAGGACACAAGGCGCTCTGAGCTTGTAGAGCGTGTACGTCTGCTCCTTGATAAGGGTGTACAGGTTTACTGGGTCTGTCCTGCCATTGATGAGAATGAAAACAGCGACTGTGTTTCCGTTAATGAAATCTACAACTATCTGCAAAAACAGATTCCAGATTATCGCGTCGGCCTGCTGCACGGCAAGATGAATAATTTGCAAAAACGCACAATTATGAATGAATTCATCAATGGAAATATTTCTATTTTAGTAGCAACAACTATAATTGAGGTAGGTGTGGATGTACCTAATGCCTCAGTAATGATTATAGAATCATCGCAGCGCATGGGTCTTGCTCAGCTGCATCAGTTAAGAGGACGTGTTGGACGTGGCAGCAAGCAGTCTTACTGTATTTTAGTCTACAGCAGTGAGGCTATGACCGAGATAGGATCATCACGTCTTAGTGTAATGAAGAGCACTAACAATGGTTTTGAGATAGCCACGGAGGATCTTAAATTAAGAGGTCCTGGTGAGGTTATAGGCAATGCGCAGTCTGGTTTTAATACCTTTAAGGTTGCAGATGTCTCCCGTGACAATGAGCTGATTAACGGCTCACGCGATGCAGCCATGAAAATCATTAAAGACGAGACATTATCTAACAAACTAAAACAGCGCTGGTTCCCTCAGGTCTGAGCTTAAGGTGTGGTATGGCTTTACGACGTATAACAAAACAAAAAGGTAAAAGCGGTATAATTTTAAAAACCCTGGCCTATACCTTTGCAGGTCTTTTTATTCTCTGTCTTGCCGCTATTTTGTATTTTAATGGCAATAAGATAAAAGAGCCTCTTGAGCAGTTTCTTTCAAGCAGAACCGGAAGCAGCGTCGAAATTGAAAAAGTCGAGTTTTCAGCCATATATCCAAACACACTAAAGCTCTTTAATGTTAAATCCAAAGACTTTAATATCAATGAGCTTTATCTTGAGTATGACGTGCTTGAGGCTTTAAGAAACAACAACCTTATTATTGATTATCTGTATATTAAAAAGCCTGAGTTTAAAAAGGCAGGTAGCATTACAGATACCATTAAGATCTCATTTGATACTATTTTTGCACACAGAGTGCATATTGAGGATACACCAGTAAACTTTGCTAATCTGCACTCACAAAAGGCCGATCTAGATATAAGACAGTTAAGCTATGGCAAGGATCTGTCCTTTAGCTCAATGCAGTACAATCTGCAAAACGGCTCTGCACATAATCTTAAGTTTAAAACCCTAAGCTTTAATCTAAGAGAACATGGTGATGTTGTCTATCTTGATAATCTGTCTATGCAGACATTAGGCGGCACCATACAGGCTCAGGTCAGTATTAAAGGCAAGAAGATAGATGCAGAAAACGTTATTGCCTCCAAGCTGATTTTAAAAAACCTGCCATCATCAGGTGACTATTCACTTACTTTAAAAAGCGGCAGAGTCTTTGATACATTCTTGCACAGCGGTAAAACCATCATCAATAATATTTCAGGTGAATTTAGCAATATAAGCTACGCAGATAAGGCCTGGAAGGGTACCTTTAAGGGCAAGGCTGCTTCTATTATGTATAAGAATCTACCAGCTCTTACTGACAGTAATATCAATTTAAAATTCAACTCAAAATCAATGGCTCTTGATTTACAGGGACATGTGATTGAGGGTAAAGTCAGACTTGAGTCAAAGATCAGCAGTTTAGATACTCATCCTGTCATTACTATTGATGCTCTTGAGCTCAATGGATGCAAAGTTGAGTTGACACCTGAAATACTATCTGAGATGCAGACCTCACAGCAGTATTTCTCAGAGCTTAAAATCAATAATACAAGATTAAACAATATAAGCTTTTTATCCTTTATAACATCTATGCCACTGTCTATAAGACAGTTAAATGCCACTATAACCGGCGTTACCTTAAAAGCAGATGACATCAAAGGAGATCCAGCAGGTCTTATCAATATAGAAAGCTCATCTCTTTTATATTCTGATTTATATATAAAGAGAATATATTCAATTGCTACACTTACTGATGATTTCTTTACTCTGGCAATACCTGAGTTAACATTTAAAAAGTCATCTGTGGCTCTGTCTGGCGATATATCTACAAACAGAGGGCGCAGCTATCTTTTAGTACATGCTCATAACTTTGATATGTCAGAGCTTAATTCATCTCTGTTAAAAAATCTCTTTGCAGGACGTATAAATCTGGACCTGGAGCTTAAAAGCTCTGACATTAAGGATATTAGCAAGTTGCAGGGGCATCTGCTTGTCAACTCAGACAGCCTGCTTGTATCTGACTTTGGTCTTGATCTGATAAACGGTGGCGATATGTCAGAATATACCCTCTCTGATACCTCGCTTTTAACCGCTCTTGCAGATGCCGACGTAGGTCTTAACAAGCTTAAACTTGAGGGAAATATTAAAAACTCCAAGTTTAATGTCTCAGCCTACTCTTCTCTTTCAAGCTGTGATCTTACAGCCTTTGGCAAATATGACTTTAAAGATAAAACCGTCTCACTTGAAGGCTACTTCAAAAGCCTCGGCGGAGACAGTAAAACCACAGTTAAAGCCAGTCTTAAAGATAACGATTTAATCTTTAAGATTAAGCCTGAAAAACGAGGTGAGCAAAGACCAGGTCTTTTTATCAAAAAGGATCTTAATGCCAAAGAGCCACAAGATCGCCTGATAAAGGACACACCTTTAGCACAAAATACTGAGACTAAGGCTGAAAATAAAGCCGACAAGAGTCCTGTAAAAGCAAAGATAGATAATAAGGCATCTAAAGACTCTACAGCTGAGGCTAAAGCTGACAGCAAAGAGTCAAAAGCAGATGCTGTTAAAGCTGATAAGAGTCCTGTAAAGACAGGTACTGATAGCAAGGCATCCAAAGATACAAGCGCTAAGACAAAGCCTGACAGCACTACAAAGAGTACAGATGCTAAAGCTGATAACAGCTCCAAAAATAAGGTGAATACTCAAAGCGCTAAAGAAGGCAAAGAAAAAGGCACTGCTGTAAAAGACAGTGCCCAGAATAAGGATAACAAAGCTAATTAGCTCTCTTAAGGCTGCTGATTTTTATTAGAGCTTACCTTGATATTAATGTTACGCTTTTTATTTACTACCTTATATGAGCCATGCATTGGCCCTGTCATAGCTACATAGTGCTGAATAAGCTTTGGAATATTATCATCCTGACCTTCACGCACCAGACCCAAACAGGCAGTAAATTCTGCACCTAAAAGCACAATCCACCAGTTGATATAAATCCAGATCATAAGCACAGGCAGAGCAGCAAGAGCACCGTAAATAGCCTCATAATCAGAGAAATTCAAGATAAAGCTGGCAAAGAGCTTTTTGCAGAACTCAAAGATAATGGTGGTAATAACAGCACCTGAAATAGCATCTTTAAGTTTAACTGTAGCTACAGGAACTGTCATATAGATAGTTGCAAGAATACCTATCTCAATCAGAATAGGAAATATAAAGTAAAAGAGTTTTACGGCTCCTGCTATCTCTGTTACGGTTAAAGAGTGATCAAGAATCTTGGTAAACAGATAAAGCAACAGACCCAAGGCCAGAGGACCTACAGTCAGCAGTGTCCAGTAGATTGAAAAGGTAAGTCCTATACGTCTTTTTCCACCTCTCCAGATCCTGTTTAATGAATTGTCTATAGCTCTGATTAAAAGCAGAGATACCACTATCAGTGCTACAGTTGAGGTTACAGTAAGAGATCCGGCATGAGCTACAAAGCGTGCTACATTTTCAGATACTGATTCTGAAAAGACAGGCATAAAGTTGTCTTTAACAAAAACCTCAAGCTGTGCCTTGATGTGGCTAAAAGATGGAACCATGGCAAAGACCGACACGACTATAGTCATAGCAGGGATCAGAGCCAGAATTGAGGTAAAGGTTAAAGAAGAGGCATGAAGGGCTATATCATCACGCTTGATGCGTGAAATAAAAAAAAGAATTAACTCTTTCACAAAGTACCTGCTCCTTAAAGTGAAAGGCCCCCTACTAGAGGAGGCCCAAACATCAGTTAGTTACAGACTGTAATAAAGCTCAAACTCTGCTGGGTGAGGAATCTGTCTTACTCTTGTATCCTCTTCACGTTTGATAGCAATATATGCCTGAATCATATCCTCGGTAAATACCCCGCCTTCCATGAGGAAGTCATGATCCTGCTCGAGAGCATTTAAAGCCTCTTCAAGAGAACCACTTACCTGTGGAATGCTTGCTGCCTCCTCAGGTGGTAAGTCATACAGATTCTTATCCATAGGATCACCTGGATTGATTCTGTTTAAGATACCGTCAACACCAGCCATCAGCATAGCGGCAAATGATAAGTAAGGATTGGCCATGCAGTCTGGGAAACGAATCTCAATGTGGGCAGTCTTTGGATTCTGAGCTACAGGAATACGGATAGAAGCAGATCTGTTGGATGCTGAGTAAGCCAGCATTACAGGAGCCTCAAAGTGTGGTACTAGTCTCTTGTATGAGTTGGTTGATGGGTTGGTGAAAGCATTCAGGGCCTTGGCGTGCTTGATGATACCGCCTATAAACCATAAAGCTTCCTGAGATAAACCGCCGTACATATTACCGGCAAATGTGTTTACACCATTGCGGGCAATAGACATATGGCAGTGCATACCTGAGCCGTTGTCACCAAAAATTGGCTTTGGCATGAAAGTAGCTGTCTTGTTGTGCTTATTGGCTACATTGTGCACAACATACTTGTAAATCATAACCTCGTCGGCTTTCTTGGTCAGAGTATTGTATTTGGTGGCAATCTCATTCTGGCCACAGGTTGCAACCTCGTGGTGGTGAGCCTCAACTACAAGACCCATATCCTCCATAACCAGACACATCTCTGATCTGATATCCTGAGATGGATCTACAGGAGGTACAGGGAAGTAACCGCCTTTTACAGAAGTGTGGTGACCAAGGTTACCCTGCTCATATTCAGCATCTGTATTCCAGGCAGCCTCATAATCGTCCACCTGATACATACAGCCACCCATCTTGGTTGAGTACTTGACATCATCAAAAAGGAAGAACTCAGGCTCTGGACCTACCAGCACCTCATCACCTAAACCGGTTGAACGCAGATACTCTTCTGCTCTTTTGGCTACAGATCTTGGATCTCTGTCATAACCTGTCATTGTATCTGCCTCAAGAACATCGCAGCGAACAATAATGGTAGGATCAAGGAAGAAAGGATCAATATGTACACTGTCTGGATCAGGCATTAAAATCATGTCTGATTTGTCAATTCCCTTCCATCCTGCCATGGATGAACCGTCAAAAAGCTTGCCCTCAGCAAAGAAGTCCTCATTGATAAGGCTTGCAGGGATAGAGACATGTTGCTCTTTGCCCTTGGTATCGGTAAAACGCAGATCTGCAAACTTTACTTCGTTATCTTTAATGAGCTCGAGCACCTCAGTTACTGACATAAATTATCTCCTGAACCTTAAATCTAAGGTTTTGAACTGGTATTACTAAACTGAAACCTGTAAATTGCGGGGAATCTAAAAATATCTTTTTAGATCATATTTAACTTTGTATAATTTTAACAGATAGCCAAGATATCTCACAATCTATATTTACTATATACAATTACTTTCCACTTTAAATACGGCTTTTTTGCCTCAATTTATCAAATTTGCACGCTTTTAGTCCTTATAAATCTATGCTTTGCAATTTTTTTTTATAAATATGCAAGCAAAAATAGATAAATACGTTAAAATACTCACACATTTTTATACTCATCAGAGGGCAATCTCCTCAAAGTCAATACAGGTTTATAAACATGGATGTACAAAAGATCCGCAATATTGCGATCATAGCCCACGTTGATCATGGTAAAACAACTTTAGTTGATAAGCTTTTACGCCAGTCGGGCACTCTTGACAGAACTGAGCTTGGTCAGGAACGCGTGATGGACTCAAATGCCATTGAAAAAGAGCGCGGCATTACTATTCTGTCAAAAAATACAGCCATTAATTACAATGACTACAGAATCAATATCGTAGACACCCCAGGACATGCTGATTTTGGCGGTGAAGTTGAGCGTGTTATGTCAATGGTAGACTGTGTGCTGCTGCTTGTTGATGCAGTTGACGGTCCAATGCCACAGACACGCTTTGTAACTCAGAAGGCATTTGCCAAGGGTCTGAACCCTATTGTTGTTATCAACAAGTGCGACAGACCAGGCGCCCGCCCTGACTGGGTTATAGATCAGGTTTTTGATCTCTTTGATAATCTTGGTGCTACAGATGAACAGCTTGATTTCCCTATCATCTATGCATCTGCTTTATCAGGCTGGGCTTCACTTGATCCTAATGAGCATGGCAACACCATGGATCCTCTTTTTGAAACCATTATAGAGAAAGTATCACCACCTAAGGCTGACAGTGAAGGTCCATTCCAGATGCAGATCTCATCACTTGACTTTACCTCTTATGTTGGTGTTATCGGTGTAGGCCGTGTTACCCGTGGTAAAGCCAAAGCCAATCAGCCTGTAACCATTGTAAGTGCTGACGGTCAGACTAGACAGGGTCGTATAGGTCAGGTGCTAGGTTATCTTGGTCTGCGCCGTAGCGAGGTTGGAGAGGCCTCAGCCGGTGATATTATTGCAGTAACAGGTTTAGGTGAGCTTAAGATTTCAGATACTATCTGCAATCCACAAAATGTAGAGGCACTACCTGCTCTGTCTGTAGATGAGCCTACAGTTTCTATGAACTTCTGTGTCAACACTTCTCCTTTTGCAGGTAAAGAAGGTAAGTTCATCACCTCAAGAAATATTGAGGAAAGATTACGTCAGGAGCTCGTGCACAACGTAGCTTTACGTGTTGAAAACACTACTGATGCAGACAGATTCAAGGTATCCGGTCGTGGGGAGCTGCACCTGTCTGTGCTCATTGAGCAGATGAGACGTGAAGGCTATGAGCTTGGTGTTTCACGCCCTGAGGTTATTTTACATAAAGATGAAAACGGCAAAGTTCTTGAGCCATATGAGGTACTGACTCTAGATCTTGATGAAAACTGCCAGGGCTCTGTAATGGAAGAGCTAGGCCGTCGCAAGGGTGAACTTAAGAATATGTCACCTGATGGCAAGGGCCGTGTACGTCTTGATTACAGAATTCCATCAAGAGGTCTTATAGGTTTCCAGACTTTATATATGACTTTAACCTCAGGTACAGGTCTTATGTATCACACCTTTGAAGAGTATGACGACTTTGTTGGCGGTTCCATTGGTGAGCGTGTCAACGGCGTTCTTATCTCCAACGATACAGGTAAATCAGTACCATACGCCCTGTGGTTCCTGCAGGAGCGTGGCCGTCTATTTGTAGATGCCGGCGAGGAAATCTATGAAGGTCAGATTATAGGTCTGCACAACAGAGGCAACGATCTTACTGTAAACTGCCTTAAGACCAAGAAGCTGACAAACGTACGCGCTGCAGGCTCTGATGACAACATCATCCTTACCCCTGCTGTGCATATGTCACTTGAGCAGGCTCTTGAGTTTATCAATGATGATGAGCTAGTTGAGGTAACACCAAAGTCCATTCGTATCAGAAAGAAATTCCTCTCAGAGATGGATCGTGTCAAAGCCTTCAGAGCTGCCGGCGGTAAGAAAGCTGAAGAATAAAAAACTTATTGATATAAAGATACAGCCGATATTGACATAAGCCTCAATATCGGCTTTTTTTTGCCTAAAGTCTATAAATGTCTATTTCTATTTTGGTGCATTTGTGTTTTTATTGGTGCGGTTTTTAGCTAATAAGTATTTTTTTATATCAATAATTGTGATAATGCACTAAAATGGATCCGCTAATATAATTAATCGGTGGGTGTTATATGCAATACGATCCTAAAGCTATAATTGAGAGCATCGCTACAGCAATACTTGTAACAGATACAGCTTTACGTATTGTATTTGCAAATACAGCCTCTGAGCAGCTGTTGGGCATGTCTCAGAGCAAACTGCTGACTTTAAAGCTTACAGATCTTATAGACAAGAAACAAAAGAATCTGCTCGACAGTCTGTCAAATTCTATAAAACCAAACTTTCAGGGCTTTACTGCCTCTGATATAGTAATCAGCCCCGAGCCTCACACTCAGATGCGTGTAGATATGAATATCACCTCATATGGTGGTAAAGGAAAAGGTCTGGTGGTTGAAATCAAATCCATTGACTATATGCAAAAGGTCAATGACAACTTCCAAAGACGAACACAGCATCTTGCAGCCTGCGATCTTATAAGATCCCTTGCCCATGAAATCAAGAATCCTCTTGGCGGTATAAGAGGTGCAGCTCAGCTGCTAGAGATGACCTATAACTCAGATGACACATTAAAAGAATACACCAAGGTCATAATCGATCAGACTGACAGACTTAAGAATCTAGTTGATAAACTGCTGGGTCCGCAAAGACCAAATCCGCTGGTGGACTGCAATATTCACTACATTATTGAAAAAGTACTATCTCTTGAATCCATGGAGACTAAAGGCAAGATACGTTTTGAAAAGGACTATGATCCTTCTCTGCCTGAAATCAAGATGGATATGGATGCTATTGAGCAGACACTGCTCAATATTATCTCCAATGCTGTACAGGCTTTAAATGACTCAGAAACAGTGCATCCTATTGTAAAAATCAAAACTCGCGCTATGGCAGGCATGATCATCAATGGGATTAAGTACTCCATGTCCATTGCTATCGATATTACTGATAATGGACCTGGCATCCCTGAGAATATAAGGGAGACAATTTTCTATCCTATGGTAACGTCCAAGCAGGACGGTAATGGTTTGGGTCTTTCAATTGCGCAAAGTATCATAGAAAGACACAATGGCACAATTGACTGCGAAAGTGAAAAAGGTAAGACAACATTCAGAATACTGTTACCTCTTCGCAAAGAAAAAAATAAACAAGGAGCGTAATTTATGGATCCAATGATCTGGGTCATTGACGACGATGCAAGTATTCGTTTCGTTTTTGATAAGGCACTTGATGTCAACTCTATATCACATCGTCTGTTTCAGAATGGCGAGGAGGCCCTTGAGGCTTTAAAGAAAGAAATACCTGATGTTATTGTCTCTGATATAAATATGCCAGGTGTTGATGGTATCTCTCTTATTCAGAAGGTACATGATGTTGATAAGAACATACCTTTTATCATTATCACAGCTCACTCTGATTTAACCGCCGCTATTGATTCATATGAAAAAGGCACCTTTGAATATCTGCCAAAACCTTTTGATATTGAACAGGCCATAAGCTTTATAAGACGTGCAGCCGTGCATAGAGTCAATATGCAAAATAAAAAAGATCAGAATGATCAGCAGCTTCTAGGTGATGCAGAGATTATCGGCAAATCACCTGCCATGCAGGAGGTATTCAAGTTCATTGGCCGTGTCTCAAAGACCGAGGTACCTGTACTTATCCACGGTGAGTCAGGCACAGGCCGCGAGCTAGTAGCTCTTGCCATGCACAATCACTCAGACAGACAGTCAGGTCCTTTTATTTCTGTCAATATGTCATCCATGCCTGCAGATTCAATTGACTTTGAAATCTTCGGCTCTGAGGAGTCACAGCAGGACTGTGCTATTTTCAAGGCCAACAACGGTACACTGTTTATCAATGAAATCAGTGAAATGCCTATAAGCTCACAGACAAGACTTATACAGGTTCTGCAAAGTGGCGAATATATGCCTATTGATGCTACCAAGCCTCACAAGTGCAATGTGCGTATTGTGGCTGCCACCTCAAAGAGTATTGAAGAGCTTGTTGAAAATGAAGGCTTTATTTCCGATCTGTATTACAGACTTAATGTAATTCACATCAATATGCCTCCACTTAGAGACAGAAACAACGATATTCCTATGCTGGCTAAGCACTTTTTAACTCAGTGCGCCATTGAGAATAATACTGAACCAAAGAAACTTACATCAGAGGTTTTAGTATTTCTGTGCCGTCAGCCATGGCCTGGCAATGTGCGTCAGCTTAAAAATCTGTGTAAATACCTTACCATTATGGTTACAGGGCGTGATATTCAACTATCAGATCTGCCATCTGAGTTTTTACATGCCAAGACAGCACAAGTCAAAGTTGCCACTTCAATTACAGGCACATCAAAAGAGCCCGTATCATGGCAAGAGCAACTTAGAAACTGGGTTGACGGCAGACTCAAAGCAGGCGAGACAGATATTCTTGCTGAGGCTGTTCCTGAATTTGAAAGAGTTATGCTTGAGGCAGCTCTGGCATTTACAGGTAATCACAAACAAGAATCAGCAAAGCTTTTAGGCTGGGGAAGAAATACCTTAACCCGCAAAATTAAAGAGCTTAACCTCAAATAACACAATGCAGCAGTAAGCTGCAGTAACTCCTGTATAAAAAAACTCTATTAACAGCGTATATGTTAATAGAGTTTTTTATCTTATCAATACGTATGAGCACATAGACACCATCTTAAATCAAGATCACCGTCAAGTTTACAGGTGACAGAGCATGGTCTTTATTATGTTTTTTTAACCATACCATCTAGATAGTAATTTGTATCTAAAACTCTTTTATTAAGCCTAAAAATATATATTTGATGTTAGAATGTTCACATAATCGAAGCTGTTAAATTTTATACAACTGAAAACTTAATTACATATTTTTATATTGGAGCCGAAAATGTCAGACGATACATTCAAGGAAGTTGTTATAACATCAAGCGATATCATGTTACATCTTTGCGATAGTCTTACCTATGTTATGTCAACTGCAGCTGAAGTTAAAGTTACCTTCACACCAATGGTACAAAGAATTAGACATACCACACTGCGTCCAGATATCGGTACCTTTGTTTTATTCACAGGCTCATTCTCAGGCATGGTAGTACTCAACTTCTCTAAAGAAGCTGCTATGGAGATCTACTCTTCATACATGAGGTATATGGGTTTTACTGCCAATGAAATATCTCAAAACTATACTTCTGATGATGTTGCGGCAACTTTAGGTGAGCTTATGAATCAGATTATAGGAAACTTTACAGGTAAAGTTTCCTCAGAGCTACACTCACATATTACACAGAATCAGCCAAAAATGCTGACTCTGCCGCAACACGTCGAGCTTAACATCAATATGTCTTTAGACAATCCAATTGTAAGACGTATAACTTTCAAGACAGCCAGCGGAGCTGTATTCTATCTTGAGCTTGCCATGGACGATACTGACTTTACCAAGGTCAGAGAATTTGAGGAGCATTCACAGCTAAGCCCTGATGAAATTCTTGAGCAGGCTTTATTATCCAAATAATTTATTCCTTATTACAAGAGACTTACTATGAGCGACACAATTACGACAAAGCCAATTGACTTTAGGCGTACAAAATTCATTACAAGTGCCCCAAATCTTAAGGCTCTGCCTCCTGATATTGGCGCTGAGATTGCTTTTGCAGGTCGCTCAAACTCGGGCAAGTCATCTGCCTTAAATGCCATCTGCGACCAGAGCCGTCTTGCTAAAACCTCTAGAACTCCAGGCCGTACCCGCCTTATCAATCTCTTTGAGGTAACACAGGGCTGTTCCCTAGTGGATTTGCCAGGCTATGGCTATGCAGCCGTTCCTGAAAGCATGAAGCGAGAGTGGCAAAAATCCATGAGTGAATATCTGCAAAAAAGAAATGCTCTGCGCGGCATTGTAGTTACCATGGATATAAGACATCCTTTAAAGGATCACGACCGACTTATTATTGACTGGTCAATTGCAGCAAACCTGCCTGCCCTTATTCTTCTGACCAAAGCTGATAAATTCTCAAGCTCGGCCCGAGCCAAGGCAATAAAGGATCTTAAATATGATCTTATGGAATTTGGCGGTAATTTCACCATAATTGCCTTTTCAGCTCTACGTAAAATCGGTATTGATGAGACACGCAATGTTTTAAGACAGTGGTTTGAGCTGTATAATCCTGTCACCGAAGATTTTGGTGCTGAAGATGGTTTTCAGGAAGATTAAATAATTTAACCAAACATTTTTAAAGACGAGGATAATATGGCACGCAAAGGAACACTATTTATTGTTTCTGCTCCAAGTGGCGCTGGCAAGACATCATTAATTAAAGCACTGCTTGAGCGTTTTAATTATGATGATACTATGCGACTTAGTATTTCTCATACAACGCGTCAGCCACGTCCTGCTGAGGAAAACCATGTAAGCTACCACTTTGTAAGTATCGAAGAATTTGAGTCTCTTATTGAGCGTAATGCCTTTTATGAGTACGCCAAGGTCTTTGACAATTACTATGGAACCTCAAAGGAAATAGTGCAGGAACAGATAAATCAGGGCTATGATGTCTTTCTGGATATAGACTGGCAGGGTGCACGTATTATCAAAGAGCAAAGTCCAGATGCCATAGGTATTTTTATTCTGCCACCTTCAATTGAAGAGCTTAAAAACCGCCTTGTCAGCAGAGGTCAGGACAGTGATGATGTCATTGCAGGCCGTATGGATAAAGCTTTGCGAGAGATATCTCACTATAATGAATATGACTACGTTATTGTAAATGATGATTTTGATACATCTTTAAGTCAGTTGCGCTCAATTGTTCTATCAAGCAGATCTACTCTTGTAAAAGCACAGGCAGAGTATGGTAACTTACTGTCATCATTTAGCGCAAATGAGACAAAGTAAACATTTTAAACCATTTAATATCAAATACATAAAGTCAATTTTATTGATTTTAAGGTTGTATTTACTTTAAAATTAAATATTACATTATTTAAACCACTTTCTCTATTAAGAGGTATATTAAACATGGCTCGTGTAACAGTAGAAGATGCTGTAGCCCAGATTGGAAATCGTTTTGATTTAGTTTTAATTGCAGCACGTCGAGCACGTCAAATTTCTACACAGGGCTCCAAGCCACTTGTTGATGAAGAAAATGATAAGCCTACAGTAATTGCCCTGCGCGAAATTGAAGAAGGTCTGATTACTGAAGAGTTTTTAGATAAACAAGACAGAAAAGAACATCTATGTGAGACATCAACTCTGCCAGCTGACAATGAGTTTGCTCCAATAGATGGTGTTGAAATGTTCAACTAGATATAAGGATAGATTATGGTGCCAGAAAAGACAGATACTACACTGACAGCGTCTGCAGGTATATCTGATTATAATGATTATCCGGCACCATCTAAAGATGTTGTAGCATCTCCTAATTACAATTACTACAATCCTCTACGCGATATTGTCTGCTCATACCTTCCCCTATCACGCATCTGTGAAATAGACAAAGGCTTTTTAATTGCAGATCGTGCTCATGATGGTCAGAAAAGAGCATCTGGTGAGCCTTATATTATCCATCCTATTGCAGTGGCAAGTATCATTGCCCGTATGCATCTTGATGTTGAGTCTGTAATTGCAGCTCTGCTGCATGATGTTGTTGAGGATACCTTTATTACTGAGGCTGACGTAGAAAAAGAGTTTGGTTCAACAGTAAGACAGATTGTCTATGGTGTTACCAAACTTGATAAACTACGCTTTCATGATTACAGAGAAGCACAGGCAGAAAACTTCCGCAAAATGATTCTGGCTATGACCAAGGATATTAGAGTAATCCTGATTAAATTAGCCGACAGAACCCATAATATGCGCACTATTGGCAATCTGCGTCCAGATAAAAGAAAACGTATTGCCAAAGAAACACTTGAGGTCTTTGCCCCTATTGCCAACAGACTAGGTATATCAGAGATTAAATCAGAGCTTGAAGAGCTGGGCATGGCTGCTCTCTATCCTATGCGCTATAGAGTTTTAAAAGCTGCTGTAATCAAAGCCAGAAACAATAGAAAAGAAATTGTAAACAATATACAAGACGCCATAAAGCATAGACTTGATGAGGTTAAAATCCCTTGCAGAGTTCTTGGCCGCGAAAAGAAAATCTACTCCATTTATCAGAAGATGATAAACAAGGAACTGCAGTTTAAAGAAATTATGGATGTATATGCCTTCCGTATCATACTCTCAGATACAGATACCTGTTATAGAGTACTTGGACATATGCACAATCTCTTCAAGCCACGCCCTGGCAGTTTTAAGGACTATATTGCAGTACCAAAAATCAATGGCTATCAGTCATTGCATACATCTTTGGTAGGACCTCATGGCGTGCCAATTGAAATTCAGATAAGAACTGAGTTTATGGATCAGATGTCAGCCCGTGGTGTGGCTGCCCACTGGTCATATAAAGAAAAAGGTTCAGAACCAACATCAACCACTGCGCAGAAAAATGCGCAGCGATGGATTAAAAACCTTATAGATCTGCAAAAAAGCGCCTCATCTGCTATGGACTTTATTGAAGGCGTTAAGACCGATCTGTTCCCTGATGCAATTTATGTGTTTACACCTGATGGCAAGATTTATAATCTGCCAGCCGGTGCCACACCTGTTGACTTTGCCTATGCAGTACATACTGATATCGGCCAGCACTGCGTCGGCGCAAGAGTCAACCACAGAATGTTCCCACTCTCAAGAGCGCTTGAGTCTGGTCAGTCTGTAGAGATTATAACCTCACCAAATGCCGAACCTTCTGCCTTATGGCTGTCATCTGCAGTAACATCAAGGGCAAGATCCAAGATAAGACAGTATCTAAAAGGTCTTAGAACACAAGAATGTGTTCTTATTGGCCGCAGACTGCTACAAAATACCCTTAAGGGAGGCATACGTATTGAGTCTCTGCCACAAAGCGCCATAGACACAATTCTTGCTGAATTTAAAAAGCCTGATCTCAACTCGCTTTTTGTAGATATAGCTTTGGGTAATATTCTTACTGCCATTGTAGCTAAAAGACTGCAGCAGGATATTCCTAACTCTCAGGAAGAAGGTCTGCCTATTACTGGTACAAGCGGTATTCCTTATACCTTTGCCCAATGCTGTATGCCAATTCCAGGAGATCATATCATTGCCCATATTACCCCAGGCAAAGGTCTTGTCATCCATAACTACAACTGCTCAAATATAAGAGATATGTCCAAGGATCCTAATAAATTTACAAATGTTGAATGGGATCTTGCAGTTGCATCAAATTTAGACTTCCAGACAGGTCTTAGAATAGAGCTTGAAAACAGACAGGGAATACTCTCAGAAATTTCCAATGCTGTTGATGTTGCAGGCTCACGTATTGAATCTATCAATTCAGATATCAAAGAAGACTCAATTTATATCATAAATCTTACCGTTACCGTGCGCGACAGAATACATCTTGCTGGTGTAATGCGCAGAATAAAAGCTGTACCTAATGTTCTTAAAATCTTTAGAAGACGTTAAACTAAATCACTCTTTGATTAAAGATCTTGAATATGAAATTCAAAATGAATCTGCTATTGAGGAGTACTTCTTTGATAGAGTTGATAATACCTTTATATCATATGGTAAATTAAACCTTTCTGTTTTATCTGTCACCAAGGTAGATGCTGCGCAGAATCTTGTAATCATTCCGGGTCGTGGCGAGTGTGAATATAAATATGCCTATCTGCTTTACTGTCTTAAAGATATAAATATCAATATTTATATACTCTTTGTCAGAGGCAATGGCAAATCATCACGTTATTTTAAAGATTCTCCTAAATGTCATATTGAAAGTTTTAGTGAATATACAGATGATATTGATCTGATTTTATCCAGACTTAATATTAATAACTACGTTTTGATGGCATTTTCTCTTGGCTGTCTTATCTCACTTAGTTACTACATCAGGTATAACAACAAACCACAAAAGATGGCCCTGCTGGCTCCTTTTATATATCCTTACTTTAAGCTGCCAGATTCTATCTTATTTAATTTTACAAAGCTTATGTCCCTGTGTGGCTTTAAGAGGTCTTATACTCCGCACGGCAAAGATTACTCTTTTATACCTTTTAATCAAAACCATCATACACACTGTCAGTATCGCTACGAGAAATACCATAAATACTATGCACAGCACCCACAGCTGCCATCTGGTGGGCCTACCTACAATTTTGTCTATAAATCCATGCTTGAACAAAAATACCTGCTTGAGAAAGATTTTAGTTCTGATATTCCTGTTCTGTCAGTTATATCCATGGAAGATAAGGTTGTAAACCCTACCCATGCCTTAGAGTTTTTTAAAAGACACAGCATATCTGATCAAAACCCACAGATTTTTCTTGCTCATGGTGCCTACCATGATCTTTTAAATGAAGAGAGCAAATTTCAGACACTTTCACTGGGCGCAGCCCTTGAGTTTTTAATCGGAGAATTTATAAAGTGACACAGGTTATAAATGATAATTCTGATAAGAGAATTCCAGTTAATATTATTACAGGCTTTTTAGGCAGTGGAAAAACCACTCTTTTAAATAACTGGGTAAATTCAGATACATTTAAAGATACATTGGTTTTAATCAATGAGTTTGGTGATGTCGGTCTTGATCATGAGCTTGTTCAGGCTGTAGATGATACTGTAGTTCTATTAGGATCTGGCTGTATCTGTTGTCAGTTGCAGGGCGAGCTTGTAGACAGTCTGGTTCAGAACCTGACTAAATCACGCAACGGCACCATACCTAAATTTGACCGTGTGCTAATTGAAACAACAGGTCTTGCTGATCCTTCTGGTGTTATTTCAACTCTCAATGCCGATGAGTTTATCATGGATAATTTCTGTTATGACGGTACAGTTACTGTTCTTGACGGTCAATTTGTAAGAGAGCAGTTAAAGACACAGTATGAGGCTGTAAAACAAATTGCTCTTGCAGATCTTATCCTCATATCTAAAACCGATCTTATCGACCAGGATGAAATAGATGCAATTTATGAAGTCACACAGAAGATAAATGACTCATGCAAAATCTATCCTATAGTAAAAGGCAACATAGACCCCCATATTATTGACGATATAGGCCCTTACAGGAACAATCCTAGTGTAACTACAGAAAAAGTCTCTTCATGGCTTAATATCAAAAAAATCGACGGTGTAGCTACATCTTTTAGACCGGTTAAGGTTGAAGAGTCTATCGGTCTGGCCAAACCTAAGATTATTGCTCATACAAATATAGACAGTTTCTGTATTGTTCATAAGGATCCAATAGATGCGCTTGCCCTGCTATCAGCTATAAGCATTGTTCAGCAGCAGTATGGCGACTCTATTTTGCGCATCAAGGGTATTATCAATATTACCAATCAGCAAAAGCCTGTGGTTATACATGGAGTTCAGGGTAATCTCTACCCTCTGACAGAGCTTGATAACTGGCCTGATGATGACCACACCTCAAAGCTGGTCTTTATCGTAAGACAGACTGTTTTAGAGCAGATAAAGCATATATTTGAACAGGCTTTAAATAACCCAGATGAGTCAACTATAGGCTATTACAGGCAAATGCTGCAGGAGGCTGGTATAGAATAAGTATCAGCCACTTGGAAGTATATAAAAAACCCCAGCATGATTTTGAACTGCCGGGGTTTATTGTTTTTATATGAATATGGTTTAAACCATATTAATAATTACTTGGTGCCTTCACCCTGTACTACGATCTCTACACGACGATCTGGACCTAAGCACTCAATTAATTTTGCTCTTGATAAGCCATCGCACTTATCACCAGTAACTGGATCAGCCTCGCCGTAGCCAGCGCTGGTTACCTTTGAAGCCTCAACACCGTTTGCAATCAGGGCATCAGTTACAGCCTGAGCTCTCTTCTCAGAAAGCTTGAGGTTATACTGCTCGTTACCGATTCTGTCAGTGTAGCCCTTAACATCATAGCTTACGTCATTGAGGTTCTGAGCCTTAACATCGGCAACTACACCGGCGATCTGGTTGACACCGTCATCTGACAGCTTAGAACCGTCAAATGGGAATAAGGCGCCTGCATCTAATGAGTAGTTATACTGCTGTGGAGCTGGAGCTGGTTTTGCAACTGGAGCAGGAGCAGGAGCAGGAGCTGGAGCTGGACGACCGAAGGTGTACTGCAGACCAACATAGGCATAACCTAAATCAGACTCAATTTCAGCACCCTTTGAATCAGCCTCAAACTGAACAGCACCAAATACGTGATCGTAACCTGCACGCAGACCTAAACCATTGTCAAATACGTACTGAACGCCAGCACCGACAACTGGTCTCCAGTTGTTGCTGTGATCGCCGTTATAGTTGGCCTGAGCGTACATACCACCAGCTTTAAAGAAGACATCAGAACCAGTCTCTGAAAGTGGGTAAGCCAGTCTTAAGGCAAACTGTGGGCCGCGAACTGACAGGTTATGATCCTTCTTTGCAGCCTTATCGGTAGCCTCAAAACCACCTAAGTACTGATAGGCAGTCTCAACACCAATCCATGATGTAAAGTCATAACCAAAATAGGCGCCTACGGCATAACCGCTCTTATCGCTTATTTTGGCATACTCATTTGAACCGGCCTCTAAGAATGAGAAACCACCAAGAACACCTACTGAAGCTGTTTGTGGAACTGCAGCATAGGCACATGACATTGAACCAACAGCTAATGCTACTGAAAGTGCTAATAAATTCTTTTTCATAATAATTATCCTTTGCCTATTTAGGCTAAATTTAATGTAATAATTCTATAATACTTTACATTTTTATGCCATATGTCAGTTTAGCAAATTATATATTTAAATCAAGATAAAGCCCATAAACACGCACAATCTATTATGTCATACTCTTGAACCTTAATATGACATTTTAAATATGAAGTATATAACCCCTCAAAATAATAAAAGGGCGCATATAATTATGCCCCCTTCTACACTTTATTTTGCTGATTGTAAATTTTATTACAATAAAACTTTTGCCTTTCTTATAAATATTGATTATAAGCAGGCCTTGGCTGCCTCTAAAGCTGCATCATAGTTAGGCTCATTGGTGATCTCGCCTACGAGCTCAACGTACGCAACCTTGCCTTCCTTATCAACAACGATAACGGCACGGGTCAGTAAACCGCGTAATACAGTGTCAGCGATCTCAAGACCATAAGCCTCACCAAAGTTTGAGTCATTTCTGAAGTCTGACAGGGTAACAACATTCTCAATACCCTCAGCCTGGCAGAATCTTGATGAAGCAAATGGAAGATCCTTAGATATGCACAGAACCTCAGCACCTAAACCAGCTGCTTTCTGATTGAAGGCTCTTGCAGATGCCTGGCATACTGGGGTGTCAAGGCTTGGAACAACTGATAAAACTAATACTTTTCCTTTGTTGGCGGCTAATTCGTAGTCGCTCAGGTCGCCCTTGCACATTACAAAGTTAGGTGCAACGTCGCCAACCTTAACAAGTGAGCCCTTAACATTTACCGCTGCCTGCTGAAAAGTAACTTGAGTCATTTAAAATTTCTCCTAAATAAATTTTGCGTTTTCTTTATTATACATTCGTCAATTTTTTAAGGTGCCTATTTTATTTCATTCAATAAATTTTATTATGTAGCTTTTAGAAATAGAGCGAAAGAAATGCGTATTGCAATAATGCAAAGATTACTGTATAGTCTTAATTTCTTGGGGTATTTTGGATGGTGCTGGCTGTAGGCTTCGAACCCACGACCCCCTGTTTACAAAACAGGTGCTCTACCAACTGAGCTAAGCCAGCAAAGGAAAGTGAGCTCATTATATCAATAAGTTTTATAATTGCAAGAATTTTTTTAAAAAATGAATAATTTTTTTTTAGACTGTCTTGGACTTAGGTGTCCAGACCCTTTGACTATGATAAGAAGCAAGATGCGCACTCTAAATATAGGAGACACACTAGAGGTACTTTCTGATGACCCTGTATCTCAAAGAGACATTCCTGCCTACTGTAAATTTATGGGTCATGAGCTTACTCAAGGCTGTGATAATAATCAGTATAAATATAACATTACCAAGTGCAAATAATTACTTTATATCAGATAAATAAAGCTAAGAATTGCCTTTTCTGCTAAAATGCTATTTATTTTTTACACTGTAGTTACGGACTATAGACTATGTCAAATAAATACGACTTACAGACCTTTCAGGGTCTGATTTTTACTTTACAGGATTACTGGATGTCAAAGGGCTGTATGGTAGCTCAGCCTTTCGACCTTGAGGTTGGAGCTGGAACCTCTCACCCAATGACTTTCCTCAGATCAATCGGTCCTGAACCTATATGCTGTGCATATGTACAGCCTTCAAGAAGACCTACTGATGGAAGATATGGTGAAAACCCTAACAGATTACAGCACTACTATCAGTTTCAGGTTATTTTAAAACCTTCCCCTGATGATATTCAGGATCTGTATCTTGGTTCTTTAAAAGAGCTTGGCTTTGATCCTACAGTCAATGATATACGTTTTGTTGAGGATAACTGGGAGAACCCAACCTTAGGTGCTTGGGGCTTAGGCTGGGAAGTCTGGCTCAATGGCATGGAGGTATCTCAGTTTACATACTTCCAGCAGGTCGGAGGACTTAGCTGCTATCCAGTAACAGGCGAGCTCACCTATGGTCTTGAGAGACTGGCCATGTACATTCAAGGCAAGAACTCAATTTACGATCTTGTATGGGCCAATACCAAAACCGGTGTTGTTACCTACGGAGATATATTTCACCAGAACGAAGTTGAGCAGTCAGCTTATAACTTTGAGCATGCTGATACTGAATTCCTCTTTAAGATGTTTGATCAGATGGAGCAGGAGAGCAGTAATCTACTAGCTCTTGAAAAGCCACTGCCATTACCTGCATATGAGAGAATTCTAAAAGCAGCTCACTGCTTTAACCTTTTAGATGCACGCCACGCAATTTCTGTAACAGAAAGACAAAGATATATTCTTCGTATCAGAACATTATCAAAGTCAGTTGCAGAGGCTTATTACAAATCTCGTGAAGCTCTTGGTTTCCCAATGTGCTCCAAATAACAGACTAAAAGGATTCAACAATGTCTAACAAAAATCTTTTACTAGAGCTGGGAACTGAGGAGTTACCGCCAAAGTCTTTAAGAAAACTGTCTACTGCACTTCTAGACGAGTTTACCAAAAGACTTGATGGTGCAGGCTTAAAGTATGATGAGGCAAAATGGTATGCCACACCTCGCCGTCTGTCTTTATTTATAGCCTCCCTTGATGAAAAGCAGGAAGATAGAGAAATTGAAATCAAAGGTCCATCTGTCAAAGTTGCTTATGATGCTAATGGCGAACCAACCAAAGCAGCACTAGGCTGGGCCAACTCCAATGGTGTTGATATTAAAGATGTATCTACATTAAAGACTGAGAAAGGCGAGTGGCTTTATATCAAGTCCTTAAAGAAAGGAGATGATACAACATCTTTAATTCCTCAGATGTTCAAAGAATCATTAGAGTCTTTACCTATCCCTAAGCTCATGCACTGGGGCGATAAGAAAGAAGAGTTTGTTCGTCCGGTACATACACTGTGCATGTTATTTGGATCTGATTTAATTTCTGGCACCATATTAGGTCTGCAGAGCGGTACCAAACTACTTGGTCATAGGTTTATGGGTAAGCAGCAGGTCGAGCTTACATCAGCCGATAACTACCTTTCATTATTAGAAAATGAAGGTTACGTCATTGCAGATTATGAAAGACGTAAAACTATGATTAAAGAGCAGGTAATTGCTCTAGCAAACTCTATTGGTGGTCAGGCAGATCTTGATGAGGATCTACTTGAAGAGGTAACATCATTAGTTGAGTACCCTCACGCATTTTTAGCATCATTTGAAGAGAGATTCCTACAGGTTCCTTCAGAAGCTCTTGTATACACCATGAAGGGCGATCAGAAGTATTTCCCAATTTATGATGCACAAAACAAGCTATTGCCTAAATTCATATTTATTTCTAATATCAACCCATCAGATACAACCTCACTCATATCTGGTAACGAGAGAGTAGTAAGACCAAGACTGTCAGATGCAGAGTTCTTCTTCAAGACAGATAGAAAACACTCACTAGAATCATACTTTGATAAATTAACCAATGTTATTTATCAAAAAGATATTGGTACTATTGCCTACAGATCTGAAATTGTAGAACAGGTTGCAGCTTATATTGGCGAACAAATAGGCGCAGATCAGGCTCTGTGTAAAAGAGCTTCTCATCTGGCCAAATGCGATCTGGCAACAACACTTGTTAACGAGTTTACAGATACCCAGGGTATTATGGGTATGCACTATGCAAGACTCGACGGTGAAAATGCTGATGTTGCAGATGCTATATTTGAACAGTACCTGCCAAGATTTGCAGGCGACAAGGTACCAACTGGCAAGGTTCAGATCGCTCTAAGTCTTGCTGAGAAGATCACTACCTTAGTAGCAATTTTCGGAATTAATCTTGCTCCTAAGGGAGATAAAGATCCTTACGGTTTAAGAAGAGCTGCAATTGGCGTTATTCGTATTATGCTAGAGAACAAGCTAGATATGAATCTTAACAAGTTGCTGTCTTTCACCTATGACCTGCTAACTAAGAAGATGCAGTCCAAGACAACTGTAGCAGATGTTTCAGATTATGTATTTAATAGATTAAAGGCCTACTATAAAGACCTTGATATCGGTGCTGAAATATTCAATGCAGTATATGCAAATACACCAGACTCAATCTTAGATTTTGACAAGCGTGTATATGCCGTTAAAGAATTTAAGGCATTAGATGCAGCATCTGATCTTGCAGCTGCCTACAAGCGCGTTGCTAATATTCTTTCTAAAGCTGAGAACGTAAGTGATTCTATCAACGAGTCACTGTTAGAAGATAGCAATGAGAAACAACTTGTAGAACGCTTAGCTGCAATACTACCTGTTGTAAGCTCATACTATGAGAAGAAAGATTATCTTCAGGCTCTTTCAACTCTCTCAGAGCTGCGTGAAGATGTAGATAACTTCTTTGAGAATGTAATGGTAAATGTTGAAGATATTAATATCAAAAATAATAGACTTTCAATACTATTAAATCTCAAGATGGTTCTTGCAAAGACCGCAGATATTTCGGTTTTATATTAAGCTTTATATGGAGAGTGGCTTCAGCCACTCTCTTCTTTTGTAAACAATGTTAATTTAACTCATATATCCCACCTATCTAATTTACAAATTATTATCAACTTTGTTAAGAAATTTTGCTGTAAGACTTTTCTCTATAACTCAACACCACTAAATTACTACGTGCTTAAGTTTTTAATGACAGTATCAGTCGGCATATTATCCACCATAAATAGAAAAGTACTACAAATTTTTACTTAATGTTAAACATCAGGTCGTAGGAAATTGCACACTAAGAGATATAATTGTTTTAGCTTCATCATGCGAAGATGGAGATGCAATGATATACTCCCCTTCACAAAATTAAAATCAATATGTTCAGATAGATCACCGCAAGAGAGTTTCAACTATCTTAAGATTTATTCCTGCCATTACAGACGGATGCATAATGTTTTGAATTCTTATTTTCTTCTTAAGTTCACTAAATAAGAGTCATACACTGGCTATCTGCATTAAGACTATTGAAAATCGACAATCAGTTTTCATCAATTGTTCCACGAGGAAAACTATCATACTCAACTAAACTAGCCGGTAGTTAATATATAAATATAATGCAATACATACAATATTCCAAATCTCTGCAGTTTCCTTTTCCATTATCAATCAAATAACCTGGGAAAGACTGCAGTGGATACATTATTTAATACAATAATAAACATAAATACTAGATATCGTTCCACGTGGAGCATATTATTTGGTGGTATTTTTGCAAACATTTGCAATGGTTGTTCGATACACTATTGTCCCAAGTGAATAATTGATTTGTAGTTGAGATTAAGAA
Source organism: Anaerobiospirillum thomasii (assembly GCF_900445255.1). Lineage (NCBI taxonomy): Bacteria > Pseudomonadati > Pseudomonadota > Gammaproteobacteria > Aeromonadales > Succinivibrionaceae > Anaerobiospirillum > Anaerobiospirillum thomasii. The sequence continues at coordinate 1,145,448 of NZ_UAPU01000007.1, forward strand.
AATTGTAATCATGATTTAATAAAATTCGATAGCGAACTTCCACGTGGAACAAGTTTTCTAAATATAACCATATATGTATACAGATTTCTATCCTTGTAAAAGTAATTCTGCATAATCTCCATGCTGTATGGTTATAATGTTAGCTTACGCTTTACATTATTGATATACCAATAAATAATTGTAAATACTGGTGTGAAAATTTCAATTACATATTAATAATAATTAGAATAGAAGAACTACTTGTGAATAGTTCATATTAAGATTAAAGTCTAATATTCAACTTTTGAAAGAGGAAAACTGTTCACAAACTTTCATATACACATTCTTATACTATACCAGGATCAGGAATTCATGCTACTTTAAGTTACTCAGATCCTCTGCTCCACGTGGAACATAATGCATATAAAAAACTTCTCTATATACATTTATATTATCTATCATTTAAGATGTCATTTAAGAACTATAACTGCATCGTCTAATTTTCAATATCTTAATTTAATAGATAAAGCGCTTATTGTGAAAAAAATAAATCTACAGTAATTATTGGGATCAAATATCTTATATGTTCTATTTAGCAATCACAAAGTACATTTAACACTTTGTTTCAATATTCATAGTTTAAACATTTTTAATATTGATTTCTTTCCAATATGGTAGATACTTATGGTATTGAAATTTATAGTCCACGTAAATATACGAATAATAACTCTATTAGAATGGAGCTACGCATAATTTCGAGTTGGATTTTTAATCACTCTATATTTAGATCTTTAGTTTTACTACCTATACTGTTCCACGTGGAACATAAATTACCTACCTTGTATCTATAAAGTTTAAAATGAAAAATAGTTAAAATAATCAACTATTAACTTATCTCTATCTGAGTGAATCTAATCACTATTTTTAAATATATAACCTCAGAAATTTGATTCATTATAAGTGCGCTGTTTAACTGGATTTATTAATACTTAAGTGAAACTACAAAATTAATCGATGTACTTATCATTATATAATTCTGATAAAGATTAATATTATATTGAATGATTATCTGCTAATTCCTTAGAGCTAATACAAATATTCTTATATGTAAAATTACTGAAACTAAATTTTAATTAAGTATATATGTATATCCGACCAGAATATTTTTATTATAATTAATATTGGAAAGATCAATTTTTAAAAAAAATTGAGTTTAATATTTGTTTTGTTCCTATATCTGCAATTGAGTGACTTGATGTTCCACGTGGAACACCACCCTACTTACCCGCGTTAATGCTATATTTTTAGAGAAAGTCCATACGGATTAGTGTTTAAGTGACTTATATTTTTACTTCATTCAAACAACACACCACAATTATTATCTATGCTAGTGCCAGCAAAAGCGAGGCAAGTCTGTCTTGAGAAATGAGATTTTCGGAAGGATGGAGTTTTAGAGCCTTTTTTATATAAAACTCAGAATTAACTAATTTAAGAGGCTCAAGACCCATAGCTTTTATAATGGTATCTATAGTATCGGCTTCTTTTTTCCTTTGGTTGTTGTAATTGTCAATGGCTGATTTTACATCAAGTACGTCATTATCCTGAGCTGATAGCCTTGTAGACTTAGGAGTATAGATATCAGCATTTTCAAAGTAATTTATGTAAAGCGTCTCCTCTTTGCTAAGGCACAAAGGCATAACCATGGCCTTGTTAAGATTTAATGAGATCTGATTGGTTGTCATGTTTCAGCCGTTAGGATCCAACATATGCACTGTATCTCTTTTTGACTGTCCAGTAATCTTCTGAGTATGAATAAATACTAATGATTTCTTTAATATCCCCTCAAGATTGGAGGTAGAGTTAATGTCTCTGTCTGCAACAAAATAACACCTCTGTACGTTATACCGCTCTTTGAGTATCTCAATAGTAGGAGCAACCTGTTTAAATTCAGAGACATTGCCACGGAATACAGCAAAATTAATAGGAACACCCCGCTCATCTATTATCAGTGAAACTGAGACAAGAGGTTGACTGAAACGAGCCTCTTTTGATGGACCGCGCATATGGTGTGTGTTGTAGATAAAAATTTAATTTGGCGCAAAAAGGTCCCATTCAGGCTAGGAGACATTTTATATATTACTTAAGTGCTAAACGCAGGAGATCTGCATATATTAATAAAAATTTGTATTATAAAGATAAATTGTGAGTTTAATATTTGTTTTGTTGCTATATCTGCAATTAAGTGACTATATGTTCCACGTGGAACACATCCCTATTTAAGGGGTAGTAGTGTGATCTCAAGAGTCAGCGGATTTATTAATTAACAGCTGCATTAATTATGATTATTAATAAAAAACCGAACTGCTAAAATATAGGAGTTCGGTTTTGGAATACTCGTTAATAGATTTAAAATGTAGAGTAGTATTTTTTAATTTTATTAGATATCAAGTGTAGCCTGATCTGAGTTCTCAGAAATAAAGGTTCTTCTGGCCTCAACCTCATCACCCATAAGTTCTGAAAGAATACGATCTGCTTCCATTGCATCCTCAATAGAAACGCGTAATAAAGTACGAGTATCTGGGTTCATTGTTGTATCTGACAGCTGCTCTGCTGACATCTCACCCAGACCTTTATAACGCTGAATCTTTACGCCGGCAAAACCCTCATTCATTAAGGTGTTGTATGCATCATGGAAGTTTTTAACCTCAAACTTTTTGGAGCCAGACATAACATAGCCACCCTCTTCTACTAAGGTACCAACCAAAGTATTTAGTTTTTCAAGCAGGTGATAATCAGTTGAGTGCATGAATGACTGAGTCAACTTGTATTCATAGTCAATGCCATGAATATGATGAATAATAACTGGCTGATTAATACCGCCATTTAACTCATCTTTTTCAATTCTGTACTTATAATACACACCCTCATTTGACTGAGATGGTAGTGTTTTTACAAAGTTTGCAGTCCACTGATCTACATATTCTGCATCTGCAAGTTTAGACTCATCTAGTAACTGAGAGTAAATGAGATTAATGATGATATCTTTATGTAGCTTAGAGGACAGTCTTGGCATAACTGAGAATAACTTATTGTATTCTGTAAACAGCTTCTCCAGTGGTAAACCAGAAATTGGTGCTGCCTCAGCATTTACATAGAGGGCAGAGTTTTCAATTGCTAGAGTTGTTCTATACTGTAAAGCCTCTTTATCAGACTGTACATACACTGCCTGCTTGCCTTTCTGATATTTATAGAGAGGTGGCTGAGCAATATATACATATCCACGCTCAATGATTTCTGGCATCTGTCTATAGAAGAATGTAAGCAACAGAATTCTAATATGAGCGCCGTCAACGTCAGCATCTGTCATGATGATAACATTGTGATATCTGAACTTATCTGGATTGTACTCATCCTTGCCTACACCACAGCCTAGTGCTGTAATTAATGTTCCTACTTGTTGTGACTGAATCATACGGTCAAAACGTGCTTTCTCCACATTTAAAATCTTTCCTCTTAAAGGTAGAATTGCCTGGAACTTAGAATCGCGACCACCTTTGGCAGAACCGCCAGCAGAGTCACCCTCAACAATAAAAAGTTCACATAAAGCAGGATTTTTCTCTCTACAGGAGGCAAGCTTATCAGGTAATGAGTTTACATCAAGTTTGCCACTCTTACGTGATAAATCACGAGCCTTGCGCATAGCATCCCTTACGCGGGCTGACTCGATGATCTTCATGCAAATAGACTCAGCCTCTGCAGGGTTCTCTTCTAAGAATTCCTTTAGCTTATCAGACATAGCATTAACAACAGCAGAGGAGGCCTCAGAGCTTACAAGCTTGTCCTTGGTCTGTGAAGAGAATTTAGGATCAGGCATCTTAACAGAGATAACTGCTGTTAGACCTTCACGTGCATCGTCACCCTGTGTGCTAACCTTATGCTTTTTGGTATATCCCTGTTCTTCAAGGAATGAGCTGAAGGTTGTAGTAACAACACGCTTGAAACCAGCTAGGTGTGTACCACCATCTTTCTGGGGCACATTATTGGTAAAGCAGAAAATTGATTCAGAATAGCCATCTGTCCACTGCATAGCTACTTCAATCTGAATGTTACCTTCACACAGCTTAGTTGTATGGAAAATCTTATTATTTAAAGGAGTCTTACCTTTATTGAGGTATGCAACAAATTCCTGAATACCTCCTAAATGGTGGAAGGTATGGCTCTTAGCAGGAGTTTCACGCTCATCAGTAAGAATAATCTTTATACCTGAGTTTAAGAATGAAAGCTCTCTTAATCTCTTGGCTAAAATCTGATATTCAAAGTTTGTATTGGTAAATATACTGTCAGATGGATAGAAACGTACCTCAGTTCCTGTCTCCTCAGTATCACCTATAGCTTTTAAAGGGGCCTCTGGATTACCGCCATTTAAATAGGTTTGCTGCCAGATTTTGCCTTGTCTTCTGATAGTTAAGACAAGCTTATCTGAAAGAGCATTAACAACAGAGATACCTACTCCGTGCAGACCACCTGAAACCTTATAAGAGTTTGAGTCAAACTTGCCACCAGCGTGTAACACTGTCATTACAACTTCGGCTGCAGATCTTCCCTCCTCAGGGTGGATATCAACAGGAATACCACGACCATTATCTTTTACGGATACAGAACCATCATCGCAGATAGTTACAAATATTTCAGTACAGAATCCAGCTAAAGCCTCATCGATTGAATTATCAACGGCCTCAAAAACCATGTGATGTAAACCAGAACCATCATCTGTGTCGCCTATGTACATACCAGGACGCTTTCTTACAGCCTCAAGGCCGTGAAGAACTTTAATACCTGAGGCGCCGTAATTTGAATCTGATGATGACATTTTTACCTCTTTAGTCTAATAATTCTTTATATTACCGTCTGTTAATTCAAAATAGTTAAAATCATTACTCTTAGGCAATACAATATCATTGGTAATATTTGTAACAAATACCTGATTGCGACATTTTAATAAATGGCTTAGAAGGATATTCTGAGAGTTTGAATCTAACTCAGAATTAAGATCATCTATAAGATATATGCAATTGATACCAGAGAGCTGTTTTAATAATATTCCTTGAGCCAGCCTCATCGCGCAAACCAATAACTTTAATTGCCCACGAGATAAAGTAACACCTGCAGCAACCGAGTTAGATTTAATCTTAAGATCTGCACGGTGACAACCGTAAAAAGTATACCCTAAAACCCTATCTTTTTCAATGTTTTGAGCCAATAAAGAGTACAAATCGGTACCATCATCATAGCCCTTGGTCATGTAAAATTTGAAGGAATATTTAGGCAGAAATTCACTTAGTATTTGTATTAGTAATGGCTCTAAAAGTTTGAGATAATCTGAGCGTTTTTGATTTATGGAATCTGACAGATTAACTAACAGGTTATCCCATACCTGAATTTCATTATAAGAAGCATTTGACTTTAAAAGAGCATTTCTTTGTTTCAAGATACGTCTGTAATCTAACCACTGACTTTTAAATTTCTGATCATGATAATACACACCCCAGTCAATATAATTACGTCTTAACTCAGGACCCTCTGTAACCAATTCATAACTCTGCGGATGAATGATTTGTACAGAGATATTATCAACAAGATCAGTAAGTCTGGTTACAGGTTTAGAATCTATTAAAATTTTAGTATCTGCCCCCCTGTCCTTTGAGACACCAAGCTTTAAAGGAAAATCACTGTTATCTGGTACTATCTCTGCGTAAATATTAAAGGATTTAGAGCCACTTTGAATCAGATACTGATACGGTACCTTTTTAAAGGATCGGGATAAGGACAGGTATGAAATAGATTCAAGAATAGAGGTTTTTCCACTGCCATTCTTACCATAGATTATGTTAAAAGTGGCAGCGGGTGAGAAGTCTACGTAGGATAGATTTCGAAAGTTAGAGACTAAAAGCCTTTTAATTAACATATAAAAGGTGTAGTTAAATTAAACTACAACTCGTGAAATAACATACTTTGCTGTTACTCCACAATCATTGTCATCATAGCTCTCTGCTTCAATCATAGCATGTGCTATTGGCTGAGAGAAACTGAACTTGACATTCTGACTGCGTATGACATTCAGGGTCTCATTCACATAAGATGCATTTAGTGAAATCTCAACTGGCTCATTGTCATTACTGATTTCTAATTGAGCAGTAGCTACCTCATGCTCTGAGTTTTCTGATCTTAACTGCAGTGAATTATGATCAAAGTTCATAGTAACGCCATTTAGTCTCTTTGAAGATAGAATGGCAACAGATGAAATCAAATCATTGGTCTGAGCACGTGGCACAATATATGTAGTGAAAATCTTTGGTATAACTGCTCTTACATTTGGATAACCGCATATGAGCAGTTTTGATGACAGACGAGTATTATTGATCTGTGTTACTAAAATGTTCTTTGAAAATGAAAGCTCTACTAGATCATCTGTAAAGCTAAGCAGTTTGGATATTTCAGTAGCACATTTTTTAATCAGGCATACACCAAGAAATGATTCTACAGGCACATCAAGAGTGGTTTCTAAAATAGCCATTCTATGACCATCAGATGTGAATACAGATAAGGTACTGCTATCAGCCTCTAGTCTGATGCCTTTTAGATAATCTCTAAAATCATCGGCAGAGACGCAGAATGCAGATCTGTCTATAATTGATTTAAGTTTTTTCTGAGATAAAACGATTTTTTGTGTAACATCTTCCTCTTCAAACACTGGGAAGTCTTTGGCACTTCTTACTCTAAGCACAAACTCAGAAGTACCTGAGGTAATAGTCATCTCATCTTCAATTACTGAAAAATGAACATTGGCAGTATTAGGCATTTTAGACAAAACCTGTGTAAGCTTAGATGCATTAACAGTTGTCTCACCCTCAATAACAGACATGCCGTCATCAACCAGGGCTAAAGTTGTAGTCATCTCAAGACCATAGTTGGTTGCTCTTAAAACAAGTTCTCCATTTTGAACTTTAAGATAAATATTCTGAACAATATCGTCCTTATTTGTACTGCCGGCAACACTAGATAATTGAGTTACTGTTTTATATATAACCTGTACTGGTAACTGAAATTTCATAACTGTTCTCTACGATTAATATTAATACTATTATTTCTTTTTTAGTGAAAGCTCAAGACTATGATATCTTGCTGCAAAATCTGCATCTTTAGAAATTTTTGTTCTTATCTTTTTGATAGCCTCATGCACAGAAGAGTGATCCTTATGGAACTCGGCACCTATAGATGACAGTGAGCTATTTGGAATGAGCTCTCTTATAAGTGTCATGGCAATAGATCTTGCAAGAGATATATTGCGCACTTTCTTGCTGGACATCATATCTTCTATACTTACATCCATTTCCTCAGATACACGCTTTTTAATGGCATCCATAGATAAGGACTGATTTGAGATACAGATCTGGTCACTGATAATTCTGGCTATATCATCTATCTTTAAACTGCCGCAGGCCTCAATATGGGTATTTAAAGTTTTTATTGCGCCTTCTATGTCGCGAACATTAGACTGAATGTTCTTGGCAATATAATCACAGACATCATCAGGAAGATTGATATTCATTTCCTGACATTTACTCTTGATGATAGCGCTTCTTGTCTCTGTGCAAGGTGATATTACCTCTATACAGACTCCTGAACCAAATCTTGTAGTCAGTCTTGGTGAGAAATTTGTAAGGTTGGCAGGAGCCACATCAGATGCAAGTACCAGATGACGACCTGGTCTGTCAATAAAGTCTGAAATAATATCAAAAAATGTGTCTCTGGTTTTTGGACTTGATGCAAACAGTTGCACGTCATCCACAATAAACACATCATAAGCAGTATAAAGACCCTGGAAGTCAACATTATGTCCAATCTGCATAGATGCCACATAATGTCTTAAAAATTCTTCAGCTCTTACATAAAGTACCTTTACTTCAGGTTTGGTCTGTTTGATTCTGTTTGCTATAGCAAGCAGGAGGTGAGTCTTGCCAAGACCAGATGCTCCATGAATATACAAAGGATTGATACTTTGATTGCCAGGTGTTGTAGCTACTTTTAAAGCTGTGGCATAGAGCATCTTATTGTCTGGATCTGTAACATAATTTTCAAAGGTCTTATTTGGATTGATATGGAACTTTATATCTAAACCGTTAGCTACACTTTGCTGAGTCCTGACTTTTGGTCTGGCAACATTCTGGTTTACATGAGAGTTATTGAAGTTCTGTTGAGGAACCTGTGTAAAATTGTTTACCTGAAAGTTGTTATGCATAGGATCAGTATGCTGCATGGAAAAATTCATTCCAGGTGCAGAATACTGAGATACTGAAGAATATGGGTTGTAATAGCCTCCAAACTGATTTATACCAAGATTTGAAGGTTGCTGCATACTCATATCTGCCATTGGCGCCTGAGGCATATTTGTATTTGCAAGTAATGATGGTGGCTGCTGAGCTAGAGGCTGAGACATAGGCTGCTGCCCCATGGTGTTAGCGGCACTCTGCTGACCAAAATCAAGTGAGTTTTGTCTGTTAGGGTCAACAGCTTCAATTGAAAAACCTACATCTGTTCTGCCTATAAGACGGCATACTTCATCTATAAATGCTTCACTAAATGGTAAAAACTGAGTATATATAAACTTGGATGTACAAAGGAACTTGATCTTCCCATCTTCAAAGGAAAGATTTACCTGATATAAAAAAAGTTGAATAATAGCTATGTCTTTTGGGTCTTGCTTCGTTGAAAGAATGTTCTCTACAGCTTTATTCCAAATAAGAATAGGATCCATGCTAAAACCTAGATTAAATTATTGTTCCGTAAAATATTAAGATCATACCATATTACGCATCTATCCTAAAGATATTATATTGCAGTATTAATTTAAAAAAATGATATAAGATATTGTTTTATAATAAATATTTTAAAAATTTAAAAACACGTATAGTGGTCTTTTTGTAAACTGTTTAATAGCTTTTTATAGTGTCTTTATTAACATGATGAAAAAATGAAAAAATTAGCGTCAGCAATAGTGTACAGTATTGCCATAACTGAAAATACATTGTAGAATAATCCGTTCATTATGTACTTACAAAGTACTAAACTTGCAAGAAAAACTAAGACGGTAGAGTACACCGTCTAATTGGAGTTACACAAATGAAGCGTACTTTCCAGCCAAATACACAGAAGCGCAAGCGCACCCATGGTTTCCGTGTTCGCATGCGTACTGCTGATGGTCGTAAGGTTTTAGCCCGTCGTCGTGCTAAAGGCCGTAAACGTTTAACCACAGTTAATGGCTAATAACACCTTTCCTCGTGAGGCTAGAATTCTAACCTCCGAGCAATTTGATAAGGTATTTAAAAACAACACTGTCCGTGCCAGCGCACCTGGAATCGTTCTTCTAGCAATAAGGAACGATGTGGAATGTTCGCGGCTCGGACTTGTTGTACCAAAAAAGGTCTTAAAGCGCGCTGTTTGGCGAAATAATGTTAAACGCGTTGTCAGAGAGACCTTTAGAGTTTCTAGGGGATGCCTACCTAATATAGATTTAGTATTTATTGCTAAACCAAAGATAGGTGAATTAAGCAACATCGAACTGAGTTGTACATTAAAGAGACTATGGCACAAAATCTCTCGCCAATTGGACAATCAGCAATTCTGATGATTAAAACCTATCAGGCGGTATTAAGTCCGTTGCTTGGGCAACGTTGCCGCTTTTATCCTAGCTGTTCGCAATATACACTTGAAGCTATAGAAGAATGGGGTCTTATCAAAGGGGTTTATCTTGGTGCTAAAAGACTGAGCAAATGCCATCCTTTACATGAAGGCGGGATAGATCCTGTACCGAGAAAATCAGAAGAACACAACTAAGTGCCTTTGGGGCTGTACAGATGGAACAACAAAGAAATTTACTACTTATCCTTTTTCTAACCTTGTCTATGTTCTTATACTGGGCATGGGAGAGCGATAAACTCAATGCTATAAAAATGGCTGAGCAGCATGCAGCTGCAGAACTTATGAAAGAAGAAGTTCTTGCTAACAGTTCTATCTCCAAATTAGTTGAGTTAAAGAACGATGTATTATCGCTACAGATCAACCTTGCCGGCGGCGACATTGAAGATGCCAAGCTTTTAAAAGTCGCACAGGAGCAGGGTAAGGATGATCCATTTCATCTGTTAATGACTGAGCCTTCTTTTGTCTATCAGGCACAAAGCGGTTTAGCCGGTAAAGATGGTCCAGACAGCAAAGAGAGACCTCTTTACACATCAACTGCCAAATCATACACCATGAAAGATGGTGAAGACAGCGTAAGTGCAGTTCTTAACTACAACAAAAACGGTGTTGACTATCAGAAAATTATTACTTTGAAGAAAGACTCATACGTAATTGACGTAGAGTACAAGGTAAAGAACAATACTGATAAAGCTCTTTCAATGGCCTTCTTCGGTCAGTTAAAGCAGACTGCTGATATTGAGCAGCAGTCAAATGCAGGTGCTTTTGGCATGGTTGCCGGTGCATATAGAGGTACTGCCTACTCAACTCAGGAGAGCAGATACGAAAAAGAGACCTTAGATGATATTATCGATCTGTCAAATGACAAACAGAATATCAATGTAAATACCAAGGCCGGCTGGGTTGCCATGATTCAGCACTACTTTGTTGCCTCGTGGATCGGTGGTGAGAATACTGACAATGTAATCTATACCAGCGCATCTAAGGATGACAGAGATGCCATTATTGGTATCAGAACCAAAGCAACATCAATTGAAGCAGGATCAGAGCACAACTTTAAGGCTCAGATGTGGTTAGGTCCTAAATCACAGGACATCATGGCAGGTGTTGCACCAAACCTCGATCTGACTGTTGATTATGGCTGGCTATGGTTCATCTCTATTCCTTTATTCAAGATTCTTGAATTTATTCAGAGCTTCGTTGGCAACTGGGGTTTCTCAATTATCTTGTTAACATTAGTGGTACGTACCTGTCTGTTCCCACTGACTAAAGCTCAGTATACATCTATGGCCAAAATGCGTCTTTTAACACCAAAGATGCAGGAGCTGCGTGAAAGATATAAAGATGACAGACAGAAGTTAGGTCAGGAAACTATGCGTCTGTATAAGACAGAGAAAGTAAATCCTCTTGGCGGCTGTCTGCCTCTGTTAATTCAGATGCCTATCTTCATTGCCCTGTACTGGACACTGATGGAGTCAACAGAATTACGTCACGCCCCATTTATCGGCTGGATTACTGACCTTTCTGTATATGATCCATACTTTGTAACACCTATTTTATATGGTATTTCAATGTTCTTTATACAGAAGATGTCACCTACACCTGTAAATGATCCTGTACAGAGAAAGGTTATTATGGCCATGCCATTAGTATTTACCTTTATGTTCTGTACCTTCCCTGCAGGTCTGACACTGTACTGGCTTGTATCTAACCTATTTACAATCCTGCAACAGGTTCTGATTTACAAATCACTTGAAAAGCGTGGTTTACACGTTAAAAGCTAACTATGTCTTTTGATGATACTATTGCAGCAATTGCCACTGCGCCTGGGCGCGGTGGCATTGCCATTATTAGGGTCTCAGGAAATAAGGCCCTTGAAGTTGCAGCCAAGATTGCCCACCTTGAAAATATCAAACCAAGACTTGCCTACTTTCGTAAATTCTATGATGGAGAAAATCCAGTTGATGAGGGTCTTGTTCTTTATCTGAAAGGACCTAACTCATACACAGGAGAGGACACCATAGAGTTTCAGGGGCATGGTGGCAATATTGTTCCTCAGCAGGTTTTAAGTGCTGTTTTAGCTATTGATGGTGTGCGTCAGGCAGAGCCTGGTGAATTTACCCGCAGAGCTTTTTTAAACGGCAAAATAGACCTGACTAAAGCAGAGGCTGTAGAGGATCTCATATCAGCAGGTTCCAACAGCGCAGCAAAAGCAGCTCTTGCCTCATTAGATGGCGAGTTTGCCAAATACCTGCATAATCTTACAGAGCTTCTTACCAACTTCAGAGTAAGAATTGAGGCCTGCCTTGATTTTCCTGAAGAGCACGAAGATTTCTTCGATTCAGGCAAGGCTGAAAATAATTTAATCGAAATTAAAAATATAGCTAATGAGGCACTGTCTCTTGCAGGTCAGGGCGTAAAGCTAAATGAAGGAGCAAGAATTGTACTTGCAGGCTCACCAAATGCTGGTAAATCAAGCCTACTAAATGCTCTTGCCGGCTCTGATAAAGCTATTGTAACCAATATACCAGGTACAACCCGAGATACTCTGACTATCAATATAGAAGTTGAGGGTATACCTGTTACTATAACTGATACAGCAGGAATCAGAGATGTACCTGGTGATGAAATTGAAGCTATAGGCATTAATAAGGCCATAGATGAGCTTAAGAGATCTGATTTGGTATTACTGATGATAGACAGCTCAATGGAGGCTCCTGAGGCTAAAAATACTCTGGATAAAATAATAAGTCTCTCTGGTGACAACCGTAATATTCTTATTGTTAAATCCAAAACCGATCTGTTGCCAAACAGCTCAACAGAGCAGCTTTTAAACAGTGAGGATTTTATCTGTTATAAGCAGGTAAACTGCTCAACAAAGATCAAGGATGGTACTTCAGATCTATATACAGCTCTTGTTGAGGCGCTTGGAATTATACCAGCAGAAGGTGTATTCTCTGCCAGAAGGCGCCATACCAATGAGCTCAACGAAACAATAGAAGCAATAGACAGAGCCATTGATATGCTTAAGTTTGGTGATTTGGTTTTATGTGCAAGAGAGCTGTCAATTTCTCAGAATCATTTAGGAATGATTACCGGAAAAGTTACTTCAGATGACCTTTTAGGTAAGATTTTCTCTACATTCTGTATTGGAAAATAAAAGGTGCTCAGCACCTTTTATTTAACCTCTTTTTTAAATTTAGATATAAAGTCATCCAGCAACACTTCTAAATCCATTCTTAAATCATTGACTAAAGACTCATATCCATCTCCACTCATTTCTCTTGATATAACTCTCTTATAATCAAAAATGTGCTTCTTTTGCTTATCAATACTTATCTGTATTGAAGTGTGCACTGTACCATCAGTTCTGCCATTGAATTTAGATATGTAAAACTTATATTTGAGCTTGTCACTCAACTGCTCCTGTATAAGTCTGTCTTCAATTATGGCTGAAATCTGTCTTGATATTGGCTCAGCCCATTTATTATTTATAGCCTCGACAAATGACACATCTGAAGTCTGCATAACAATGCCATTACAGTCAAGATGAGTTGCCATAGACAAAGAGACATCATAATTATTATCAAGATCATAGTTTTGCACATCTGATGTTATAAGATATCTGTTAAAGCTGGCTGTTGAGCTGCAGGCAGATATAAACAAGGCAAATACTGATACAAATATAATTCTGTACATTATTTATTCCTCTTGGGTTCAATATCCTTAGTGCTGTCGCCAAATATAATGCTGTTAGGATTGTTTGACAGCTTATCTAAAGTAGGATTTAAATCATTTAACAGACTCTTTATCTGCTGACTTAAGTTTTCTAAATTTCTGGCAATATCTGAGTCTGGTCCATAGTTATTTACAGTTTTACTTAAATTATTAAAGGCTCTGTTGATATTCTGAATAACATTGTCCTTCTTAAGATCTGTGGAGTTGACAGAGAAGTTTTCCATAGCCTTATTAACAGACTTTAAGGCTGCTATAAGCTCATCTGATACACCCTTGACATCAAACTTCTTAACCTCAACTAAAATTTCATCAACTCTTTGCTTGATGTCACCTTCAGTTGTAGAAGGAATAACCTTATAACCTCTGTACTCTTTAGTATATGCCTTACATTTTTTATCATTGTAGGTAAGAGATATAAGCTTCTCACCAGTTAAAAGGTTGGCAGGCTCAATATTGGCACACAGAGTCTTTGTTCTTAAATGGGCATCAAAAACCTGCTTTACTCTATATGAGTTGACATCACTTATATCAAGAGCAATAAGAACTGGTATATATTTATTGTCTGAAATCAGATCGATAATATTATTTTCATAAAAATTAGGCTGCAGTACTTTACCAATATATAAGCCTTTAAACAGTACAGGAGAGGAGATATTTATTCCGCCTACTGTATCTTTTACCATTACCACGTATTTTATGGCATCATCAAGGGTTGAGAGTTCTGCAGCATCTCTGTTCTTATATAAAGGCAGTGTATCTCCATCTTTAAGAGTTATTACTGATGTGATATTGTCATTTAAATCATCAAAAGCTATACCACCACGGATAATGTTATCAAGAGACTCGGTATTTACTTTAAAACCCTCAGCTCCAAAGCTTATATCTATACCGCTTGAAATCCAGAATCTTGAGCTTTGACGTACAAGAGCCGAGTATGGCTCTTTAATAAATACTCTATATCTTAACATCTGCTCTTTAAAGTCAAACTCAGAACTTACTACACTACCTACAGGAATACCTTTGTAGGTAATCAAATCATTATTGTTAAGCCTTGTGCCGGCCTTGGAGTGCAGTGTCAGATACAAGCCATTTTCATTGTTTCTGGTTGAAGGAGGCTCATCTAAAATATCAAAAACATTAGCTTTTTGCTCAGACTTGCCTTTCATCATTTCAATGTAAGGACCTGAGAGCAATGTATCAAGACCAGATATACCAGTATTCTCAACACGTGGTTTCACAACCCAGAACAAGGAGTCCTGAGCCAGCAAATCATCAGTATTAGGCTCCATCTGCACTGTAAGAATGGCATTGGTATATTCATCATCTAATGTTACATCTATCACTCTGCCTACAGGTACAGAACGAAGCTTTAGCAGTGTTGTACCTTTTACAATACCATCAGCTGAGTTGATCTTAAGTTCTACCTTTGGACCTCTGTTTATGGTGTTATCCCAGATCATGATAAAGGTAAAGATTAAAGCTAGAACAGGGAGTAACCATACTGGGTTTATCTTAGACAGGCCTTGTTTTAATTTAAGATTTTTTGCTTCCATTTATATTGTTATCCCAAATCAAACGCTGATCAAAGCTCTCAGCAGCAAACATTGTAATTATCACAACAAGACAAAAAGATATGACGGCAAATCCAGGATTAATCACCATAACACCGGTAAAACGCACAACAGATGTCATGATTATAACTACAAAAACATCTATCATTGACCATTTTCCTATAAAACATACTATTTTATAAAGTCTTGTTGCGTGTATAGGTCTTTTAACAGTTCTGAACCTTATTACATAGAGTAAAAAGGCCATAGACAGTATTTTAAAAATAGGAATAAAAATAGATGCCACAAGAATGATAATTGCGACAAACTGACTGTTCATATTCCACAAAGATATAACACCCTCAATAATATTTGATCCTGTATTGTTGCCAAGATAATCTGTAAACATGATTGGATACAGATTTGATGGCAGATACAGAATTATTGAAGCCAACAGCAGAGCCATAACCCTTTGAAAATAGTGTTTTTCTCTTATTGCAGCATCAGTTCCACAGCGAGGGCACTGTGCATTATCTGTATCTGAATTATAAAAACAATTATGACAATGTCTGCATAAAATCAAAGATACATCTATACCGCGCAATCCTTTATGCTCTGATTGTATAGAGCTTTGACTTATAAGATCCCATACTTTGTAGGGATGGCATTTTGCCCAACATAAAACAAGCATAATGGAAAAAATAAGCGCCAGAATAAAGCCAGAATGAAAATCTACTGTACTTAAGGAGGTAAGTTTTATAAGACTTACAAGAACAGCAAGAATAAATACATCAACCATGCAAAAGGCATGAGATATAGTATAGATATTGGCTATAAATATATTTGGTTTTACATTAAATAAACCTATAGCTACCTGTATAAGAAGCATAATAACCGGCAGCATAAAGGTAAAGAGAAACAGAAAATAAAGAAGCAAAGACCAGTCTGTTTTTAAGATAAAAACCATAGATATAAGTTCTATGGTATGAGTGATTCCTAAGGATGATACTGAAATAAATGGCTGAAAAATTGATATAATAAGAATGATCAGGGCACTTAATGCAAAAAAACCTAATTGCTTAAAATCAAGTAAACTGCGCGACTTTAAATTTGATGAGCAGACAGGACATGTATGCTTCACACCTTGATTTGGTATATTTACTATATAGTCACACGTTTTACATAAGGTTAAAAAACTATCAGAGCTAGTTTTATTTTTATCAGACATTAATTATCTATAACCTGCAAGTTTAACAACTGTGTTGCTTTGTAAAGATCTTTGAACATCTATAATACGCTGATTTGTAGACCCTCTAAAATCAATTTCATAGGACTTGAGTGTATCTACAAAAGGACCGTCCACGATGACATCAAGCAACTTCAAAAGTTCTAGCGTTTGTGGATTTTTAGCAAGCTTATCAAAAGTATAGCCAGAATATGACCATAATGAATAATTTTGTTCTTTTAAAATTTTTGAGAGGATAATTAAAGGTTTAACCTGTAAAAAAGGCTCACCACCTGAATAAGTGACACCCTTTATAAGAGGGTTTTCTTTAATTTCATTGTATAGGACACGAAGAGAAACTTCTATTCCGCCATCAAGTGGCTGTGACTGTGGGTTATGGCATTCTTTACAATGTAAAAGACAGCCCTGGGTAAAAATGGTGTATCTTATTCCAGGGCCGTCCACTATGGATTCAGATACAGCACCTGCTATACGCAGCGAGGTACTGTCTAATATACCTAAATCCATATCTTCCCTTTATACATGCTGATGCTTTACTCTGTCGTGCACTTCAGCACGCTTGGCATTATTAAATCTGTCTAATGTTCCTACGAGGTAGCCTGTAACTCTTCTGATTCTCTCAAACTTTACTCCCTCGCCTACAACTCCATTACGTGGATGTAATCTAGTTACCATTTTTTTATTTCTCCAAAAAAAACTAACCTTTACATATACACTCAACGCCTATCTTGCTCAAACGCTCGATAGTTACACCTTCACCATCATGTCGTCCACATTTTGGGCACACATCATTGATGACACCAACAAATCCGCATACAGGACAGCGATCTACAGGGTGATTAATAGAACCGTATCCCACGCCGCAGTCTTTCATATATAAGATAATCTGCTCAAAGGCCTCAGTATTTTTAGTCAAGTCTCCATCCATCTCGACATAGGTTATAGAGCCGGCATTGCACAGCTCATGGAATGGGCCTTCAATTTTAATTTTTTTAGCAGCAGATATATCATAGTACACCGGTACATGGAAACTATTGGTATAGTAATCCCTGTCTGTAACACCCTTTATCTCACCATATCTGTTTTTGTCCATCTTAACAAAGCGTCCGGACAGACCTTCAGCTGGTGTTGAAAACAGTGAGAAGTTTAACCCTGTTTTCTGTGTCTGTTTGTCTGTAAGATCACGCATATGAGATAAAATCTCGTAGCCTAATTTACATGATTTTTCAGACTCACCATGATGATAGCCTGTAAGAGCCACTAAAGCCTCGGCAAGACCAATAAATCCTACAGATAAAGATCCATTTTTTATAACGTCACGTATGGTGTCATCCATAGACAGTCTGTCAGAATCAATCCATACACCCTGACCCATTAAAAACGGATAGTTATAAACATGTTTCTGAGCAATGATTTCAAAGCGATCAAGCAGCTGATCAAAGATCATATTAACTACATGATCAAGTGACTCATAGAATTTACTTATAGATCCGTGAGCCTCAATAGCAAGTCGTGGTAGATTAACTGTGGTAAATGACAGATTGCCACGACCTGGAATTACCTGTTTTGTTTTATCATAATCATTGCCAAAGACTCTGGTTCTGCATCCCATCAGAGCCACTTCAGTCTCAGGTCTGCCCTCAACATAATACTGTTTATTATAAGGTACATCGAGGAATGAGAAGTTAGGGAAGAGTCTCTTGGCTGAAACCCTGCAAGCAAGCTTGAACAGATCGTAGTTTGGATCGCCCTCTTTGGTATTGATACCATCTTTTATCTTAAAAATCTGTACAGGGAAAATAGGTGTTTCACCACCGCCAAGACCTGCCTCTGTAACTAAAAGCACATTGCGCATAATCATGCGTTGCTCTTTTGTTACACCTGTTCCATAGTTAATTGATGAAAAAGGAACCTGTGCACCTGCTCGTGACTGCATAGAGTTTAAATTATGAATCACAGCTTCCATAGCCTGATAGGTTTCTCTGTCAGTAAGCATCAGTGACTCATTTAAAATATATGCTACAGCCTCATCATCACAGTCATAGCTATTTTCCTTTAATAATGTTACAAGGAAGTCTTTAATTAAAAGCTGAGCCTCATCAGACATTATGGTACCAAGCTTGTGATAAACCTCCATACCATAGTCTGTAAGTCCACTTGTATCAATATCATTGCAGCGCATTGATATGCATGTAACTTTAGACAGATGCTTTAAGTATGAAACCACAACATAAGGTGCCAGATCATACTCAAACATAGGAATTGACTGACCGCCGTGCATATCATTCTGATTTGACTGAATAGCGATACAGCATAATGCAGCAGCTGACAATATAGATTTAGGCTCACGCAGGAAACCATGTCCTGTAGAAAAACCGCGTTTAAAAAGATCTTTTAAACTTATCTGACAGCAGTTGATAGTTAAAAGATAAAAATCCAGATCATGAATATGAATAGTACCATTGCTGTGAGCTAAAGCATGCTCTGGCTTTAATACATATCTTTTTACGAAATCTTTGGCACCTTCAGAACCAAAACGCAGCATCAGACCCATAGGAGCATTTGCATCAATATTGGCATTTTCTCTTTTAAGATCCATATCGGCTGTTGATTTTGATGTCAGATCTCTATAAATTCTGGTCAAATCCTCATTATAGGTTCTGACATTGGTTCTCTGCTGTCTGTACAGAATAAAATTCTTGGCCTCAGCTGCCAGATCGTGTTTGATTAAAACCTTTTCAATGATGTTTTGTGTGTTTTCAACTGAAGGTGTTCTTGAAACATCAGCTTCAATAAGAGATACAACTTCAGCTGTCAGATCTTTAATTAAAAGTTCTTCATGCTCAGTTATTCCATCATCAGGATGGACAGAGATCAGAGCCTTTCTTATTGCATTAGCAATCTTCAATTGATTGAAAGATACCTTTCTGCCATCTCGTTTTACAATAAACCTGATCATAACACTCTCAATTTAAGATTAAAAAAACATCAATATTTCAGATATTTATTTATTTTTGTACGTATATAAAAAACAGTAAATTAAAAAAAATTATCATCTTATTATAATTGTAAAATTTGTAAATTAAAGTTGAATAATTGTTGTTATGGTCTTTACTTTTTTAAAAGACCATACGCATGGTATTTGAGCAAATAAAAAAAATTATTATGGTTTAAAGGGCAAAATGAAGTTTGATATCTTCTGTAAAGTTATAGACAACTATGGTGATGCAGGTGTCTGTTTAAGACTATCTCGAGGTCTTATACAAAAAGGTCATACAGTAAAACTTATCTGTGACAATACACAGACTCTCAATAAAATAGCCAATGACAGCGACAAAAATCTTATAGATATGCAAAACTGGTCAGACAACCTTACATTTAATGATACAGATGTAGTTGTCCTGGCATTTTCATGCAGACCTTCAGATGAGGTTATCAACAATATTGCCAAGAGCAATGTGCTTACTGTAAATCTTGAGTATTTAAGTGCCGAAAGCTGGGTTGAGGATTGTCATGGCTTAAGATCCTTTGCTGACAATCTTAACTGCTATTATTTCTTTCCTGGTTTTACCAGAAAGACAGGCGGTCTTATTATAGAAGATGATTTTATTGCCAAAGTAAGCAATAAAAAACTTACAGATACAGACAATACAAGATATATAAGTCTTTTTAGCTATAAAAATGACAATTTAAAAACAGTACTTAAAATACTGTCCAAATCCAAAAAACACAATATAGTTACAGTGTTTGAAGGTCTTGCTCTTGATAATCTCAATGCTCTTTTAAATATAAATCTCAAAGCAGGGCAGAGCTATAGCTTTGAAAACTTTACATTTAATGCGCACTCCATGGTTCCTCAGCCCCAATATGATGACATTCTTATAAACAGCGATTTAAATCTGGTTAGAGGCGAAGACTCCATTGTCAGAGCTATGCTTACAGGCAATATCTTTTTATGGCAGATCTACTATCAGGAAGAAAACGCCCATATTATAAAACTCAATGATTTTATAGACAGAATGGGTGAGGCAACTGATGCAGATCCTAAACTTTTTGATATGTTCAGGACACTCAACAATATGTATAACAGCAATGGGACTATAGATCCAGAAAATTTTAACTATGACATTTTTGAAAATAACTTTAAAATTCAAACACAAAAATGGTCAGAATATCTTTTAAATCAGCCATCTCTTACAGATTCACTTATAGAGTTCTGTGCTAAAAAGATCTAGATGCAATTTACCTATATCTTACAAATATTGTATATATCTGCTAAAATAAACGGTTAGCAGTTTGTAGTATTCAATACTATGTAATCAAATATTTTAAAGGTATATCCATATGAAGTTAGCTCAAGAAATTCGTGCTGGAAATGTAATCATGTTAGACGGCAAGCCAATGGTTGTTCAGAAGACTGAGTACAATAAGTCTGGCAGAAACGCTGCAGTAGTTAAAATGAAGCTCAAGAGCCTGCTAGCTGAAGGCGGTACTGAGACCGTATTCCGTGCAGATGATCGTTTAGACGATGTTATCCTTGAGAGAAAAGAGTGCACATACTCATACTTCAATGATCCTCTCTATGTATTCATGGACGAGGAGTTCAATCAGTATGACGTTGAGAAGGATAACCTTGGCGATATTCTTAACTACATCGTTGACGGTATGGAAGATGTATGCGAAGTAACCTTCTACGAGGGCAAGGCTATATCTGTTGAGCTTCCAATTTCTATCGTTCGTGAGGTAGAGTACACTGAGCCTGCAGTTCGCGGCGACACCTCAGGCAAGGTTACAAAACCTGCCCGCCTTGCCGGCACCGGTTATGAGATTCAGGTTCCTGATTTCGTAAATATCGGCGACAAGATTGAAATTGATACCCGTACCAACGAGTTCAAAAAGCGCGTTTAATATAAAAATTTAAAACACACGTGCAATAACAGCATTAGAAACCTATAGCGTCTATTTTATATAGACGCTAATTTTTTATATAACCCCAATAAACTCCTCTTTATCTTTGCTCATATAAAAAAAGGTAGACTTGAAGTCTACCCTGAATATTCAGATCTTGTTAAAGATCAGCACTATAGCACACACTTATAATAATTATATTTATCTTATAGCTCTGCGTTCTTTGGTCTTGGAATACTAAATGAAGCGACAAAAGCTAATATAGTGATAACAAGACCAACCATAATACCGCTTGAATAGGCTCCAGATGTAGGCTGTCCATCAACACTGTTTAAAACCAGTACAGCAGGAAGAATCGCAAAGCTCAGACCTGCACCAAGGTTAAAAGCACCAGCATTCATACCAGGTAAAAATCCAGGATTGCTCTCAGGTGAGAGTACAATACCAAGGCCGTTTAACATAATATTGGCACATCCTGCATATGTAATACCAAGTAGTACCACACCAAATATCAGAGCTGTCAGAGAGTCAATACCGGCAAATATTATGATTAATATGCCTATAATAGATCCGAATAAGCCTATGCGCAGAATATTGGTATAGCCAAAGCTTGGTGCCATACGTCCAGCAAAAGGACCTACGAGCCAGCCAATAAGGGCATATGGAGTTAACAGGTATAAAGCAGCAGTATCAGGTCCTAAAGAGAAACCTACCTGTGTATTCTGAGCCAAAGACATGGCAAGACCATTAACTATAGCGAAAATACCGGTCATGGTTAAGGTTGTAGTCAACAGAATTGACCATGTTTCACGTCTTTTCAGGTGCTCAATAGATACTAATGGCTCTGCACTCTTCTTCTCTGTCTTAACAAAAAGAACGAAGCTTATGATGCCAAGTACTGCATATAATGTAACCTGGAAGAAATCTACATTGCCCACATTTGCTGCCTTGTTCAATGCATTTAACATAAAAGCTAATGACAGAACAATAAACAGCACTCCAACCCAGTCCATCTTTACATTTGCAGAAGGTTTTGACTCTGGTGCAAACTTAAAGACAAGCAATGTGGCAATTGCAGCTATAACAGCAATAGTCCAGAATACAGCTCTAAATCCTGAGTATGAGGCAATAAGACCGCCGGCTATTGCGTCAACACCAGCAATACCGCCATTTACAGCTGTAACCACACCCATTAATGTTGCATAGGTTTTAACGTCAGATATTTCACTGCGCAGCATTAAAAGACATATAGGTACTACAGGGCCTGAAATACCCTGAATAACTCTGGCCACGAATAATGTTTCAATATTTGGAGCAAGCGCAGCCAATACTGTTCCTAAAGTCATGACTAAAAGCATAATACTTAAAATCAGCTTTCTGCCTTTAATATCAGAAAGACGTGGCAGAAACAGTGAAAACAGAGCAGCAGCTGTAAAGAAGGCTGTCTGAGACAAGCCAACGTCAGCTTCGTTAGCCTGCAGCTCCTGACCTATGGTAATCAGAACAGGACCTAGCATACTTGCATTTAACTGAAAGGCAACGCAGGCTGCAAGCAGTGCTGTCATCAGCACTGTTACATTAACAACTTTTTCACTCATAGCTCTTTCCTTTAAAAATCAGTGTCACCAATTCTCTTGAGAGCATCTGTAATCAGATCCCAGAAACGCTTGTGATCAAGCTCAAGAGCTACCTGTGTATGACAGTCTGTATACTCAACCTTTCTAAAGTCACATACAGTCATACCTAATGTATGTGTACCTGTAAGTTCAACAGTAATTGGTACGCGTCTTGTTTTTATAAGTGTAGGATCAATTACATAAGCTACAGCACATGGATCATGTACTGGAGGTGCATCAAAACCCTGCTCCTTTTTATACATCTTGCCAAAGAAGTCGATAAGATCGCAGACAAATTTGGCAGGCTTGGTATTTAAAGCAGCAATCTTAGCCATAACCTCAGGAGTTGCCAGAGCCTGATGGGTAAGATCAAGACCTATCATTGTTACAGGCCATTTTTCATTGAACACAACATATGCTGCCTCTGGATCTATCTTTATATTAAACTCAGCGACAGCAGACCAGTTGCCAACATGAGCACCACCACCCATAAGCACAACTTCTTTTACTCTTTCTACAATTCTTGGCTCAACTCTAGCAGCAAGAGCAATATTGGTAAGCGCTCCTGTAGGAACAATAGTTATAGTCTTAGGAGGATTGTTCATTACTGTATCGATAATAACTTCAACAGCACTTCTTGAATCAAGAGTATGAACAGGATCTGGAAGCTTTGGACCATCTAAACCACTATCTCCATGAATGGATGGAGCGTTTTCAGTCTCTGCTCTTACAATTGGTCTTCTTGATCCTTTGGCAATGGTAAGCCCCTGCATATTGCCCACACGGGCTACTGATAAGGCATTATGAGTAACTTTATCTATAGTCTGATTACCAGCAACTGTGGTAACAGCGACAAGATCTATATTAGGATTTCCCCAGGCAAGTAACATAGCAATAGCATCATCATGACCTGGGTCGCAGTCTAATATTATTTTTCTCTTTTCCATATTTATATCCTCATATGCAGAATTTTTATCTGTACTGTTTTTTTTAGTTTAGATTTTTATAAGGAGTTAAAATATAAAAATTAAGAATAAAATATAATTTTTATGATATAAAAAAAACAAAAGAATGCTGTTGTTATCACAAAAACAAAAATATTAAAACAAAAACATACCATACTTGTATGGTAGATTTTTTACAAAAAATATACTGATAAAAACAAACTTGTTGAAAAATAATATATTTTTAAAAACAACTAAAAACTCTTTGTTCTATAGCTTTTAGGGGTCATATTAAACTTGCGCTTAAACTGTAAAATAAAGTAACTTTGAGAGTTAAACCCGGTTAGTGAGGCTATTTCATAAATAGCCTTATCCGATCCCTCAAGCAGCAGCACAGCCTGATTCAAGCGCACATCTAAAAGATACTGTCCTATTGTCATTTTAGTCTGCTCTTTAAATACCCTTTCTAAATACTCAGATGACAAATTAAGATGTGAGGCTATATCCTTTAGATAGAACTTTTTATAAAAATTTCTATTGATGTAGCTGACTACCTGTTTGACTATCTTATTATCTGTATTTATAGATGTTTTAGTATTTTTAACCAGATTGCAGAATTCAAAAGCACATCTGAAATAAATATCTTCAGCCTCCTGCGAGGTTTTAGCTTTTTCAACCTGCAGAATGTAACCATCAGAAATAACATAGGCAAGCTCAGCATCAATGCCTGCATCAATAGCAGCTCTTGAGGCAATGGTTATATCTACAATAGCAAGATTCTTATGAGATCTGATAGGTGTATATCCGATAATACCTCTCTCACCCACAAAAGGCGTATACAAAGCCAGCTTTAAAGACTCAAGATTGCCATCAGATATAGCTTTACGTATTTTAAGCTCATAGGTACTGTCATTATGCGGTGTGGTATTTTCAACAGATCTGATTAAAACATTGGCCACATGCTCCTTAGCCTGCATATCTATAAAATCTTTTTTATCTGTTTCAATAAGATTATGAATATTGATGCTCACCCCATAGACTGCTTTATATATAAGAGAAAAGGCCGAGAGAATAGACAGCTTTGAGCAGCGTGTAATATTTCTTACCTTGGCATTGTGCTTTAGAGCATTGAATCTTACATGCTCTGTAACATCCTCTTTGGCATCAATCAAAGGTCCAGCTATAGCATAAGACTTATCATCAAAGAGCATGACTACATAGTAAACAAGACTGCCATCATAACTTATGGCTAATCTCAATCCAGTAGTGCTTACCGTAGATACAACAGACTCAAGCAATCTCTTGTCGCAGACAAGAGGATCAAATTCCTCACCAAAGTCATAAAAATGCTGAATTAGAGAAAGGTCTGATTTATACATGCTGACAGGTACATTAAAAATACCTACCAGGTCATAAATATAGGCATCATTATTAATATTTGACATAATACAAACCTTTATCTATCTGGCTTAATTTATATGTACTTTTCATTTTTGTGATAAAAATGCCACTAAAGGTAAATATTAACATCATTTTTATTATATTTTATTCATTTTTTTTATATTTTGGCACATTATAAAATCATAAACTAAAATCATAGATTTGAACAAAAACTTTCAATGTTCATAGATCTATATACTCAAGTGTATAAAACCACAAATTTTGTTTATTTTTATTTAAAGCTGAACATAGAAAGAAAGTTTTTTTAGAGGATTTTAGTATGGCCAGAATTTTAAACTTCGGATCCTTAAATATAGACTATGTCTACACCATGGACCATTTTGTACAGCCTGGCGAGACAACACACTCTTTAAACAGAGAAGTGTTTGCCGGAGGTAAAGGACTAAATCAATCCATAGCTGCAAAGAGAGCAGGCGGGGACGTATATCATGCAGGATGCGTTGGATTAGCAGACAATTCTATTCTTTTAAATACTTTAAAAGAAGATAAGGTCAATATTGATTTTGTAAAGCAGATAGACTCTCCATCAGGTCATACAGTTATACAGGTAAACAAAGATGGCCAAAACTGTATTATTCTTTTTGGAGGCAGCAATCAACAGATAACATGTGAGCATATTGATTCAGTTTTAAGCAGCTTTGATGCAGGCGACTATCTGATCTTACAAAATGAAATAAACAATATGGAGTACCTTATAAATAAAGGTTATGAAAAGGGGCTTAATATCTGTTTTAATGTTTCACCTTTTGAAAAGAAGCTTCTATCTCTGCCTTTGGAGAAATGTAAATACATTATTGTAAATGAAATTGAAGGAGCAGCTTTAGTAGACAAGGCTGAAGATACAGATCCTCAGCAGCTTATGGATCTGCTATCAGCTAAGTTTAAAGACTCATCTATAGTTCTGACCCTAGGTGTTCACGGATCCTTATATAAGGATAAAAACTCACAGAGTATTTTTGTAAATGCATTTAAGGTCAATGCTGTAGATACTACAGCAGCAGGTGACACTTATCTTGGCTATCTTATTACCATGCTTACTCAAAATCATGAACCCAAGGAGGCACTGACTATAGCCTCTGCTGCATCTGCCATAGCTGTTACTAAAAAAGGAGCCAGCCCATCAATTCCACATATAAATGAGGTTATGGACTTTTTAAAAGAGCATCAGTAAAAGCTATTGTGTATAAAAGCTAAGCTCTATAAAGACCATTAAAAGTTGTAAATATATCGAAAAAGACTCTACTGCCAACTCTCAAGGTTATAAGCAGAGTCTTTTTATATTCCATCAGGATAAAAGACAGCTTATAACCAAAGACAGGTACAGACTGTGCCTTACAGTCATTTTCTATCATACAGATCATACTAAGGCCAAGATGGCAAATAGTAAAAAGCTAACATTCTTAGCTTTATATGCCACAGACAATTTCAATAAAAAAACAGTGCCCAACAGTATTATGTAAAATATCAATCCTATAGCCCCAAAAGAAATGTGGCAGTATGTTGATAAGCTGTGGGATTTTTTACAAAAAGCTGTTTATATTTTTTTATATTTTTTGGCTTATTTTTTTTCAAGATAAAAATTTGTTGATAAAAAGAATCTTACCAACATCTTTTTAAAGCAAAATAACATGATATTTTAAAAAAAATCAACAGTCGAACATATTGTTTTTACATATTTTTTTATAAAAAACAACACTTTTGGAGCTCTTAATAACAATATCAATAATATATAAATATATTTTTTTATTCTATTTTTAAAATTGTGGCTTTAGGGAAAAAACGCCAAAAATTGCAATGAAAATAAAGAAGTCTTAAAGCTGATGCGTTTGCATATGAGGCAGAGCTAATAGTAGCTAAAAGAGCTACAGATATTTGAGATATGACAGACAAGAGACCTGACTTTACATCATGTTATTATTCATATAGGGCACATTATTTATTGAGCTTTAAAACATCATCAGATACATAAATTAAAAGCACTACAAAACACTTTGCTTGCGTTCAGAGCAATAAGATCCCCTAAAATGAAAAGAGCTGAGCCTGTAGTCTATCTATAACCTGGTGTCCAAACTTTGAACATAGATTTTCAAGACCCCTCTTAAGCAGTGCAAAATCATCAAAAAAGCCGCTTTTGCTCTAACAACTATATAGGCTTTTGGTAAATAAAAAAAACTTACTATTTATCAATATATTATAAAATACATGAATGTTGAAAAATTTATGGATTATGTAGTGTTTACCAACACCTGAAAATCTGCCTTTGGAATAAACCAAAAATTGCCACATTTTAAAAAAAGGAATTTTTAAAGTAAGCAAAAAAAATCCAACACATTAAATAATTGAATTTTAATAGAAAAAAACTTAAAACCACAGATTTTAGCTCCTATATAATAAGAACAATAAATAAAAAATATATATTTTTTTAATTTTCTGATTATTAAAAAAAATGAAAAATTTCGCTTGAAAAATGCAGTTTTAATTAGCCCCCGTTTGTCATAAAATAGCAAAGTTTTTTACTATCTAAATATTCTTTTGGTCGCATTCATGGATAATTACAGAAATTTTGACGTTATAGTTGTAGGTGCAGGACATGCTGGTATAGAGGCAGCATGTGCCTCTGCAAGAATGGGATGTAAAACACTGCTTTTAACTCATAATATAGAGACTATAGGCGAAATGTCCTGTAATCCAGCCTTTGGCGGTATTGGTAAAGGCCATCTTTTAAAAGAGATCGATGCTATGGGCGGTGTCTGTCCTGATGCTATTGATAGAGCCGGCATTCAGTTTAGAACTCTTAACTCATCAAAAGGACCAGCTGTCAGATCAACAAGAGCCCAGACAGATAGACATCTATATAAAGAAGTTATCAGAACCACACTTTCGGACTATAAAAATTTAACTATATTTCAGCAGCCGTGCACCAGACTTTTATTTGAAAAAGATGTGCTGTGCGGTGTCAACACTGCAGCTGATATTAAGTTCTATGCACATGCTGTAATTATCTGCTGTGGTACTTTTTTAAACGGACTTATACATATAGGTCTTGACCACTACACTGGAGGCAGAGCCGGAGATCCTGCATCTATAGACCTTGCTGAAAACCTAAAGGAAATAGGTCTTAAGGTTGGCAGATTAAAAACAGGTACTCCTGCACGTCTTGTATCTTCATCTATAGACTATTCCAAAATGCAAAGACAGGAGCCTGAGAGCCCTCTTCCTGTATTTTCATTCTTAAATGAAGAGGATATTCATCCTCAGCAGGTGTGCTGTCACATTACAAGAACTAATGAAAAAACACATGATATTATTCGTTCAGGATTAGACAGAAGTCCTTTATATTCAGGTGTAATCTCAAGTATTGGTCCAAGATACTGCCCTTCGATTGAAGATAAGGTAGTAAGATATCCAAACCGCGACAGCCATCAGATCTTTGTTGAGCCTGAGGGGCTTACTACAAATCTTATATACCCAAATGGTATTTCAACCTCTCTTCCTTATGATATTCAGGAAAAGTTTATTCACTCTATTGAAGGTTTTGAAAGTGCCATAATTGCCCGTCCTGGCTATGCAATTGAATATGATTTCTACGATCCTCGTGAACTGTCTGTATCCATGCAGTCCAAAAAGATAAAAGGATTGTTTTTAGCAGGACAGATCAACGGTACCACAGGCTATGAAGAGGCTGCAGCTCAGGGACTTCTTGCAGGTATCAATGCGGCTTTATATATAAAAGGTCAGGAGGCCTGGTTCCCATCTAGAAATACATCATATATAGGTGTCATGATGGACGATCTGTGTACTCTTGGTACTAAAGAGCCTTATAGAATGTTTACCTCAAGAGCTGAATACAGACTGATGCTGCGTGAGGATAATGCTGATTTAAGACTTACAGATACAGCTTATAAATTAGGCCTTATCTCTTCTGAACGTTATGATATTTTCAATCAGAAAAAAGAGCTTATAGAAAAGGAAAAGCACAGACTTGCAGCAACATTAATTAAACCTTCTTCAAAAGAAGGTCGCGCAATCTCTGCTATCATTAACACTCCTCTTTCAAAAGAACAGTCTTTAGAGGAAATTTTAAGAAGACCAGAGAGCAGATTAAATGCTTTATTGGAAGCCTGCTCTATGGAAGGTATTGCCTGTGACAGACAAAGTTATGAGCAGGTTGAGATTCAGGTTAAGTATCAGGGATATCTCTCTCATGAGCTTGAGGAGATTAAAAAGCGAGAGATTAATGAAAAAACTCTGTTGCCTTTAAACTTTGATTATAGAAATATAACCTCTCTGTCTAATGAGGTTGCTCAAAAACTCAATGAGTTTAAACCTGAAACCCTTGGCATGGCCTCACGTATCTCTGGAGTAACTCCTGCTGCAATTTCTATTTTGCTGGTACATCTTAAAAAACTTGGACTATTTGGAAAAAATTAGGTTAAATTACAGTGCATAAACATAACGCTTTAATGTCTCAAAGCGAGATAGAGATCTGCATATACAATTTATTAAAGCAGACTGAAGTAAAGTTTGATACTCAACATGTATCTAAATTAGCCGCTTTGGTCGTTTTACTAAAAAAATGGTCTAATGCTTTAAATTTAACAGCAATCAGAGATGAAAAGGATATAATAACCCTGCACATTCTGGACAGTGCAGTTTTATCTCCATTGCTTCTGGGCAAAAACATAGCCGACGTTGGAACAGGAGCTGGTTTTCCTGGTCTGGTGGTGGCAATCCTTAATGAAGACAGACATTTTACTTTAATTGACTCAGTTGCCAAAAAGCTTTCTTTTGTAAGAACAGCATGCGTTGAGCTTGGCATTAGTAATGTTGATATAATAAATAACAGATGTGAGAATATAGTAGTAGATACACCTTTTGACTGTATTGTAAGTAGAGCCTTTGCTCCTTTGAACAGAATGGTTAACTGGTGTCTGCCGCTTCTATCAGATAACGGTTCCTTTATAGCAATGAAAGCCAATCTCACTGATGAAGAGATAAAGGCTGTTCCAGATAGCGTAAAAATAGAAAAAATCGAAAGATTACATGTTCCAAATTTAGATGCCATGCGACAGGCTGTATTTATTACAAAAGCATAGGCTTTATAGGATTTAATCATGGCAAAAATAATAGCAATAGCCAATCAGAAAGGCGGTGTTGGCAAAACAACCACATGTGTGAACCTAGCAGCTTCACTTGCTGCTATGCAAAAGAAAGTTTTAGTTGTAGATTCAGATCCTCAGGGTAACGCCACAATGGCATCTGGCATAAATAAGTTTGAATTAAAAAGAACTATATGCCATGTTCTTATTGACGGTGTTGAGATAAGAGATACAGTTATTGAAAAGACCAATGGTGCTTTTCATTTAATTCCTTCAAACGAGGATCTGACAGCAGCTGAGGTTAAGCTTTTAGATTACCTGGCCCGTGAGTTCAGACTTAAAAACTCACTTGCAGAGATAAAAGATAACTATGACTATATCTTTATTGACTGTCCACCTTCATTAAATCTGCTTACTGTAAATGCAATGTGCGCTGCAGACAGTATTTTAGTTCCTCTGCAGTGTGAGTACTTTGCACTTGAAGGTCTGACATTGCTTATAGATACTGTTGATCAGTTGTCTCAGGCTGTAAATCCAAATCTTAAGATTGAAGGTATCTTACGTACCATGTTTGATAACAGAAACCGTCTTTCAACTGAGGTTTCTGATGAGTTAAAACGTAATTTTGGCGATCTTGTGTATAAGACTATCATTCCAAGAAATGTAAGACTTGCTGAAGCACCTTCCTTTGGACAGCCAGCTATGTATTATGACAAGTCATCTGTAGGTTCAAAAGCATATCTTGCACTTGCCGGCGAAATTATTGAAAGATCGGCTGATAAATAACTAATTAAACACACGTTATAAGCCTGATTTTTATTGCACTGCACATTTGCAAAAATCAGGCTTTTGTATAAAATTAAGACTTACAACGAAGCTATATATTGGTCTTTTTAACTACATCTGCTGATATATTTATGTCGGTTAATATGTATAGATGATATAGGTAGAATAAATGACAACTAAAAGACTTGGCAGAGGCCTTGACTCTCTTCTTTCCAAAAAAATAGAAAACAGGGACGTTAACAGTATCTCAGATCTGATATCTTTAGGTGCTGCAGAACAAGAAGAAGTTGCAACAAATAGCTCTACCTTATCAGAAAATACAGCAATAAGCACAAACTCTGTTCTTGATATTGATATCGACAAATTAAAAGCCTCAAAATATCAGCCACGTAAAAACTTTGACACAAACGCTCTTGAAGAGCTGGCTGAATCTATAAAAGAGCATGGACTGCTTGAGCCTCTTTTAGTAAAGAAAGCCGATGATGGCATGTTTGAAATCATATGTGGTGAAAGACGTTTTAGAGCCTCAAAGATTGCCAGTCTCAAAACTGTACCATGCCTTGTAAAGGATGATCTTAAGAATAATGCTTATGCCATTGCCCTTATTGAAAATATGCAAAGAGAGGATTTGAATCCTTTAGAGCAGGCAGAGGCATTATCTATAATGCTGACGGAGTGTGAACTGACTCAGGAGTCTCTTGCCAAAACTCTTGGCAAATCAAGATCAACTATTTCCAATATTCTGCGTCTTAACTCTTTAGCTCCTAAAACCAAAGATGCTTTAAGAGAAGGTGTGATTGACATGGGCCATGCCAAAGCTCTTTTATCACTTGAAGGTGAAGTGCAGGAGCGTGCCTGTGAAATTGTTATACAAAAATCAATGTCAGTTAGACAAACTGAAATTTTTGTGAAGTCGGTTGGCTCTAAGGAAGGAGATGCCCCTTCAGATGATAATAAAAATCAAAAACCTGATGTTTCTGATACAATTTTGGGGTTTGAGAGCATTCTGAAGAATAAGCTGGATGCTAAAAATGTAAAATTTTCATACTTAGGTAAAAATAAGGGAAAAATTACACTTACTTATAAGAATGAAGATGAGTTTAATCGGATTAAGGAAATTTTTAGTATATAGAAATTAAACAGCATATCTGAGGTATTCATTTATGCTGTTTTTTAACCATGTCACACTTTTAGTGCAAGAAAATTAATTTATAATATGTTTGAGCCTATATCTGAAGATAAGCTTTATTTGAAAAAAATTATTATAAAAACAATATTCTATGATGTGTTGTTTATTTCTTGTATCTGCACTTTGATTTGTATTTATGCCTTTGTTTTTAAAGAGCCTTTTGCTGTCTATATAAAGTCAGCTGTCTGTGGATGTTCTATATTTTTTATAGCAGATCTGCTGTCGTTTTTAGTGTCTTTTAAAAATAAAAACAATGGTTTATCTTCAGGATACGTACTTTTTAGAGTAGTCTACGGCACTCTGTTTAAGTATTTTATGCTTGTATTCCTTTTCTTTTGTGCTTTTAAATTTCTCGAACTCAACTATATATTGATGACAGCTTGTTTTGTGACCAGTGTGTTTTTTAATATGATTATTAGGTTTTATTCTGCCAAATAGTTCACTAATACTACTTTTCATACTTTGACATAAAAAATAAATCGTCTTAATATTAGCATACTAAAATGTCTTGCTGCATTTTGCAGTTGGTGTGTTTAATTTTAAAAGGTGCTATATAACTATGTCGGCAGAGCACAGCTCACAAGAGTATATCGGACATCACCTTCACTTTTTGCAGGTGGATATGCGTGATGGATCGATTGTAGACAGCGTTAAACCAAAAGATAGCAGTCAATTTCAATCCTGTCTTGACGGCGGCTCCTCTCAGGAGCAGTGTCTTGCTCAGGTTGGTTTTGATAAGTGCACATTTGGTGACTTAGGATCAGGTGATTGTATTACCTATAAAGATCCGAATGCACCAGCACCATCAATTATTAATCCATATACACTGAATCTTGATTCACTTGGATTTACAGTAGTTCTTGGTATTGTGTTCCTTTTATTATTCCGCCTTGCAGTTAAGAGAACAGAGTCAGGTGTTCCAACTAAGTTCCAATGCTTTATTGAAATGATCTTAGAGTTTACTCATGAAACAGTAACCTCTATTTTTAAAGGTAAGAGCAAATTAATTGCACCTCTTTCACTTACAGTGTTTGTATGGGTGTTCTTAATGAACTTAATGGACCTTCTGCCAATTGATCTCGTTCCTGGCTTAGCTCAGGCAATGGGCATTCCTTATATGAGAATTGTTCCATCAGCTGACGCTAACATCACATTATCAATGGCCTGTGGCGTATTTTTACTGATATTCTACTTTGCCTTTGCAAATGTTGGTGTAGGTGGATTTGTAAAGAGTCTAACCCTTCATCCGTTCCACCACTGGGTATTTATCCCTGTGAACTTGATTTTAGAAGGTGTTTCTTTACTTTCAAAACCAGTATCTTTAGGCTTGCGACTTTTTGGTAACATGTATGCAGGAGAGATGATTTTCATCCTGATAGCTCTATTACCATTATGGTGGATTCAATGGGTATTGAATGTGCCTTGGGCATTATTCCATATTCTGATTATCACCCTACAGGCTTTTATATTTATGGTTCTTACCATCGTATATCTATCGATGGCTTCTGAATCTGAATAGTTTTATTTTAATTTAAATTTTAATTTTTTTTAAGGAGATATTCCAATGGATGCTAACGTAATGTTGTACCTCGCTGCCGGCTTAATGATGGGCCTTGCTGCAATTGGTGCTGCTATCGGTATCGGTATTTTAGGTGGCAAGTTTATTGAAGGCGCAGCTCGTCAGCCAGATTTACTCCCATTACTTCGTACTCAGTTCTTTATCGTTATGGGTCTTGTTGACGCTATTCCAATGATTGCAGTCGGTTTAGGTATGTATGTAATGTTTGCTGTTGCTTAGTTTGCAATAAGCATCTAGCAGGGAGTCTTCCACCTTGGAAATCAATGCTACATTTTTAGGACAAGCCGTTGCATTCCTCATTTTCGTAGTATGTTGTATGAAGTGGGTTTGGCCACCTCTTATGAACGTGCTCGAAAAGAGACAGAAAGAAATTGCAGACGGTCTTGCCGCAGCTGATAAAGCTAAAAAGAATCTTGAGCTTGCTAAAACAAGTTCAGCTGAAGCTTTGCGTAATGCCAAAATTGAAGCCCAGAAGATCATTGATGAGGCTAACAAGCAGCGTTCTCTGATCCTTGATAAGGCTGAGCAGGAGGCAAACGAAGCTAAGCAGCGCATTCTGGAAAATGCTCAGACACAGATTGAGTCTGAGTATAACAAAGCAAGAGAGGCATTACGTGCCGAAGCTATTAATCTTGCTGTTGCCGGTGCTGAGAAGATCCTCAATCAGAAGGTTGATTCTAAGTCTGACCAGGAAATGGTCAAGAAGATCATAGAATCACTGTAAAGAGAGGTAAATGCATTGGCAGAGAACCTAACTATAGCAAGACCTTACGCTAAAGCTGCTTTTGACAGTGCAGTTGAACATAATGCACTGGATCAATGGCAGAACATGCTACAGGCTTTGGCATTAGCATGTAAAGACGACGGTATTTTGCTTTTTTTAAAGAATGCTTCATCACCATCTGCTGCCTCAGATAGTCTTTTAAAGCTACTTGATGGCATTTTAGATGAGTATGGCCAGAACTTTGTTAGGGTCTTAGGTGAAAATGCCAGATTTGAAGTTTTACCTGAGATTTATGATGAGTTTTTAAAGCTCAGAAAGGAGCATGATAAGGTTTTATCTGTAGTCTTAACTTCAGCTCGTCCTATTGGTGAGTCTGAAGTTAGTGCATTAAAAGATAAACTCTCAGCCAAATATGGCTGCTCTGTTTCACTGAGTTTTCAAATTGATCCTAGCATCGTAGGTGGTGCCATTTTACAGATTGGCGATAAAGTAATTGATGCAAGTGTTAAGACAAGTATTAAAAATCTGTCTTCAACTCTCATATAAAGGTGAAAAAGAATGCAACTTAATTCAACTGAGATTGCTGATCTGATCAAGCAGAGGATTGAGCAGTTTAAGGTTGTAACAGAAGCCAGAGATGAAGGTACAATTGTATCTGTAAACGATGGTATTGTTCGCATCCATGGCCTTGCAAACGTTATGCAGGGCGAAATGCTTGAGTTTGGTAATGGTCTTTATGGTCTAGCCTTAAACTTAGAGCGTGATTCAGTAGGTGCTATTGTTATGGGTCCTTACTCTCACTTATCTGAGGGTATGAAGGTCCGTAGCACAGGCCGTATTTTAGAAGTACCTGTTGGCAATTCTCTTCTTGGCCGTGTAGTAAATACATTAGGTGAGCCAATTGACGGAAAAGGTCCAATTGCTTCAGAGGCAACCTATCCAGTAGAGAAAATCGCTCCAGGCGTTATTGCACGTCAGGGCGTAGCACAGCCAATTCAGACAGGTTATAAGGCTGTTGACTCAATGATTCCTATCGGTCGTGGCCAGCGTGAGCTTATCATCGGTGACCGTCAGGTAGGTAAGACAGCTTTAGCTATCGACACTATTATCAATCAGAAGGATTCTGGTGTTAAGTGTATCTATGTTGCTATCGGTCAGAAAGCTTCAACCATTGCAGCTGTTGTACGTAAGTTAGAAGAGGAAAATGCTCTAGCTCATACAATCGTTGTTGCCGCTTCTGCATCTGATACTGCCGCTTTACAGTATATTGCTCCATACGCCGGCTGTGCTATGGGTGAGTACTTCATGGATCAGGGCGAGGACGCCTTAATTATCTATGATGATCTGTCAAAGCACGCTGTTGCATATCGTCAGATTTCCCTGCTGCTTCGTCGTCCTCCAGGGCGTGAGGCTTTCCCAGGTGACGTATTCTACTTACACTCAAGACTGCTTGAGAGAGCATCTCGTGTAAATGCTGAGTATCTTGAAGCCAAGTCAGGCGGTAAGGTTGTTGGTAGAACCGGCTCTCTTACAGCTCTTCCTATCATTGAGACTCAGGCAGGTGACGTATCTGCATTTATTCCAACCAACGTAATTTCTATTACCGATGGTCAGATCTTCTTAACATCAAGTCTGTTCAACTCAGGTATTCGTCCTGCTGTTGATCCTGGTATTTCTGTATCCCGTGTAGGTGGTGCAGCTCAGACTAAGATCATCAAGAAACTGTCAGGTGGTATTAGAACCGCGTTAGCTCAGTACCGTGAGCTTGCTGCATTTGCTCAGTTCTCATCAGATCTTGATGAGGCAACACGTAAGCAGCTTGACCATGGTCAGAAGGTAACAGAGCTCATGAAGCAGCAGCAGTATTCACCGCTGTCTGTAGCAGAGCAGGCTCTTGTTATTTTTGCCGCCGAGCGTGGTTATCTTGAAGATGTTGAACTGTCAAAGATTTCAGCATTTGAGCAGGCTCTTTTAAATTATGCTCGTGATAAGGGTGCCGATTTAATGAATGGCATCAACGCTAAACCAGATTACAACGATGAAATCGTTGATGGTTTAAACAAATTAATCACCGAGTTCAAGTCAACTCAGACTTACTAGGAGCTGTTTAAATGGCTGGAGCAAAGGAAATACGCACTAAGATAGCTTCTGTGAAAAACACACAGAAGATTACTAGTGCCATGCAGATGGTTGCAGCATCAAAAATGCGTAGAGCTCAGGACAAAATGAGTTCTTCAAGACCTTATTCACAGTCTTTATCACGCATTATTAGCCACATTGCATCAGGCCATACCGAGTACCGTCACCCATATATGGTTGAAAGAGAAGTAAAAAATGTAGGTTACATTATTATTTCTACAGACCGTGGTTTGTGTGGTGGTCTTAATATTAACCTGTTCAGAAAGGTTTTAAACGACATTCGTCAGAACCTAAACAAGAACATTGGTGTTAAGACTGCTCTTTTAGGTACTAAAGCAAGTGCATTTTTTAGTGGTTCAGGCGTAGAGGTTATAGCCCAGCATGGCGGATTTGGTGATAATCCGCAGCCAGAAAAGCTAGTTGGCGCTATTAAGGTCATGACTCAGGCATTTTTAAATGGTGAGGTAGATGCAGTTTATCTGGCATTCAATACCTTTAAAAACACCATGGTGCAGGAGCCAAGCGTTGTACAGATTCTTCCATTGCAGAAGTCAGATGACGAGAAGATTTCTAAGCACCACTGGGATTACATTTATGAACCAGATCCAGCTGTAATCCTAAATGTTGTTTTAGATCGTTATATTCAGCAGGCTGTATATCAGGCTGTATTAGAGAATCTAGCATCCGAGCAGGCAGCCCGTATGGTTGCCATGAAGGCTGCAACAGATAATGCAGAGTCACTGGTAAGTGATCTTGAGCTTGAGTATAACAAGGCACGTCAGGCTGGCATTACGATGGAGTTGAATGACATCGTATCAGGCGCCGCTGCTGTTTGATAGTTTTAAGAGGAAATAAAGGAAATGGCTGAAGCTTCAAATCGTGCTGGTGATAAGGGTACTATTGTACAGATCATCGGCGCTGTTGTAGACGTAGAATTTCCAGAAAGTCACATTCCAGAGATTTATGATGCTCTTGAGGTAAAAGGTGACGGTAAAAACCGCGAGGATCTTGTTTTAGAGGTTCAGCAACAGATTGGCGGTGGAGTTGTACGTTGTATTGCCATGGGTTCATCCGATGGTGTTAGTAGAGGTCTTGAGGTTGTAAATACCGGTGCAGGCATTAAGGTTCCTGTTGGTAAAGAGACCTTAGGACGTATTATGAACGTTTTAGGTCAGCCTGTAGACGAGGCCGGCCCGATTGGTGAGCAGGAGCGCTGGGTAATTCACAGAGCCGCCCCTACTTATGCTGATCAGTCTTCAACTACTGAAGTATTAGAGACAGGTATTAAGGTTATCGATCTTATCTGTCCTTTTGCTAAGGGTGGTAAAGTAGGTCTGTTCGGTGGTGCTGGTGTAGGTAAGACCGTTAACATGATGGAGCTTATCAATAACATCGCTAAGGCCCACTCCGGTTTATCTGTATTTACAGGTGTAGGCGAGCGTACCCGTGAGGGTAACGACTTCTACCACGAAATGCAGGAGTCAAAGGTTATTGATAAAGTATCAATGATCTATGGTCAGATGAATGAGCCTCCAGGGAACCGTTTACGTGTTGCTCTGACAGGTTTGACTGTTGCTGAGAAGTTCCGTGACGAGGGTCTTGACGTGCTGTTGTTCATCGACAACATCTATCGTTATACTCTCGCCGGTACCGAAGTGTCAGCTCTGCTTGGTCGTATGCCTTCAGCCGTAGGTTATCAGCCAACTCTAGCTGAGGAAATGGGTGTATTACAGGAGCGTATTGCTTCTACCAAGAAAGGTTCTATTACTTCAGTACAGGCTGTTTATGTGCCTGCTGACGATTTGACCGATCCAAGCCCAGCAACAACATTCGCTCACCTTGACGCTACTATCGTGCTGTCTCGTCAGATTGCATCTTTAGGTATTTACCCTGCTGTAGATCCTCTTGATTCAACTTCACGTCAGCTTGATCCATACGTTGTAGGTAAGGAGCACTATGAGGTAGCTCGTGGTGTTCAGACTGTACTGCAGCGTTATAAGGAGCTCAAGGATATTATTGCTATTCTTGGTATGGATGAGTTATCTGAAGAAGATAAGCTTACTGTAGCACGTGCACGTAAGATTGAAAGATTCTTGTCACAGCCATTTAGCGTAGCTGAGGTATTTACAGGATCACCAGGTAAGTATGTTCCACTGAAGGACACAATCCGTGGCTTCAAGGGTATCATTGCCGGTGATTATGATAACTTACCAGAGCAGGCTTTCTATATGGTTGGCTCAATTGAAGAAGTTGTAGAGAAAGCTAAAAACTTATAACTTTAAGAGGTGAAGCATGGAAGATATTGCATTCCATCTTGACGTCGTAAGTGGTGTAGACACTTTATACTCAGGCCTTGTAAGAGCCATGCAGATTACTGGTTCTGAAGGTGAGCTGGGTATCAGACACGGTCACGCCCCTTTGATTACCACCATTAAGGCAGGTATGGTCTCTCTTGTTACCGCTGAAGGTAAAGAGGATCAGATTTATCTGGCTGGTGGTATTTTAGAGGTGCAGCCTGATCTTGTTACAGTGCTTGCAGACACTGCTTTAAGAGCTGACGATATTGATGAGGCAAAAGCTCAGGAAGCTATTAAGGCTGCCAGAGATGCCATATCCCACACCTCAACAGGTGATAAGGATTATGTTGCAGCATTTGCCAAACTTGCTGAAGCTATGGCACAGCTTAAGGTTGTTGAGCTTGCAAGAAGCAGAAGATAATAGTTGTCAGGCTTTATAGTCTGATAATAAAAAGGGTGTTAGAGCTTTGCTTTAGCACCTTTTGCTTTTTTAATTTTAAATATAATTATCACAAAAAATCGATTGAAAGGCATTTGATGTAATATCTAAACAAAAGGTTAACTGGAGATTTAAAATGAGCAAAGTTTTAGTTATAAGTTCCCATACTGATTTAGAGAATGATTCTCTTGCCAATAAAATAATTATAAATACACTGCGCGAAAAAGAGCTGCCAGAGGCAGAGTACCTTATTCTCGATAAAGAGTATCCAAACAGAGATTTTGATGTAGCAAAAGAGCAGGAAAGATTAAAGTCTGCAGATATTATTGTTATAGCCACACCATTTTTCTGGTTTGACTGGACATCTTTAATTCAGAATTATATTGAAAAGATCTTCTTACACGGCTTTTCTCATGGCACTACAGGTAATGCCCTTGAGGGTAAAAAGGTAGTTATGTCTATAACTTTAGGTGCCCCAGCAGAGGCCTACAGTAAGGATGCTATAGGTTTTACTCTTGATGATCTGATGTTAAACAAGGTAAAACTGCTATCGGGCTTTTGTAAGATGAGATACTGTGGTGAGGTTGTGCTTGGTGATGTAAGCTACTCGCTAAGAACTGACAGTGATAAAGCTCAGTTAATTCAGGATAGATCACAGGAGCATGCTAAGAAGATAGCTGCTTTGGTAAATTCACTTTAATTTTTATTTACAATAAGAGGCGGCATCAATGATGGTGCCGTTTATATTTTTTATATGAATAGTCACAGTAAAAATATAACTTTCTACCTGGCTGTTTTTTCTTTAGTTGGTATATTTACAGCATCATCATCCCCAATTCCTCTTTTAGGTATTTTCAGAGACAGATTATCGATATTATCTTCAGATCTGGCATATACCGCGGTAAGTTATTTTGTAGGATGTATTGTAGCCCTTTTGTTTTTCTCAAGAATATCCAACTCAATAGGGCGTAGAAATTCATCTTTAATTGCTTTATCTTTAG
Source organism: Anaerobiospirillum thomasii (assembly GCF_900445255.1). Lineage (NCBI taxonomy): Bacteria > Pseudomonadati > Pseudomonadota > Gammaproteobacteria > Aeromonadales > Succinivibrionaceae > Anaerobiospirillum > Anaerobiospirillum thomasii. The sequence goes on from NZ_UAPU01000007.1 coordinate 1,185,899, forward strand.
GTCTTCTTGCCTGTATTATTCTTATTTTTACTCCATCATTTTCTAGTCTTCTTTCTGCAAGATTTATACAGGGTTTAGGCTGTGGCATTGCAAGCTCATCTATCATGAGTTACATCATTGATACAGTTCCAAAGGGTAAGGAGCAGCTGGCATCGTTTTTTAACATCTGCGGACCTGCCATAGGATTTTGTATAGGATGTGCATTATCTACACTGTCGGTAATGGTTTTTAATATAGATATATTATTTATATATTCCGTGTTCTCATGTGTACATATAGTTATACTGATTCTGGTATTTACTAGATGCACTGAGACTATAAATACCGACTATAAGAAAATATACAGCACTTTGATTCCAAAGATAGAGGTACCAAAAGAGTCTGTAAAATTTGTAATTACTTGCTCGTTTTTATTTATAACTACATGGTCTGTAGGTGGCTTTTTCCAGTCATTTATCATTGTGGTTACAGAAGAAGCCTTGCATCTGTCATCAGCCTCATCCGGTATATTCTTTATTCTGTATATTGTTACTCAAACTCTAGGTGGTCTTATTATTAAAAACTTTCAACCACGTAAGTGTTTTGTAATCATGGTAGTGCTCTACATGTTTTTTATAGCAGTGTTCTTTAGTGTAGCCTCCTTTGGCTCTGTGGTACTGTTCTCATTGTGCTGTATGGTATTAGGTTTTTGCACATCGGCAGCAGGTACAGCATGTATGACACTTACAATGGAAGGATCAAAGATAGAGCAGAGAGCCGGCATATTATCAACTGTATATTTATGCGGTTATTTAGGTGCAGCTGCGCCAAATTATATTATTGGCACATTCTTCCCAGATCTTGATCTTGATAGAGTATTTGTAGCCTATACCATGATTATTGTGTGCTCTGGTATTCTTTCTTTAATATCATTCAGATCTGCACTTAAAGCCAAATACAGCTCTTAAACCTCAGATCTTATAGTACACACATATATGATAATAGGGCAATTTATATTTTTTAAATGTTACTATAGTAGTTAGATACTGAGTAATATAAGGTCTGTCAGGAACATCTATGCAACACAATAACTTTGCTCTTATTAAACCAGCATCATCTTTGTGTAATTTAAACTGTAAATACTGTTTTTATAAGGATGTTGCAGAAAACAGAGATGTATATGCACATAAATTTATGAACACAGATGTGCTTTCATCTATAGTTAATCAGTATTGCTCTAATGCCATAGAGTCCACCACATTCTTATTTCAGGGTGGAGAGCCTTTGCTTGTAGGTCATAAATTTTATCTACACTATTTAGATGAGTGCGCAAGAGTACTTGATTTGAAACAAAATGAGGGCAGTAACTTTACTATAAACTCCTCTATACAGACATCAGGTTATTTAATAGACGACAAGTTTATAGATATATTCAAGAAAGGAGATTTTCTTGTAGGTGTGTCTATAGACGGTCCGGCGCAGTTTCATGATAAATATAGACTGCATTCTGGCAAGGGTACTTTTGACAGGGTCTTTGAAAGAGTAAGGATGATGCAGGAGAGTAAGGTTATCTTCAATGCTCTTTGCGTGGTAACCAAGGATACCTATGACAAGGCATCGGAGCTGCTCGATTTTTTTGTAGAAAATAAAATTTACAATATACAGTTTATTCCTGCTATTGCTCCATTTAAAAAGAACAGAATATATATAAATGATGATGAGTTTTCCATCTTTTTCCTTGATATATTTGATGCCTGGTATAAATACTATAAGCAGGGTTGTATTATCAGCATAAGACATATAGAGGATATGTTCAGCAATATTCTCTACTCATCATGCAGAAGCTGTGATCTGCAGGGGCAGTGCAGTAATCAGAATGTTATAGAGTCAGATGGCAGTATTTATCCATGTGATTTCTATGTGCTTGATGAATATAAGATAGGAACTGTACAAAACGGTATTGTGAACCTCAATAAGAGCATTATAGATAACTTTATAGACTCCAAGGTTAAGCATGATGAGTGTGATACCTGCAATGTCTATAAAATATGCCGAGGTGGATGTAGACGCAACAGGGGCGAGAATAACAGATCGTTTTTATGCAAGTCATTTAAAAAACTTATTAGCTGCCGATATCCACAGATTGCAGAGGTTGCAAAAAGCATAAGATAGGTTTAATACAGCCTATAGCTGCTAGCATCTTGATACTTATAGATTTGTTATAAACAAATCTATAAGTAATAAGCTTTTAAATTATATTAATTAAAAGAAGCAGTCTGATTTTTTGTAAATACCAAAATATACATTGCCTGCATTCTGCTCTCTTACACACATCAGTGATTTATAGTTTTTAGATGCTGTAGCTGAGTTTTCAATATATATAAGGCTATCTGAATCAATAATATTCTTGGAGTTGAGTAAATCAATACTGCTTTGCAGAAGGTTTGAGGCAAAAGGAGGATCTAAAAAAACAATATCGAATCTCTCAGAGCAGTTTTTTAAAAATTCTATAGCATCAGCATGAATAAGATTTATCCTGCCATCAAAGCCTGCAAACTGTCTTTTAAGGTTCTGATAGTTTTCCTTATCAAATTCTACACTGGTAAGTTCTGATGCTCCGCGTGATATAGCTTCAATACCAAGTACACCAGTACCTGCAAACAGATCTAAAACCTTTGCTCCTTGTACATTGCTGCCAAGTATGTTGAATATACTCTCGCGTATTCTGTCTGTTGTAGGACGCAAGCCTTCCTTTTGCAGTATATCTAACTGTCGTCCTCTGAACTTTCCACCTATTATTCTTACTGTACTGTATTTCATGTTAGTTTACTGAATTTTCTGAAAAGCAACGCGTGGCTGTTTGTCTCTTACAAAAATAATACCACACTCTTTAAAGTTGTTGCGCAGGAAGGCCTCTTTCATGACAGAGTTCTGTGCATGTGTATCAACTCTTAAATTATGGCATTTTTCAAAACACCAGTTGATACAGTAATCACTGATTCTCTTAACTTTGCCTGTTGATGCTATACGGTGTATAACTCCATATGGCTCATTATTAAGCCACTCACCTTCAATAAAGGCATAGGTTGGATCATTATCTATAAAAAAGACAAAGGTAGCTACTATTTCGCCATTATCATCTTCAACAATATAACTTTGATTTTTATGAATATCTTCTCTTACTATTTCATAAGAAGGGTAGTTGAATGACCACTGATCAGGGTTGCCAATTTCCTTCATAAACTGTTTGGCACTATCAAAGATAGCCATGATTGTATCTATATCATCAAAAGTAGAATAACGAATTTTCATGTTAACCCCTTGGTGTATAAATTTTAAATTAATCATAACATAAAGAAATTATGTTTATGTTATGTTTTATTTTATATATTAAATAAATCATATAGTTAGAAAAATCATCAATATTATTAGTTTTACATTTATTTTTTAATTGTTGTATGATATTTTGAGACAAAAATACATTCATAATAAAATTTTTATTAGCTTTTATAAGGAGCATTTATGAAAAATAATCATACCTAGGATCTTAGTAAAGTCTTGATTTTTAAGCATTTATTAAAATCCAGAAGTTTTTGGCTTAAAATCATTCCGCAAACCCGCATTCTATCGTGCTAAAAATTAGTGCAAAAGACCTCGATGCGGGTTTTTTGTTTGATTTTTTTGGAAACATACAATTCTGATACAAAAAGAGGTTGTTAGAAGTATTAAAAACGATCTAACAGATTGTTTTATAAAGGATTTTTATGGGGTATAGCAAGTTTCCATGGTATAATATACCAAACCAAACCAAACAAAGGAAAACTTGCTATGTCTTTATTATCTCAAATTAATCTCTATATTCAAAGAGCTGAACTCTTAAATATTTTAACCGTCTTCAGCAAAGAGCTTATTAATAATTTTGCCAGAAAAAATGGCACACTCAAAAGGCAAAGAAAAGTTACAATAGCTGAACTTCTCTCAGCTCTTTTAACATATGCCTCTACTAACCAAAACTCTAACAATATAACCTTTACTTTAAATGGATTTCATAAGTGCTATTCTGACATGTTTGGCATTGATATATCTTCAAAGGCTCTTCACAACCGTCTGCGTTCAGAGGGACTGCTTGAAGTTATGAAGAATACTATAGAAAACCTCTCTATGCTTGTTAAAGACGATACTAATGAAACTGGTCTGAAACTGCTTGAGGCTTACAGGCAGAGTGTCGGTGTTAATGATATTATCATGGTGGACGGCTCTGAAATCTCCCTTAGATACTCAGCCTATGACAACTTTAGCTGCAAGGCTAAAACACGTAATCCTGACAAGACCAACCCTGATAAAAAATCTGCCGCTATTAAACTGCATACGGGGTTTTCTATTGTAAACAATATGCCTACACATATTGATATTACGGAGGCTGTAGCCAATGAAAGAGAGCACCTGTCACCAGATATCTATGAGCAGGTGTTATATCTGTGCGACAGGGGATATGTATCTGAAGCTTTATATTTGCTACTTATATCCAAGGGGCATTATTTTATATTCAGAGGCAAGGAGAATTGCGCCTATAAGATTATTCATGCAATGGATGGCAACGGAGCCACGTTACATGAATTTGAAGGATGCAAACCATGTCAGCACTTAAATGGCAGCAAATATCCTCTGGTTGATATGGCTGTGCAGGTTAACGATGATACCGTTTTAAGGATGATTCGTATCTATAATCCTGTTGATGATAAATTTAATTATTTCATCACCAACATAGATGCAAGCCGTGTAGCAGCATCAGTTATAGCTGATACTTACAGGACGCGCTGGTCCTGCGAGATCATGTTTAAAGCACTTAAAAGTAGCAACAGCCTCTGCTCTATCAATTCGTCCATCAAAGAAATTATCCTGCTCTTTATTTATGCAAGTATTGGCTCATACCTCATCAAAAAGCTTATAGCAAAACAGCTTCAGAAAAAGAAAAGAGATGACCAACGTAAAAAACGGGAAATATCTCTGTTAAAGATGGCTTCCTCTATCAGAGATATAGGACCATTGTTAAAAGCCATGGTCAAAGGCGCTAAGTCTACAATATACAATGAGATCAGCAAGTTTGAAGGTCTTTTAGATTCTATGATGCGAACTAAACCATCACAAAGGGATATAGATCTTAAAAAGGACGTAAGCCTCCTGGTCGATAAAATTTACAATACACACCATATGACGAAAGACTTTTTAATACCGCACAAAATTGATGTTACAATCAAGGCTTAAGTTCATGGGTATGAAAAATAATAAGTTACTCTCAGCCTTGGTTATTGCCTGTGCCGTATCCTTTGCTACCGTATCTGTAAGCGGCTGTGCCTCAGGTTCAACAGAGACTGTTTCCACACAGGTTTCAGCAACAAATGCCAATCAGGTGAAAAAAGCTCTGCTCGAGGCTCTGCATGAGCGTGACTTTACTACTAAAATTGTATCAGATGGTGTGATTGAGGCTACCTATGCCAGAGGCGATCACAGTGTAACTGTTAATGTACTCTATACAGCCAATAACTTTGATATAGTCTATGTCACATCAACCAACCTTAAAGCTGAAAACGGCAAGATCCATAGAAACTATAACAGATGGATCAATAACGTAAGAAAAGATACACAGAAGCTGTTAAATAAAGCTCAGTAATTTCAAACATTAAATAAAATCATTCTATAGAGTCCATATACATGAGTTATTACACAAGTGATGATTTAAGTGCTTTTGATGCTATATCTTATGCACAGAAAATAACATTCAGTCCGGTTTTATTTCAGGTGGCTTTTTGTATACGAGAGTTTGGTATTTTAGGACTGCTTGATAAAAACGGCAAACGTGGCGCCACACTAGAAGATCTGATGGAAGTCAGCAAACTTCAAAGATATTCTGTAAATGTACTTATGGATATGGCTCTGTCTGGAGGTATAGCCTATCAGGATGAGTCTGAAAGATACTATATAACCAAGGCAGGTCAGTATCTACAGAATGATGAAATGACAATAGCCAATTTAAACTTTATCAAATATGTATGCTATCAGGGGCTTGATTATCTATACGAATCCTTAAAGAACAACAAACCAGAGGGGCTTAAGGTCCTAGGTCCATGGGAGACAATTTATCCTGGATTGTCTTCTCTTAATGACAAGGCCAAAAAAGCATGGTTTGCCTTTGATCATCTGTATTCAGATGTTGCTGTTAAAAAAGCCATTGAGTATGTATTTTCTCAAAAGGTTGGTCATCTGTATGATCTTGGTGGCAATACAGGAAAGTTTTCAATTGCATGTACTGCCTATGATAAAGATGTACATGTAACCATTCTTGATCTTAAAGAGCAGATAGCTTTAGCAAAAGATAATATCAAAGAGCACTCTTTAGAGAACAGGGTTTCATTTAAAGAGGTTAATGTTTTAAATGAAACTCTAGATTTCCCAACTGGTGCAGACGTCTGGTGGATGAGTCAGTTTTTAGACTGCTTTGACGAGGACAAGGTTGTACATATTCTACGCTCTGTAGCCTCTGTTATAGATAATGACTGCAGGGTATGTATTCTTGAGCCTTTTAATGACAATCAGAAATTTGAGGCTGCAGCCTATTCTATAAATGCATCTTCTTTATATTTTACAACCATGGCCAATGGTAAAAGTAAGTTCTTCTCTCTAAAACAGTTCTTAAAGATTTTAGACAGAGCAGGACTTGCTGTGCATCAGAGTGTTGAAAATCTGGGGCTTGGCCATACTCTGCTTATCTGTAAAAAGAAATAAGAAAATCGGTCTATTGCCAGAGCGCAGGCTTAAAGAGCCTGCATATTAAGCTGACGTATGCCTTTACTTTAGAAAAAATAAAAAAAGAAGAACTATTAACTGAGCTTATACAGGAGGGCTGCGCTTATTTATCTGCTGCACAAAGGGCAGATGGTGTGCGCGGATTTGTCTATGAAGTTTGCATTTGATATAAAGGATATGGATATCATCGCTCCTGGCATTGATGATATTAATTCTTTTTATGAAGACATAGAGCACTTTGATGAGACACAGGTTGTTGCTAAAAGTAAATTAATTGCCATGATGACAGCAAGGCGCCTTACTATAGGTACACGTCTTGCCTGCGAGGTTGCCATCAGGCTTTTAAATTTGCACAGTGATGTTAATAGCGTGGTTTTTGCCTCAAGACATGGTGAACTTGTGCGCAATTATTCAATATTAAGTGCAATAGCCTCCAATAATGATGTTTCTCCTACAGAGTTTGCTACATCAGTGCATAACAGCGCTGTAGGTCACTTTACAATACTTACACAAAAGCAGATCGTTTCATCATCTGTAAGTGCAGGCTACGATTCTTTTGTGCAGGGACTTATAGAAACACTATCAACTATACAAAAAGGTCAAAAAGCCATCTTTGTAGATTTTGATGGTGCAGTACCTGAGTTTTATAACGATGAAATTGGTAATGTATCAAGTTTCTCCTATGCTGCAGGCTTTATTATTGAGCCTGGTGAGAGTATAACCATAAGCTCAACAGACATGATCAACCCTACAGTAACAGACAATACAAAAGCCCTGCCTCAGTCTTTTGAGTTTTTAAAGAATATAAAAAATCATAACCCTTTTATGCTGGAGGGTAACAGCTATATGTGGCAGGTACAATGTAATGTATAAACAGCTGTATCGCATCTATAGGGTTATAGTAACCGCTCTATTATTTATAGTCTTTGGATTGGGCGGTCTGTTTCTTGCTCTTATTGTCTTTAATCTTATATCTCTTGTAATAAGAGATAATGACAGAAGAATCTATCTATCACGTTATATAACAGCCCTGTCATTTAGATTTTTTCTGTCCTTAAGCAGTTTTTTACATATCATAAAACTCGATTTGTCAGACTTTGATGTCTCAAATCTGCCTAAATCATGTGTAATAGTGGCCAATCACCCAACTCTTTTAGATTATGTAATTTTAGCCTCGGTTTTTTACCGCAGTAATTTTGTGGTCAAAGAGGAAGTTCTGTCCAATGTCTTTTTAAAAGGTGTGGCCAAGGCTTCTGGCTATATAGCCAATTCAGAGCACAGATCTCTTATGGATAAGGCTATTAAAATAATACATGAAGGACAGTCTCTGATTATCTTTCCTGAGGGAACAAGAAGCAGATCAAGGGAGAATCTGAAGCTAAAAAGAGGAGCTGCCAATATAGCTGTCAGGGCAGGCTGTGATGTGCAGGTGGTATATCTTACCTGCTCAGAGCCATTTTTAGATAAAACCCACAGCTGGCATCATATTCCATCACAATGTCCTGAATATAGACTGCGTCTTGGCAATCTGATCAATATGGATGATTTTATACAATCAAATTCACAACACTCTGAGCCTTCAATTCTGGCAAGGATACTAACTAATGTCTTGGCTGTAGAGATGGTCAAGGCATATGCACAATGGAGATAAAATGGAAAATTTATATAAAGAAGTTAAAGAGCTGATTATTGAGTGTCTCAATCTTGAGGATATGACTGCTGATGATATTGATACTCAGGCACCTTTATTCAATGATGGTTTAGGTCTTGACAGTATAGATGCTCTTGAAATAGGTCTGGCTATAAAAAACAAATACAACATTATATTGTCATCTGATAATGAGGAGATGAAAAAGTATTTCTTCTCAGTAAAGACCTTGGCCGAGTTTATTGACAGCAACAAAAAGTAATTTAAAAGGAAAATAAAAATGCAAAAAGATGAGATCTTAAAGCGCATGCAGGAAATGATGGAAGAGCTTTTTGACATAGAAAAGGAAAAGGTTACTTTAGATGCCAAGCTCTATGAGGATCTGGATTTAGACAGTATTGATGCCATTGATCTTGTAGTACAGATTCAAAAAGAAACTAAAATAAAGGTACAGCCTGAAGATTTTAAAAATGTACGCACAGTAGCTGATGTGGTTGACGCTGTATACAAGCTGACATCAAATGAGTCTAAGTAGACAGATTAAAACTGTTTTTATTGTTATAAGTATCCTAGCTTTTATAGCATATCCATTTTTAGTCTATTATGGTATTGAAAGTGGATATGTTGGCTTAGTGCTTGTTTTTTTAGTAGCAGTCTCACTAATCAGAGTAGTACTATACAAAGGCTCAGCATCGCCGCTCAGATATAGCGTTGTATTTACAATGCTTACTGTAGTGGCTATAGCCATATTGTCATCCTTCTTTAAAAGATATGATCTGCTGCTTTATTATCCAGTGGCTGTAAATATCATATTTTTTACCATATTTTTTACATCTTTATTTTCTACTCCGATTATTGAGCGTTTTGCCCTTATGGTGCATAAGGAGCTTGATGCAAAAGCAAAAAGATACGTCTACTATGTAACTGTAGTATGGATTGTCTTCTTTGTGCTAAATGGACTTACCGCTTTGTATTTTGCTCTGTACGATATAAAGATGTGGACACTGTGGTGCGGTTTTTTGTCATATATAGCCATGGGTGTGTTGGGAGCCGTTGAGTACGGTATCAGAAAGGTGGTACAGAAACTGTGAATATAATAGGTTTTGATAGGTGGCTTACAGTTCCAAGACAGTTGTGTATAGACCATAAAAAGATACAGACTACATCTGATCTTAAAACTTATATACAGCAGATCTTAACCTATGTAAAAAATAAAGATGCTGTCAAAGTTGCCATATATTTTGACAATACCTATAACTTTATAGCAGCTTTTTATGCTCTTGTGCTTCTTGATCTTAAACCTTTGCTCTTAAGTTATGTAAAGGATAAGTTTTTAGAGGAAAATCTTAACGGTTATGATCTGATCCTGACTGATAATGACCTTGGTTATAAAAGGGCGGTCAATGTAAGAGACATAAAGTGCGAAGACATGGACCTATTGGATGTTGATTTTACAGATTTACATTTAAATGACAGATGCTTTTATCTTCAGACCTCAGGCAGTACACAAAATCCAAAGCTTATTTTAAAAAGTATAGAGCAGATGGATGCAGAGAGTGCCACTCTTATCACTATGCTTAAGAGCTGCTACAGTACAGCACAAAAGGGGTTTAAATCTTCAGATACGTCCATTATGTTGGGCTCTGTCTTTCCAAATCATATGTACGGCCTGACCTTCAGGGTCTTTTTGTGCATGAATCTTGGTTTGTTCTTTGATGCATCTTTAATTCACTACAGCGAAGAGCTTTTAAAATATAAAAACAAGAATATTGTTTTTATCTCATCACCAGCTTTTTTAAAACGTCTAGATCCTGCCTTTGACTACAGAAGTATAGTCCATACCTTTTCAGCAGGAGGGGCTATTGATAAAGAGGTGGCTAAAGCCTATCAGAGTAAAAGCGGCAGTCATATAACAGAAATATACGGCAGCAGCGAGACTGGTGTCATTGCTTATAAAAGTCATCCTGACTTATCTATGTTCAGGCTTTTTGATGGTGTTGAGATAGTAAAGTCTGATGAGAGCTTTATTTTAAGCTCCAAGATGGCAGGTAGCAATATAGTGCTTGATGATGTTCTTGATTTTGTCAGCAAGACTGATTTTGCCATACTCGGCCGCAAAGATAGAATTGTAAAAATAGAAGAGAAAAGAATATCTATATCTTTGATTGAGCGATATATATCAGAGCTTGAGGCTGTGTGTGAAAATAAGGTTGTAGTTCTAAACAGAAAAGGCAGAGATATTCTTGGGGTTGTAGTTGTAGCTGCAGATAAAAATATAGAGCGTAAAGAGCTTTTATCACAGATCAAGGATTATTTAAGATCAAGAGTTGATAATATTGCTATACCAAGAATGATACGCATTATTGATGGTTTTAAGCACAATACTATGGGTAAGATCTTAAATGCAGATCTTCTGGAGTTGTTTAATGAATAGAATTGACTGTTTTGATGTAAAAAAAGAGTTTAATGCTGCAGATGGCGAAACTATTTTAGAGTGCATCATCCATGTAGACAGCTCTTTAGATTATTTCAAGGGGCACTTTAATGAAATTGCTCTGCTGCCAGGTGTGGTACAGCTGCATTTTTTAAACTCCATATTACAAAAATCATTTGAAAACTATGGCGGTATAGGCAAGATTGCTGTACTTAAAAATTTAAAACCTGTTATTCCAAATGACACTATAAAGTATGTTATTAAAGTAAAAGGCAAGACAGTAAACTTTGCAATTTATAAAGAGTCTTTACAAAAGAGTCTGTGCGTAACCGAGGGCAGACTTTCTATATGCTAGATAATACAAACTATAGACTGTGTATTGTTATTCCCTGCTACAATCAGGGATCACTGCTGTCTGATACTCTGTTGCGTATTAAAAGATATAATCTTACAACCTATGTAGTTGATGATGGCAGCTCTTTGCAGTCTAAAGCTTATCTTAAGGATATTCCCTTTGATAATGAAAGTCTCATCCTTATAGATGAGAGTGAAAATCAAGGCAAAGGTATGGCTTTGCTTATAGGCTTTAAAAGAGCCATGCAGGATGGCTTTACCCACGCTCTGCAGGTTGATGCCGACGGTCAACATGAGCTTGAGATTATAGACAGTTTTATAAAACTCTCAGCCTCACATCCTGACTGTCTTATATCTGGCACCCCTGTCTATGATGCAAGCATACCTAAATCAAGGCTGTATGGAAGGTATATAACAGATTTCTGGGTATGCATAGAAACTCTGTCAAGGTGTTTAAAGGACAGCATGTGCGGTCTTAGGATATATCCATTAAAGGCAGCTCTTAAAGCCTATGAAAAGATATATAACTATAGAATGTCCTTTGATACAGAGATCATGGTGCGCATGTATTTTGAAGGAGTTGACAGTCTGTTTATAGACACCAAGGTTACCTATCCTGAAAATGGCATATCAAACTTTAGAGTGTTCAAGGACAATCTTGCCATCTCTATGATGCACACCAGGCTCGTGCTATATATGCTAACTCATCTACCATCTGTGATTAAAAGACGTTCTGGTTCAGACTGGAGTAAAAAGTCTGAGGTTAAGGGCGCATTTATGCTGCGTCTGTCTTTAAAGCTCTATTCTGTATTCGGCAGAAAGTTTTTTAATATGCTCGTGCCTTTGGTTATAAGCTTTTACTATATGTTTGCTAGCGAAAAAAGAAAATACTCTTTAGAGTATATAAATACTCTAAAGAGCTATGCAGATACTAAAGGTATAAAGCTTGAGAATAAAGAGAGCATAACGGCATTTAACCATTTTATTTACTTTGCTCTTTATCTTGTCGATAAAATTGCAGCTTTTAGAAATGAGCTCAGGCTTGATCGGGATGTCTTTTTTACCAAAGGTTCATTTGAGGCCTTTGAGGTAGATGACAACGAGGGTAAGATTATTCTAGGCTCGCATCTTGGCGAGATTGAAGTGTTGCGTGCCATAGTGCAAAAGACGAAAACCAAGGTAATAAATGCCTTAATTTATACCAAAGGCTCGCAGCAGTATCAGAAAGTTCTAAAGGATCTGGCACCAGACAGCTGTCTTAATATTATTGCTGTGGATGACTTTGGTCCACAGACAGCCATGCTTATAGACAGTCTGATTAAAAAAGGTGAGTATGTGGCCATACTTGCAGACAGAGTAGGCGTACATGATGACAAAGCCAGGGTTTCACGAGTGCATGAGTGCTCTTTTTTAGGCAAAAAGGCTGTTTTCCCACAAGGCCCTTTTATACTTGCATCGCTGCTCAGATGCAAGGTTATTACCCTTTTTGCTTTGCGCGAGGGGCAGAGAATAAATATCTATGCCAGACGCTTTGCTAAGAGAATCAATAGAAAGCAAAAAGATGGCAGCAGTGCCATAGAGGGCTATATTGAACAGTATGTGCAAATTCTAGAAGAGCACACTTTAAAGGCCCCTTTGAACTTTTTTAACTTTTATGATTTCTGGAAACAAGATGAGAAAAATTAAATCTGATAATTACAGATATAAAAGTGAAGTAATCATAAAACCCTCATTTTATGATTTTGACCCTATGCGTGTCTTGTGGCATGGTAATTATCTCAAACTCTTTGAGACAGCAAGAGAGAAACTTTTAGAGAAGATAGGCTATACCTATGTGGATATGTTAAAGGAGGGTTATGCCTTTCCTATAGTTGAGGCTAATGTCAAATACAGAGACTATACGCAGTATGGAGACTGTCTTTGTGTCATAGCCTTTATTTATGAAACCGAGTGTCTGCTAAAAATAGGCTATGAGGTTTATGATGATAAAAAAGTAAAGTTAAAGGCTACAGGATATACACATCAGGTCTGTTGCACTCTGTCTGACAATGAGGTTTTATTTGTACTGCCAGATAGTGTAAAAAGCCACTTTACAGAAGATTTAATGCTCTAGTCTGAGGTGTATATGAGTTATATATTAAGATTACTGACTGTACTGTATCTTATTTTGTTTGCACTGCCTTCATTTGCACTGACTATGGATGAGATATCTACAAAATTCAGATCTCAGAAAATTGTACATTCTGAATTTATTATGACAAAGCATATTGCATCCATATCCAAGCCTCTTGTCAGCAAAGGAACCATGCTTGCAAGTCTGCAGCATGGCATAGTGTGGGCACAGTCTGTACCTTTTGCCATGCGTTTTATTATGCAAAATGACAAAATGGTGCAGATAGTAAATAACAACAAACCTGTAGTGATAACAGCTAAAAGCTCACCACAGATGTTTCATTTCAACTCTCTTCTGCAGTCTTTGTTTGTTGCCGATAAGGCAGTAATTGAAAAGAATTTTGCCGTTGACTTTAAAAGCGAGGGGAAGAGCTTTTCAATAGATTTAAAACCTCTTATATCTCCTTTAGATAAAGTTTTCTCCAAAATAGTGATACACGGATCTGACTTTATTGACTCTATAAGACTTGAAGATACTCAGGGAGACAGCACAGAAGTTAAGTTTGTAAATCAAAAGAGTCTTGATAGTTTAAAAGGTTACGATGAGCTCTTTAACTATTAGAAAGTACAAGGTTTTTGTAGTATTTATTGCAGCTGTTTTTCTATGCCTGCTCTATCTTGCAGGCTCATCACCATTGAAAATAAACAGCTCTGTTCTTGCCATGCTGCCAAGCTCAAGTCTGTCAACTCAGTCAGAGAGTGTAAATGACGCTTTTTTACAGAGAATAGACAAACAGCTTATCTTTCTTTTAAAGACCAAAGACATGGGTACTAACGATGTTGATGCCTTTGTAGCAAAGATTGTAGATACGGGATTTATCGACACTGTAAAATATAAGGTAAGCAAGAGCGAGCAGCAGGAGTATGCAAAATTTTTCTATACCTACAAAAACGCTCTAATAGATCATGTCTCTCAACAGAAGCTTGAACATGGTGGTCAAAGTTATGCTGAGTTTATTCTCTCAGAGCTCTATTCTGGTTTTTCCATGTTGGGAGGTCAGGAGCTTAAAAATGATCCTCTGCTTTTAATCCGGTCAAGAGTTAAAAACCTAAGTGGCATGAACTCAAAAATTCAGATAAGACAAGATTATCTTACTGTAAATGATGCTGCTGGTGATACTTACTACTTTATTCATGCAACCCATAATCTTGGCTCTTTTGATACAAAGCAGTCAGAGCGTTTTGTGCTTACACTTAATGATATTTTCAGTAAGTTTGATAATAAAGGCTGCACTGTTTTATACAGAGGTGCTATTTTCTACAGCTATGATGCAGCAAGACTTGCGCAGGATGATGTTTTTAAATTAGGACTTTTAACTGTAGCACTTATCTTTGTGCTTATATTTGCTGTCTACAGATCTATTTATCCTCTACTTTTGACTTTAAGCTCTATTGCTTTTGGAGCACTTGTAGGTTTTACAATAACCTATTCAATCTTTGGACAGATTCACCTTTTAACCATAGTTATGTCCATAAGTATAATTGGTATTTCTGCTGATTATTCAATCTATTATGCAACACAGAGATTTATCAATGAAAACAGTGACACCCCTCAAATGAGTGCTATAAGAATAAGAAAAACTCTGTTTTTTGCTCTTTCAACCATTGTTGTGTCATATCTGATTTTAATGATTGCCCCTTTTTCAAGTATCAGGCAGTTATCATTATTTGCAGCCTCAGGTCTTATAGGATCATGTCTTGTGGCTGTGTATCTTGGACCATATATATGCGCAAGAGTAAGACATAAAGACATTACCTTCACCTTAGTATTGAATTATTTAAAGCTTTTTGAAAAAAGACCCTTTGTTATAACTCTTTTTGTTATAACTCTTATGTTATGTACCATTGGTCTTTCAAGAGTGCAGATCAATGATGATGTGTCTGCTCTGCAGAAACTGCCAGATAATCTTGTGGCCATGGAAAAGAAGATTACAGCTTTAACAGGCCAGAGAACTGATCAGAAATTAATCATGATAAGTGCTGCAGATGATGAGCAACTGCTTATAAACTATGAAAAAGTGCACAATAAGCTGCAGGATTTTACTGACAAAGGTATTATCTCAGGTTTTATCTCCTTCCCAGTACGCTCTCTTGCAGCTCAAAGGCACAATATAGAGCTTGTAAAATCAGTAAAAGATGAAGTTTTAAAGGCTCTTAATGAAATTGGTATGAGTGATATCAATTACAGTACTGAGCTAAAGCCTTTGTATATAGAAGACTTTTTAAAATCATCTGCTTCGTATGGCTTTGACATGATGTATATGGGACTTGATGATGTAAAAGCTCTTGTCATTCCTGTATATGATGTAACCGACAGTAAGGCAGTATCAGATCTGCAAAAGAGCTATGACTTTTTATCCTATATAGACAGAAAAGACAGTCTTGAAAAGCTTTTTGGTTTTTACAGAACCGTAATTTCATATCTTATAGTTCTGGCACTTATCTGCATGTTTGCAGTAAGTATATTTAAACTTGGCTTTAAAGATGCTCTGAGATCTTTTGCAGTAACCTTAATATCATTGCTCTGCGCTTTAGCATCAACAGGTATTTTAGGTTATCAGTTAAATCTGTTTTCAACACTGGCTCTGGTGCTGGTCATTGGAATAGGCATCAACTACATTGCCTTTTTCACCAATTTTAAAACTACAGCCAAAGTGGCTTTTGTCAGTTCCACACTTGCTATGCTGACAACCATATTCACTCTTGGTATTCTGGTTTTTTCGCATACGAGCGCCATTGCAGGTTTTGGTCTTGTGTTGACAACAGGTGTTATTGCCAATTATATTTTTGCTCCATTTGCTAGAGTTAATAAAAATGTTTAAATATTTATCTGTGTTAGGTCTGCTGGTTTTATGTTCCTGTTCTAGCACACACAATATGCAAGTAAAACAGAGCTATTTTAATCTTACTGATAAGATACAGCTTGAGCTTGTAGACTTTGAGCCTGATATAAAACTGGATTTTACTCAGCTTTTAACCATAAGTTACGGCTCTGAGCAGCAGTCGCTTATAGCTGTGGTACTCTCAGATGAAAAAGAGCTTAAACTTGTTGGTCTTAGCACTATGGGCATTAAACTTTTTTCTGCCTCCTATGATAAAAATACTATTGAGATTACAAAACATATTCCTATAGACAAAATACCACCTGCAACACAGGTACTATCTGATATCTTTTTTGCCTTTTATCCAAAAGAGCTTCTTGATAGAAAGCTTGGTATGGGTGTTTATATAGAAGATACTGACACTATGCGTGAGATAAAGGATAAAGATGGCAGTGTGATTGAGAGAATACACTACATAAATGATGGCAATAAGAGACTTGCAAGTAAAATAGAGCATCTTGTTTTTAAATATACAATAGACATACAGTATCTGGAGGGCATTTAAAAATGGTTTACGTTAATGCCTATGATTTTATTTGCTCTCTTGGCAATGACAAAGAGAGCATTGCAGCCTCATTACATAATACACAACAGTGTTTTCTGACCGAGGATAATAGCTATCTTACCAATAATCTAAGCTCCTATTTTGGCAAAATAAACTGCAATCTAGATAAGCTTGAAGGTATTTATGCCAGGCATAACAGCCGCAACAACAGACTGCTAGCTTATCTTGCCTCAAGAAATATGGAGCTTATTGAGCACTACAAAACACAGTATGGTACGGATCGTATAGCTGTAATTATGGGAACATCAACATCAGGTCTTGATGAGGCCTACAGCTATGTGAAAAACAAAAAAGAGAGTGTTGAGGATAACAATTATCACTATTTTATGCAGGAGCTTGGTGACCCATCACGCTTTTTACAGCTTTATTTAGGTCTTAGTGGTATAGCCTATACCATATCCACAGCCTGCTCATCATCGGCCAGATCCATTATCTCCGGTGCTAAATTAATTTTAAACAATATGTGTGATGTGGCTATTGTAGGCGGAGCTGACACTTTATGTAAGATGCCTATCAATGGTTTTAATTCAATGGGGCTTTTGAGCTATAAGCCATGCTGTCCTTTTGATGAGAAAAGAGATGGCATCAATATAGGTGAGGGGGCAGGTCTTATCATACTCTCGCGCCATGAAAGTCATTTAAAGCTTACAGGTACAGGTCAAAGCTCTGATGCCTATCACCTTTCATCTCCTCACATAGATGGCGTTGGTGCTAAAAAAGCTATAGAGATGGCACTGTCTGAGGCTAAAGTACAGGCACAGGATATTGGATATATCTGCGCTCATGGAACAGCCACCAAGGTAAATGATGAGATTGAAAGCAAGGTTTATTATGATCTTTTCAAAGATGAGGTCAGGGTCAGTTCAATAAAACACATGACAGGGCATACTTTAGGAGCTGCAGGAGTCATAGGAGCTTGTGTAAGCCTTCTTCTTTTAGACAAGGATCTGTGTCTGCCATCCCATATGCAAAGTGATTTCTGTCGCGATCCGTCCCTTGCGCCCATAGATATTGTACAAAGTAGAGTAAAATTGGAGAAAAAGAGGATTTTATCCAATGCTTTTGCCTTTGGCGGTAATAATGCCTCATTGATTTTTGAAGGTGATATGTAATGCATGACTTTCTGGATATAGTTAATTATTTACCACACAGAGAGCCAATGATGCTTCTTGACAGAATGGTGGACGTTGATGAAGTATCCTGCACCTGTTGTGTAAAAGTTGCACAGGGTGGCGTGCTGTCATTATTTTTAGATGAGAACAATGATCTGCCATGTTACATAGCTATAGAGCTTATTGCTCAGACTATAGGTGTATTTTCAGGCTATCATCTGTTGCAAAACAACAAGCCAGTAGGTCTTGGTATGATTCTTGGCGGCAGATCTATAGAATTTAAGCGCCCTGTTTTTGCCTGTGGCAGTGAGCTTGTCATAAGAGTTGAAAAACTGATGGATGACAGCCGCTTTGCAAGTTTCAGCGGTGTTGTGATTATAGATAATGAGGTTGTGTGTGAGGGTAGAGTAAATACCTTTAAAGCAGAACTTGATGAGATAAAGAATTTGGTTAAAGAGGCTTAAACATGGCAAAAAGAGTATTGGTTACAGGTGCATCTAAAGGTATAGGTAAAGGCATTGCCATAGATCTGGCCAAAAATGGTTTTGAGATCTGCGTGCATTTCAATAAGGATAAAGACGGTGCTTTAGATACAGTAAATACAATTGTAAGTGCAGGAGGTACAGCAAAGGCCATCAGCTTCGATGTATCTGATACTAAGATGTGCTCTGAGGTTTTAGGTCAGGAAATTGAGGATCATGGCGCCTTTTACGGTATTGTCTCTAATGCTGGAATGGTAAGGGATGGAGCCTTTCCTGCTCTTAGCGATGATGACTGGTTTGATGTTATAAATACAGATTTAAACGGCTTTTACAATGTTGTAAAGCCAGCCATCATGCCAATGATTCATCTAAGAGCTGGCGGCCGTATTGTCTGTATAGGCTCAGTCTCGGGTATTATTGGCAACAGAGGGCAGGTTAACTACTCTGCTGCCAAGGCAGGACTTATAGGTGCTGTAAAGGCTTTAGCCGTTGAGCTTGGCAAGCGCAGAATCACTGTTAACTGTGTGGCTCCTGGACTTATAGATACACAGATGGCACAGATGGATGATTTTGTGCTCAACAAGGTTTTAGAGCAGATACCTCTTGGTCGTATGGGCAAGGTGGAGGAAGTTTCATCTCTTGTGTCCTTCCTGTTCAAGGATGAGGCAGAATATATTACAAGACAGGTGCTGACAATAAATGGTGGTATGTTCTAATGAGTAGACGTGTTGTAGTATCAGGCATGGGACTTGTCACAGCTTTTGGTGATGATGTAAATACAGTAATAGACAGAATGTCCTATGGTGAAAATGCTGTTGTGGTCATGGATCAGTGGAAGGATATAGATGGTCTTGGCAGTTATGTGGCAGCACCTATAGACTCTTTTTTCCTGCCAAAGGAAGTCTATAATAGAAAAAAGATAAGAGCCATGAGCAGAGTGTCTTTATTCTCAACACGGGCCACAGAGCTTGCGTTAAAGGATGCAAATTTAGAGAACTCTGACGCTGTAACAGATGGACGCATGGGTATTGCCTTTGGCTCCTGCTCAGGATCTCCTGATGCTACAAAGGACATAGCGAGTATTTATTATGACAAATCTATAATGCAGTATGATGCCACAACCTATGTGCGCATGATGCCACATACAACAGCTGTAAATACAGCTTTGTTCTTTGGTATGCGCGGCAGACTTATTCCTACATCATCTGCCTGTACCTCAGCCTCTCAGGCTATAGGTTATGCCTATGAAGCAATTGCCGGAGGTCATCAGGATTTTATGGTGGCAGGAGGCGCTGAGGAGTTAAGTCCTGCACAGACAGCCTGTTTTGACACTTTATTTGCCACTACCCATAAAAATGATACTCCAAAACTTACTCCATCACCTTTTGACAAAGACAGAGATGGCCTAGTCATAGGTGAGGGTGCCGGAGCTCTGCTGCTTGAAAGTTATGACAGTGCTGTGGCTAGAGGGGCAAAGATCTATTGTGAAATTGTTGGTTTTAACACCAACTGTGATGCCACACATATCACTCAGCCGAACAGGGAGACTATTGAGATCTGTATAGCCAATGCCCTCAAAAATGCTAACTTAAAAGCTAAGGATATAGGCTATGTAAATCTGCATGCAACAGGCACAGGTCGCGGTGATGTGGCAGAGAGTCTGGCTACCTATAGTATCTTTGGCAGAGACTGCCCTGTATCTGGATTTAAGAGTTATTTTGGGCATACCCTGGGCGCCTGTGGTGCCATAGAGGCTGCTCTTAGCATACAGATGATGCACAATAAGCAATTCATGCCCAACCTAAATCTCAATACTGTTGATGAAAACTGTGGTGATCTTGACTATATAGTAGGCTCGCCTAGAGATATAGACTGTCAGTATATAATGTCCAATAATTTTGCATTTGGAGGTGTAAATACCTCTCTTATATTTAAAAAACTCTAGTTTTTATGGAGAAATTACGGGAACGTGTCACATCACATCTTATAATAAAGCCATAGTTAAAATTTAATCAGGTCTACCCTGATTATGTAGCTCTTTAAAAATCTATCTAACCACTATTGGTTTTTATGACTGTATTTCAGGTTTCACAGGGATTACAAGATGTTGTAGCGAGATCTCGTTCCAGATATGCTATACCTGAGGCATCATTGTCCTTTGAAGAAAAATACAGAAATAGGCGTATTAATCAGACTCTTAATAAATTCCACTATCGTGATGTATACCAAGGCGACATCAAAAATCATTAATGGTAAAGAGGTTAGCAGCACATCTAACACCCGATACTATATAAGCTCTATGCAGTATGGTGAAGAATCAACACTACATCAGATTGCGCGGAGTATTGATGAGTACTGGGCAATTGAGACTTACCATCATGGACACCTTGACTGTGGCTCTTTAGCTCAGGACGACCTACAGTCATGCAACTATAATTTAATTGCCAACCATGTGGGCATAAATAAAATAGTGCACAACATCCACTCCTTTATAAGGAATAGCGCTAATACCGATAACTCAGGACGCCCTCCTACCTTTAAGAGTATTGCTGAAAAATTCAGAAGCAGACCTCTTGATTATACTCTGCATCGTCTGATTGAGTTCTTTGGACACTCTGAATAAGTCCATACACAACATCAACCACTGCTGCTCAGTGATAAAGCTATATCCCTAAATATATCCGAATCACCCATAAAGTTAGCTTTTGGACATCTATTGGACAGATAATAGTGGTTTGATAAATTTTTAAAGAACTACACATGAGGTAGACTCATATTTTTAATAATCGGCTGAAATTAAATATAATCTGACACACTCTCATAATTTAGAAATACTAGTTTTAGACATTATTCACAGTTTTATAATGCTCCTTTGCAGTGTAATAAAGCACTTGCAGATGGGCATTTTGTTAAAAATGAACTGTGTTATAATTTTTTTATAGATTTCATGCAAATATTGGGGCTTTAAATGGGCTTATTTTCATTTTTTAAAAAGAAAGATAAAAAGACACAGACAGTTGATGAAAACTTAAATCAGGAAAATCTAAGTGCAGATGAGGGCACAGCACAGGATGATAAAGCTGTATCCTATGACACAGATACTAGCGCTGATAACACAGGTGTAGCTCAATCTTCTGAGCAAAAAACAGTTGAAGATGGTAAGAACCTGCAAGCTGATGATAGTGACGATAAAGAGATAAGCAAATTTACTCAAGAGCATGCTGCCTTTGAAAATGTTGAGCTTGTTGCACAGAGTATAGAAGAGAAGGATCATGATCTAAAAGTAAGTTTTAATGATGAGCTAAGAGAGCATGAGCATAGTGTGCAGCATTCTCATACTGATAATTACGATGATAAGGTAGAAATCAAAGAAGATGAGAGCTCTAAACTTGCCGAGGCTGACAGTGCTGTAAGTGAAGCTGCTATAATTGAGATTCTTGAGGATGAGGAGCAGACTCAAGAGATCAAAGAGACTCAAACTGAAGATAATACAGATACAAAAGACAGTGCAGATATTAAAGAAATTGTTGCTGACAATGATGAGAGTGTATCCGATGTCAAAGAGCCTTTTGATACAGATACAGCCCCTGAAGATACAAGCAGCGACAGCGATGAGATAAAAATCAGTTCTGATGACAAACAGGATGAGAAGGGTGAGGAGGAGAGTGTTGCTCCTCTTGCCATGTTCAGCGGTGCAGGCGATAAGAGCAGTATTGCTAAAGAGTCAGAGGACGAGGTCAAAGAGTCATTTTTCTCACGTCTTAAAAAGACACGTGATTCTCTTGCTTTTGGTATCAGCTCTTTAATTAAAGGCAGAAAAATTGATGATGATCTGTATGAGGAGCTTGAGACTGCACTTTTAACTGCCGATCTTGGTGTGGATACCACATTTGAGATTATTGATAGATTAAAAGAAGAGTCACGCATCAAAGAGCTGCATGATGCAGAGCTTCTAAAGAAGAATCTTCACAGGACTCTATGTAAAATTCTGGAGCCATGTGCTGCACCTTTAGATGTAGAGTCAACAGAAAATACTCCATTTGTCATCCTCATGGTTGGAGTCAATGGTGCAGGAAAAACCACAACTATAGGTAAACTTGCCCAGAAATATAAAGAATCAGGTAAAAAGGTTATGCTTGCAGCAGGTGATACCTTCAGAGCAGCAGCTGTTGAGCAGTTAAAAGAGTGGGGCAAGAGAATAGAAGTGCCTGTGGTAGCTCAGCAGACAGGATCTGACAGTGCCTCTGTACTCTATGATGCTTTAAGCTCTGCCCGTTCAAAAGGTGTTGATGTACTAATCTGCGATACAGCAGGAAGACTGCAGAATAAGGACAATCTTATGGATGAGCTTAAAAAGATTGTTCGTGTTATGAAGAAAATTGATGAGAATGTACCGCAGGAGGTAATGCTGGTTCTTGATGCCGCAACAGGTCAGAATGCTGTATCACAGGCCAAAATCTTCTCAGAGGCTGTAAATGTTACAGGTATTACTCTGACCAAACTTGATGGTACTGCCAAAGGTGGCGTAATCTTTGCGTTAGCTGACAAGTTTAAAATTCCTATACGCTATGTAGGTATTGGCGAGAAGGCTAAGGATTTGAGAGAGTTTAGTGTTGAGCCTTTTGTCGATGCTCTTTTAAAGGAAGACAAATAGTATCAAAACCTAGCTTATACAGGGCATAAGCATTGAGATCTGACTAATGCCATGAATACAAAAGGTAGGCACATAGCCTACCTTCGTTATATCTAAAGATATTAAAGAGAGATTACTGCCCGCAACTCATGCAGCTCTTTATATCAGAGCGTACTTTATAGGCATATGAATTTTTATATTTGAGTTTGGGTGTCTTGTATCAAAGCCAATAATATCTTTGCATAATCTGGCAGCTGACTTATCTAATATAGTATGTCCTGAGCTCTTGATAATGGTAAAAGATGCAATTTTGCCATTAACCACATTAAACTCAACTAAGACCACACCCTGTATTTTTCTTTTTATAGCCCTTTGCGGATACTGTATCTTATCTTGAATTCTGTCAAAGATAAGATTGCTTATAGTCTGACGTGATATATTGGCGGCAACTATGCTCTCATCTGACAAAGCTGTCTCGTTCTTGGTGATGACTTTATTCTCACTCTTGATTTTTTTATTGCCTGCAGCCAGATTGGCTTTTTTTACAGTATCAGTCTTTTTTGTTGTAACTGTCTTTTTGCTTTGTTCTTTTACAGCCTTACTCTTTGATGTTTCAACCTTTTTAGGTTTAACCTGTTTTACAGGTGTATTTTCGCTGACATTTGTTTTATGTTTTATTACCGAGTTCTTTGCTGTTTCTCTGTCACTTTGATATTCATTATCATTTTTTTGCTCAATTTGATCATTTTTGGTATCAATATGAGTATTTTTTTCAGTTTCTGCCTGTGGTTCAATATTTTTTTTTGCTTGAGATTTTATCTGCTCTACGTGATTTATGTTAACAACTAAAGTTGAATATGTATCCTGTACCTGAGCCTGAAAATTATGCTCACACAAAAGACCAAAAGTCATTAGCGTAATAAAAACACCGATAAAGCCCAGTGAGCGGGAGATCAGATCCGGATACATTATTAGTTGTCTGCCTTTATTGTATTTATAATAAGACGTCCGTCGGTATGACTCCTTGCAATATCTGCAATATCAATAAGTATCTGAGTCTTGCTGTTACCGTCAATATTAAGCTCTATAGTGGCATCATCCTGAACTAAAAGAATGTCTTTTAGCTCTTTTGCGGAAATTACCCGCTCTTTATATAGATACTCACCATCTTTATTAACTGTAATAACTATATTGTTGCTCTTTTGCGTCTGTTCTGCTGTAGATGAGCTAGGAAGAACAATATCTATAACAGGCAATGTAAATGACATTGTCATAATAAAGAAAATAACAAGCATAAAAATAACGTCAATCAGAGGGGTCAGATCGACGTGTAAATCATCTTCAAAATCATTCATTATTACGGGCCATAAAATAGATCTTAGTTCTAAGATGACGCAAAGACATCAGAAGATAATAATGGACAATTATGGAAGGAATAGCAAGAGTAAGACCCATAACAGTTGTTAAAAGAGCCTGCCATATGCCTCCGGCTAACATAGAAGGATCAGGCATTGCCTTTTCTGCAAGATTTGAAAAAACATCGACCATGCCGATTACTGTTCCTAAAAGACCTAACAGCGGACCTACAGCTGCGCAGAGTTTTAAAAAGTACATAGAGGTATAGACACCTCTAATCTTGCTCTGCATAAGTGCAGAGATAAGCCCCTGGCGCAGACTCTCTTCCTCTTTTGAGGCTGTAGCAACTATATCTGCAATGATACTGCCAGGCAGAGTCTCCTGTCTTTTAACCAGTATTATCAGGACCACACCTCTTATTGCAGTAAAGATTGCAGCAAGGCCTAAAATAAAAATGACTACACCTGAGTAGCCTACTTGATGATAAAAATTAATCATAAATTTTTTTTAAATTTGTAACTTATCTTTGAATTTCAATCTTAACAAAATAATACGTATAGGGTAGCATACATGCTGTATACTTTTATAATTTTTTTGGAGATAGGACAATGATAGACAGTTTTATGGTGGAGTTGTCTAGATGGCAGTTTGCTGTGACTTCACTTTATCACTTTCTCTTTGTACCACTTACTCTGGGTATTTCATGGATCATCTTCATCATGGAGATTATCTATGTAAAGACAGGCGATACCTTATATAAGGATATGGCTAAGTTCTGGGGTAAGCTTTTTGGTATTAACTTTGCTATTGGTGTTGCCACTGGTATTACTCTTGAGTTTGAGTTTGGAACCAACTGGTCTAACTACTCTCACTATGTAGGTGATATTTTTGGTGCCCCTCTGGCACTTGAAGGCCTGATGGCATTTTTCCTTGAGTCAACCTTCATCGGTCTGATGTTTACAGGTTGGAATCGCTTTAGCAAGGGCACTCACCTCTTAATTACTTTCCTGACCGCTTTAGGTTCTAACCTTTCAGCTATGTGGATTCTTATCGCTAACGGCTGGATGCAGTACCCAGAGTTCGCACAGTTCTCACCAGAGAAGATGCGTATGGAAATGGTTGATTTCTGGGGCGTAATCTTCTCACCTGTTGCTCAGGTTAAGTTTGCTCACACCGTAAGTGCTGGCTATGTAACTGCAGGTATGTTTGTTATCGGTGTCTCTGCATACTTCATGCTCAAGGGCAAAAACATCCGTTTTGCCAAGAGATCTATGACCATCGGTATTGTATTCTCATTACTGGCAATGGGCGGTTCTGCTTTAACCGGCGACCTGTCAGCTCTGCAGGTAACTGAGCATCAGCCTGCCAAGCTTGCTGCTATGGAAGCTGAGTACCACACTCAGGAGGCTCCTGCTTCATGGTCACTGTTTGCAATTCCAAATGAAGAGGAAATGGATAACGATATTTCTATCAAGATTCCATGGCTGCTTGGTCTGATTGCAACCCACTCATTTGATACTCCAGTTCAGGGTCTGCGCGATATCGTTGCAGAGAATGAAGAAAGAGTAAGAAGCGGTCTTATTGCTTTTAGTGCACTTACTAAGATTCGTGCCGGCGAAGGCAATGATGAACTTCACGCTGCATTTGAGGAAAACGCCAAGGATCTTGGCTATGGTATGTTATTAGTTGAGCATGCTGTTGATCCATTAAATCCAACTGAAGATGAAATCAAGACAGCTGCCAGAAACTCAGTTCCATCTGTATGGATCAGCTACTTCTCCTTCAGAATCATGATGGGTATTGTTACTGCTATGGGTGCTATTGCCGCTTTAGCTGGCTTCATGCTGTGGTACAAGAAGAATCTATTACAGAACCCGCTGGTTCTCAAGCTTCTGGTCCTGTCAATTCCATTGCCATTCTTAGCCTGCGAGGCTGGCTGGATTCTGGCAGAGGTTGGTCGTCAGCCTTGGGCTATTCAGGGTGTACTGCCTACCTTCTTGGCTACTTCGACTTTAGATGCCATTGACGTAGGTCTGTCTTTAGTATTCTTTATCCTGGTTTACACCGTATTCTTAATCATCGAAATGACATTAATGGTCAAGGCTGTTAAGAAGGGTCCAACTATCGAAGGTGAAGACGAGCAGGATGCTCAGAAGAAAGATGGAGGTATCTTAAATGCTGTTTGATTATGATACCCTTCAGGTTATATGGTGGATTTTAGTAGGTGTACTGCTTATAGGCTTTGCTCTTACTAATGGTATGGATATGGCTGTATCCTCACTGACTTTCCTTGTAACCAAGAACTCAAAAGAGCGTTCAGCTATTATTGGTACTGTAGCTCCACACTGGGACGGTAACCAGGTATGGTTAATCACAGCCGGTGGTGCTGTGTTTGCTGCATGGCCTGAGGTTTATGCCGCATCCTTCTCAGGTTTATACTGGGCTATGATCCTTGTTCTCTTTGGTATATGGCTGCGTCCATTAGCCTTTGATTACAGAAATCACAAGGATGATGAGACATGGCTTAAGAGATGGGATATTGCCTTAACTGTTGGCAGTGCTATTCCTATGCTGATCTTCGGCGTAGCCTTTGGTAACCTGCTGCAGGGCCTGCCTTTCTATGCTGACGAGAATGTTCGCTGGCACTATGATGGCTACTTCCTTACAGCTCTGCTGCCTCTGTTAAATCCATTTGCACTGCTGTGCGGTATTATCAGCGTATTAATGCTTCTGACACAGGGCTGCCTGTGGATTCAGCTGCGTACAGTTGATGAGATTGCTGTAAGAGCCCGTGTATGGACCTTCAGATTCGGTATGGCAACAGCAGCTCTGTTCATCCTTGCAGGTCTGTGGTCATTCTTCCTGCCTGGCTGGCAGTTAGATGCTCTGGCACCTGAGGGTAGCTTCCATACTATTACTGGTAAGACTGTATCAGTAATTGAGAATGGTCTGTTTGAGAACTATGCTGCAGTTCCTGTAGTAATCATTGTTCCAATTCTTGCATTTGTTGGTATGCTTCTGTCAGCTATCTATGGTAAGCAGGGCAGAGCCGGCAAGGGAATTTTATTCTCAAGCCTTGGCATCGCATTTACCATTATGACAGCAGCTGTTGCTCTGTTCCCTTTTGTAATGCCATCATCAATTGATCCGGCATCTTCATTAACCATCTGGGATGCAACTTCATCACACTTTACTTTAAATGTGATGACATATGCTGTAATAATCTTTGTTCCTATCGTGCTGGCCTATACTGTCTGGGCTTACACCAAGATGTGGAACAAGGCATCTGCTGATGATGTTACAAGCTACCACTAAAGGAGATAGATTATGGTTTATTTAGGCTGGGCAGTAGGTTTAGCTGGTGCTATAGCTATCACCGTTGCAGTAGCATATTTAATTGAACAGTGGGAAGATTATTAAATCTTGTCAAACTTAAATAAAGAAAATTTAATAAAGTCAGCCGCCCTGCTTAATAAGCTCGGGCGGCTTATTAAAGTAAAATTGCATCTGCTAACAGCACTTTCGCTAGCAGATGCTATTTTTCTTTGTCTGTTTTATGCATGTATAGCCAAGGGTGTTGGATCCTTAGTTATACAGGGTGACGCGCAGAACATTCATTATCTGTACTATGGCTTTGCTTTTATAGCATTACGCTTTGTAGTTAAACTTATAAGCGCCTTTTTTATAAGTAATATTTCTTATGAAGTTGAGGTGTCACTAAGAGATCAGATAATTGCACATCTTATAAGTCTTGGACCTTTAAGTGACAAAAGAAAGGCCTCGCTCATAGCATCTGTAACAGATGCCTTTGACGACATTATTCCTTTCTTTACTCACTATCTGACATCTAAGCGCTATGCCATGGTGGTACCATCAGTACTTCTGGCATTTATCTTTATGTCACATACTCTCTCAGGTGTAGTGATTTTAATCATCTGCCCTTTAATCCCAATCTTTATGATTATGGTGGGTAAGGGTGCAGAGCGCTTGAATCAAAGACAGTGGGTCAGAATATTAAGACTCTCAGGACATTTTACCGAGGCTTTGCAGCGTCTTACTTTCATTAAACTCTTTAATTTGCAGCAACAGGAGATAAATCTCATCAAGCGCCTGACTAAAAACTGGCGTGTGCAGACTATGCAGATATTAAAGATTGCCTTTTTATCATCCCTGGTGCTTGAGTTCTTCTCAACAGCAGGCGTGGCTTTTTGTGCTGTGTTGCTGGGCTTTGCTGTATATGAGCAGGGTTTTGATTATACCTATGCACTATTTGTTCTTTTATGTGCTCCTGAGTTTTTCCTGCCGCTAAGAACCTTAGGTCAGAACTATCATATAAGAATGAAGTCTTTAGGCGCCATATCAAACATAGCCGATTTAATGAGCAGCAGGCCATCAGATAAGAGCACAGGCCATGTTGATGAGCTTGTAAGATTTGATATTAAAGCAAATGATCTTAAAGCTGTCTATGAAGGTGGCCGTGTAGGTCTTCTTAATGTTAACCTTTATATAAAAGAAGGTGAGGTTACAGCATTAGTTGGACCTTCAGGTTGTGGCAAAAGTACACTTTTACAGCTGCTTATTGGTTTTGTACCTGTTGAGTCAGGTTCATTATCTATAGGTGCGCACGATGTAGGTGAGTACTCACGCAAAGCATTAACTGATGCCATTACCTTTGTGCCGCAGAATCCCCATCTTTTTTACGGTACATTGCGTGACAATATAAAGATAGGGTGCGCTGATGTAAGCGATGATGCCATTGTACAGGCTTTAGACAGACTTAATGCCAGATTCCTGCTCGAGCGTTTCCCTGATGGACTTGATCACAGGATATCTGATGAAAATCAGGGTATATCAGGCGGTGAGGCCAGACTTATTGCCCTAGCGCGAGCACTGATCAAAGACAGTCCTCTGGTGCTTTTAGATGAGCCTACAGCAAGTCTTGATGAGGGTACACAGAAACTTATTGTAGATGCCATCAATCGTATCAAGGCCGGCAGAACGGTTATCATTTCCGCTCACCATCAGTCTTTAATTGATTTTGCAGACAGCGTAATAGATATAAGTACAATCAACAAAGCTTTTAAGGTTGCTCAATGTTAGAATTTATTGGTCTGATGAAAGGGCAGTACAAGGCTGCATTGCTTGGTATCTTTGTTTCGGTTTTAGCCTCATTATCATCAATGGCTCTAATGGCTACAGCCGGCTGGTTTTTAACAGCAATGGCACTGGCAGGCTTTGCAGGTTATGCTCTTGATATCTTTACACCGTCAGCCATGATACGCATGTTTGCGCTTTTGCGTACAGCTCTGCGTTATTTTGATCGTCTTTTCTCCCACGATGCCACTTTTAAAATCATTGAGGTTTTTAAAGTCAGGATGTTTGAAAAAGCTGTAAGTCTGCCGCATATGCAGTCTCTGGCCTTTAAAAACTCAGATATTGAGCGTCGTATGCGTGCTGATATAGACAAGCTTGAGCTTGCCTATCTTAAAGAGTTTATGCCTTTTGCCTGCGCCTTTATAGTTTCACTGTGTGTAGGCTTTTTCATGTGTCAGTATTCAGTTGAAATGGCTCTGGTCACACTCTCCTGCATGGCTGTAAGCGGAGTTGTAATTCCTGTTTTTCTGTCATATCTGACAAGCTCTGATTCACTTAAGATAAATGAGCTCTCACGTGATCTAACATCTCTTGGCTCTGATTTTATCCTGGGTCTTTTTGATCTGATGGCTTTAGGCGTTGAGAAAAAGTTTGAAAAGCAGATTCATTTAAAATCTGTAGAGCTTGCTCTGGTACGCAAAAGACTGGTTTTAATTGAAGGTATCAATACTGCAGTTTTGGCTGTAACTATCAATTTTGCCTGTCTGTGCTCTGTGCTTGTAGGTATTCCTTTATTTACAGAAAAGAAGATAGATTCAAGCAATTTTATAATGCTGGCTATTTTATCCATTGCTGCCTTTGAGGTTATCATTCCACTGGCTGCAGCCTGCATCAACTATGTCAATGTAAGACGTTCTGCTACCCTGGTCTTTGAGGTTTTAAAGGGCAGGAGCGATGATCTTAACGATAATGGTCAGAAGATAGATGGCATAGCAAAGCTTAGCTTTGATAATGTAGGCTTTAGCTATGATGGCAGCCGTCAGGTGCTGCAGAATGTCTGCCTTGAGTTTGAAAAGGACAAAAACTATGTAATAAGAGGCAGATCAGGTCATGGTAAGACCACACTTATCATGCTTATGCTCTCTTTAATAAAACCAAGCTCAGGCTCTATCAGGGTTGATGGCAGAGATTTGAGTGAAATAGATATAAGAAGCTACAGAGAGAGATTTTCTGTAGCACTGCAGGATAATGCACTGTTCTCATCAAGTCTGTTTGATATCTTTAAAATGGTCAAAATAGATGTGACTGAACAGGAGATTATGGAAGTTCTAAAGAAGGTAGAACTTGACGACTTTGTAAAAACTCTTCCAAACGGCTTTAATGAATGGCTTGGCAATACAGGTATGGCTGTCTCTGGAGGTCAGGCCAAACGTCTGTCTTTAGCCCGAGCACTTTTGATAGACAGTGACTTTCTCATTCTTGACGAGGTGGCCGAAGGCCTTGATGTCAAGCAGGAGAAAAGGATCATTGACAATATCTTAACTTCAAGAAAAGGTGTTATTATAATCACGCATAAACAGGCAGGACTTGATCTGTGTGATAAGATTATAGAATTATAATTCTAATAATAGCATTTGGTATGAAAGACAGTTCATTACAAAGTGAATATATGTTAGCGCCCGTAGGCAATATTGATAGTTATGTAAAGGTTATCAATAAAGTGCCTATGCTGCAGCCAGATGATGAGATATCACTGGCCAAGAGGTTGCGAGACTATAATGATCTTGAAGCTGCAAGAAAGCTTATTTTATCTCATCTGCGTCTTGTTGTAAGTATAGCCAGAGGCTATTCAGGCTATGGTCTGCCCTTATCCGATCTGATACAGGAGGGCAATATTGGCCTGATGAAGGCTGTAAAGCACTTCGATCCAGATATGGGAGGCAGGCTTGCAGCTTTTGCAGTTCACTGGATTAAAGCAGAGATTCACGATTACGTTATTAAGAACTGGCGTATTGTCAAAGTAGCCACTACTAAAGCTCAGCGCAAACTCTTTTTCAAGCTAAGACAGAGCAAGAAACATCTTGGATGGTTTTCTGACAAGGAAATACATGATGTTGCCCATGATCTTGGAGTCAATCCTTCAGATGTTATTGAAATGGAGTCAAGAATGTCTGGTCAGGATTATGGTTTTGACATGGACAGTGATGAGTCAAAAGACAAGTCACTGCCGACTTTGCTCTCACCTAGTGCCTATCTTGAGGATGAAAACTCTGATTTTGCCCGCGTCTATGAAAAGGCTGATTATGCAAGTTATGAACTTGATATGTTAAAGAAGGCTTTAGAGGATCTAGATGAAAGATCACGCTATGTCCTGAAAAGACGCTGGCTTGATGAGGACAAGGCTACACTTCAGGAATTGTCTGATGATTTAAAGGTTTCAATTGAGCGTGTCAGACAGATTGAAAGTGCTGCTTTAAGTAAAATCAGAGCTTTTATTGAAGGCAAAGATGATGTAAAAGATCCACAGCCTGTAATTGATGTCAAAAAGAAAAGAGGGCGCAAGCCAAAGGCTCAGAACACGCTTGGTTAATAAATTCTACTGCAATAACTGCAGTGATTTTAGGTATTGAGACGGTGTCTGATTGTCAGTGTACTTTTTAAAGACCTTGGTAAAGTAGGATATATCCTCAAAGCCGCGCTCCATTGCTACAACAGTAATATTTTTATTCTTATTTCTAAGTTTTTCCTTGGCTCATTCCACCCTGTAGGCTTTTATATAATCCATTGGTGTTTTTGGCGTCATTTCCTTAAAAACTTGATTTCAGAAGACGGTGCTAGCTCAAGTATGCTTGAGAGATCATTTAAAGTTATCTGATACATATATTTCTTTTGAATATAGCTGATAACAACCTTGAACTGTTTGATTTTATTTTGACTGAAACTGTGAGACAGGCCGTCATCATCAAACAAATCGACCTCTTCAATCAGACTTAAAAACAGATAGATAAGACCTATAGTGCGTCTTTCGAATCCGCGAACAGGGTGTGAAAGAGTATAAAAGGTTTTAGACAGTGTGGTTTTTATAGCTCTGTTGATTGTAGCTGATTTAGACTGCAGATCTAGTTTGATGGTTCGGTTGAGACTTATAAGGGAATGTAAAAAACAGTTGGCAGCGGATCTTTCATGTAAAAAAAGGCTTAAGTCAAATACCATACATTCATATTCACAGTTGTTCTGTGGAATAGCAGAATGTATGACTCCTAGATTGATAAAAGCATACTCTCCAGCCTTGAGAATTATAGTTTTATTGTCGGCAGTTAATTCGAGTAATCCGCTGTTAACTTTTATGATTTCAGCCTCACTATGCCAGTGAGCGGGCATTACATACATGTCATGATCTTTATCTACCATGAAGTATGTAAATGGAAACTGTGCGCTTCCATGCACCCTGTTCTCATTCAAGTGCATCTTACTTAACATAGCTTCACCTTATGTTTGTTTGATCTTATTGTAGAGCTATATTGTGCTGAAATCTTAAGGTTAAGTTTTAATATAAAACAGGTTAATTTGCAAATGTTACAAGTGGTGTCGAAAAACTATGCCGGTTTTGTGTCAAAAGCGTAACGCTTGCGTGTTATAGAGAAGATTGCTGAATAATTTTTTTAAAGTTTAGAAAAATAATTTTTCAATGTAAATTAAAGAATATCGGTAACATTCACAATTTGTGGTTTTAGCTGATTTTTGCTCTGTAAGGGTAATATACTGATATTAAATAATAAAATTAAAATAATGTTTGATTTTATTGTTGCAACAGTATTGACACTAACCGACAGTCTCCAATTTTTAGATATTAGACAATCTCAACTATAAGGGAATAGCTTTAGGAGGCTGTATGTTAAAAAATATCCCGCCAATTTTAAGCCCTGAGCTGCTTAAAATACTCTGTGAAATGGGCCCCATAGCGATACACTGGTAATTGTTGAATATTGCGAAGAAGATCTGACGATCTTGTGTTATGAGATCCGTAGAGTGGTAATTTCCCTTCTGCAAGTATTGTAAAAAATACCAATCTGATTCGCCTGTATGGTCACAATGTACCTGAAATATTAGATGCTGTTTTACAGGTTTTCCCTCTTGATACATATGTAAAGCAGCCAGTGTCCTTAATGCCGGTTATGCCAGGGGATAATGTGCAGACTCCTATCTGGGATGAGTATAAAAAGATTATTGCCAAATATGACAGCAGAGAAGATATTGTTGGGAATATCGAGCGCTTTGCCTTCTATGAGGAGGCTAAAAAAGCCTACTGCGTTATTGCCACATCAGAAAAGGCTTTATATGCAAATGTGATTTTACAAAATGGTATGCAGATATGTACAGGACGATTAGAGATGACCTACCTCAAGTGAGCAGTGACGAATCTGTACAAAGAGTTTACGCTCAATAAAACGAGAGGCCAGCTCGTTGGCTACATAGACACTGCGATGTTTGCCACCGGTACAACCTATGGCCACAGTAAGGTAGCTTCTGTTGTTTTTTTCAATATCCTCAAGATTGCTCATTAAAAGATTATCAATCTGATCTATATAGGAGGCAACTTTGTCATAGCGTTTGAAAAATTCAATAACAGGCTCATCAAGACCTGTAAACTGCCTTAGATTTTTATCCCAGAAAGGATTTGGCAGAAATCTTGCGTCAAAGACAAAATCAGCATCTTTGGCAATACCGTTTTTAAAGCCAAAGGATTCAAAGACAATAATCAGCTGTTTTTCAGGACAGCCTAGAATCAGCGTGGTAATTCTTGTTGAGAGATCGTGTATTGACATATTGGTAGTATCAATACGCAGATCGGCCCATGAGGCCAGCTCCTTTAAAATTACAGACTCTTTGACAATAGCCTCATCTAAAGACAGATGCTGTTTGGACAGTGGGTGCAGACGCCTGGTTTCTGAATATCTTTTAAGCAGCACCTGATTTTCTGCATCAACATAGATAACAGTACTTATGATGTCATCTTTGTTTTTTATATCCTCATAAAGTGTATGCAGTGACTGCAGATTGTCCGGAATATTTCTTATATCAATGGAGACAGCAAGCTTTGGATATTTATGTTTGGCCATATCTACCAGGGTCTTTAAAAACATGACTGGCAGATTATCAATACAGTAGTAGCCAAGATCTTCAAGCACCTTTAAAGCTACACTTTTTCCTGATCCTGAACGGCCAGAGATGATAACTAAATTTATTTTATCTTCAGCACTGTTTCTGTTCATAAAATAATTCCTTTTTAGCTCTCTTTTAGGCTCTCGTTCTCTTCTTCATGAAGCAGAGCATTGCTTAAAAGACTGTCAACCTTGTTCAATATGGCTGTAATTTTGTCATCATCATAGCGCGACAGGCGTAAAGAGTTGGATAGAGCCTCCTGACTTAGAATATTTGATACCTCAAAGAGCATATTCTGAACATCTTCATAGCTGTCATCAGGAGATATAAAAAAGGCGTAGGCCATATCAATAGTCAGAGGATCGGTATCTACTGTGTTAAATGCAATAGGCTCTGAGAGCATGCATAAAATACCAAATGTCTCAAAATCTTTGGGTGCTGATAAAATAATGGCATGAGGTATGGCTATAGACTTGGCACAGACTGTGGATCCCATTTTTTCACGGTCATTGAGTGCTGTTATAACCTGCTCTGTAGGAATTTCTGTAATATAACTGGCGCACTCAGCTATCTCCTCAAAAAGTCTTTTTTTAGAAAAGCATATAATGGGCGATAAAATCAGAGTAGGCGGCAGTTTAGAAAACCTTGTGAGCATTGGCATTTAATGTCTTTGTTCTCCTTTTTATTTTAAGTATATAATATTTATTATATGAAATTAAACAAAAAACACCTATAAGCGCCGTTTTAATAGTTTTTTGCCTATTCTGGGTACAAAACCGTAAATCAACGTAAAACAATTTTTTCTGTCAGTAGCCTGTTTTAAATCTGTTGTCAGATTGTATGTATATACACAATGAGCCTGAAAGAGGGCCTTATTTTGGTTTTAGATATGGGTGCTTAAAGTATGGTATTTGCGAATACAAGTGTGGATCCTTAAACAGCAGTTTGCTGCGCCATGTAGCTCAGGTCATAATCGTCAGATGTGGCAGGTGTGATTTTACTGTTAATCAGAATACTCTTTGCAAGCTTAATATAAGGGCAAAAAGAAAGCAGACTTAAAGTCTGCTTTCTGTTAAATCTGTTTACTCTTGCTTGAGTTTTTCTTTGAATTTGACAATCTGTCTGTCAACTTTATCGATAAGGGCATCAATAGCAGGATACATACTATCGCTTGAGGCTTCGGCATGAAGTTTATCACCAGTAACTGCAATATCTGCCTTGGCGGTGTGCTCAAGTTTATCTACAGATAAAGTTACAGAGATTGATGTAATAAAATCACCCTTTCTCTCCAGCTTCTTGAATTTGTCGTTTACATAGTCATTTAAAGCATCAGTGACTTTAGTTCCTACGCCTTGGATAGTTATTTGCATATTTACGTCCTTAATCCAAGCTTGTTGGATAGTTGTTTAAAATAAAATCCATACTTATATTAATAATAGAACTTTTAACGAAAAATAACAGATATATAACTAATCTTTTAAGTCAAAATTTGACAAAGTTAACAATACCTATTATTTATCATATTGTTTTTGTGGGTTTTTTACTTAATTTACAGGGTTTTAGCGTAATTTACAGCAAAAAAAAAGGGATCTTATTGTGCTCTAAGATCCCATTATCAAGGTTTTGATTGTTATCAGACTTTATAGTCTGCAGCCATTTCAAAGACTCTGGTAATCTGCTTTTTATCAAGCACCATGAAATGACCTTCAGTATGATTATCCTGACCTATGTTGGCAACTAGGGTAGGGATATCCTCTTTTCTGGCGCCAAGCTGCTCAAAGTTGAGCGGCAGTCCGGCCTCGCCCCAGAGTCTGCGCAGAGCCTGTATACCCTCAAGA
This sequence comes from Anaerobiospirillum thomasii, assembly GCF_900445255.1. NCBI lineage: Bacteria > Pseudomonadati > Pseudomonadota > Gammaproteobacteria > Aeromonadales > Succinivibrionaceae > Anaerobiospirillum > Anaerobiospirillum thomasii. The sequence goes on from NZ_UAPU01000007.1 coordinate 1,222,415, forward strand.
GCTGTGGTTTTAGGATCTTCATAATTCATTTGACAGCCAAAGACATTGACAGCAAAGCGGGCAAAGCGCATGACATTATGGGACATGACATATTCCATCCAGGCAGGTGTAATTACAGCAAGACCTGCACCATGGGCACAGTCATACAAAGCTGAAAGCTCATGTTCAAGGTGGTGACTGGCCCAATCCTGCTCACGGTCAACACCGCACATATTGTTGTGAGCTAGAGTTCCGGCCCACATAATATTGGCTCTTGCCTCATAATCATGAGGATCTTTTATAACACGAGGAAGCATAACCTTCATGGTGCGCAGTACAGCCTCACACAGCTCATCTGTCAAAAGTACATCCTGTGTATTGGTAAAGTAGCGCTCCATGACATGGCACATGATATCGCAGGCACCACATGCTGTCTGAAAGGCAGGCAGGGTCATAGTCAGCTCTGGATTCATGATGGCAAATTTAGGTACATTAAGCTGGGTGTTAAGACCTTTTTTCTTAAGCACACCATTTTCATAATGTGAAATAACAGCACTGGTTGACCCTTCAGAGCCTGCAGCTGCAATAGTCAGCACTGAGCCTACAGGCAGAGATTGTGTAGGTACTGCAATCTTGGCAAAAAGATCCCAGAAATCGCCATCATAATGTACACCAAGCGCAATGGCCTTGGCACTGTCAATCACACTGCCTCCGCCCACTGCTAAAATCATATCCACATTTTCTCTGCGGCACAGTTCAATACCTTCATATACCAGGGTATCCATAGGATTTGGCTGTACACCGCCAAGCTTGATGACTTTGATGCCAGAGTGCTCAAGTGAGGCTGTTACTCTGTCAATAAGACCTGATTTTATAGCGCTTGAAGAGCCATAATGGACAAGAACTCTGCTGCCGCCGTATTTTTTACAGATCTCGCCTGCACTGTTTTCCTGTCCCTTTCCAAAATAAAAATCTGTAGGTCTGTGAAAATTAAAATTAAGCATTGCTATACCTTTAGATAAATTAGACTGTATGCCAGATAGAGACTATCACAGATAATTAAAATCAAAGTCTGTGCTGTATTTTTTAAATATAACACTCAACATAGTTAAAATCAGTACAGCATGGCACAAAAAGCAAAGTTTTTAGTGCAGATGTATGGGTATTTTCTAAGCTTTATACCATGCACAGATGAGATATTTATATGCAGGTGTGACAGGTTTTATATTGATTTATAAGGCAGGGATGGTCCCTGCCTGTTGCATTGTATCTTATCAAAAAGTCAGTCTTTAGGCGCAGATACGGGAGATGAGAGTTTTGAAAATATCAAAGCCATGCTCTACATCATCAAGAGGAATGTCCTCATTATCCTGATGGGCAGATGGTGAGGAGCTTGGACCTAAAATAGCAGTAGGGGCTATCTTGCTTAAAAAGCCGGCCTCTGCACAGCCATTGGTGCAAAATGACTCTTTATCTGTAATCTCTTCAAGCATAGAGATAAGATGCTTATCATCAAGAATAAAGGCATCGATATTATCAAAAGTCTTTTCAAGGCTGTAGACATTGTTATACCTTGAGTTTAATTTATCCACAATATCACTCAGATCATCATAGGCCTGTGAGCATGAGTATGAAGGCAGAGCTCTGACATCAAAGAGCATGGTAACCTTAGGACAGATAATATTAAAGCTCTCACCGCCATGTACTGCACCAAAGCTTATAGTAGGGCGCTCTACAGGAAATCTTTTATCAGCAAAGGCCTTTATACTTTCTTTGAGTTTGTTTACCTCCTCAATAAAAGGCGCAATAAAATCTATGGCATCAAGACCTTTATCCGGTGTAGATGAGTGACAGGCTTTTCCTGTTATAGTCAGTCTGTATCCTGTACACCCTTTATGGCCAATACATGGTCTGTTGCCAGATGGTTCTGTAACCACGATAAAATCTGGCTGGTGTTCATAGTTGTCAAGGTAGTGGCGGGCGCCTGACATTGATGACTCCTCATCACATGTAAAAAGCGCTGTCAGAGGTTTTTTAAAATCACTGTTGTAGCAGTATTTGCTAAGCAGCATGATAAGAGCAACTGAGCCTTTCATATCAGTAACACCAAGACCGTAGGCTTTGTTATTTTCAACTTTTAGTTTAAAAGGATCTGAGTGCCATTTATCAGCTCTGTAGGACACTGTATCTGTGTGTCCTGTCAAAAGCAGACCACCTTTTGTCAGTGATGAGGCAACAAACAGATTGTATCTTTTGTCATCAATGGTGTAGATTCTGGTGTAAAAGCCAAGTTTTTTATAAAAATCTTCAATATACTCGATAATGGCTCTGTTGCTCTGCTGCAATCTTTCATCAACAGAACTTATGGTGTTAAAGGCCACCAGATCTGAAAGTATCTGAATATATTCTTCTTTAAGGTTTAAAAAGCTCATATGTTATCTCCTTTTCCATGCTGTAAAGTTGATTAGTATTTAAATACGGCTATGGTTGCGCCTTTATATTTCTGATTTATGATCTCAGCTGTCTTTTTTGTGGCATAGGCTTTAATCACTTTCTTATATTCCTCGCGATCGGCATCCTCTTCACGAGCTGCAATTACATTGATAAAAGGATTGTCAGGGCTGATGTTGCCAAGATTTTCGCTAAAGATGGCATCTTTTTCTATGGTCAGATTATGATCAGAGGCAAAGTTGGCATTGACTATACCTGCAGCCACATCAGGTAAAATTCCAGGTACATTACCAGCATCAAGCTCATAAATTTTAAGATTCTTTGGATTTTCGATAATATCGCCTACCTCAGGTACATAGCCTTTGGCCGGATCTAATTTGATAAGACCTGCACTTTCTAAAACCTTAAGGGCGCGGCCGCCGTTGGTTACATCATTTGGTATGGCAATGGTGTCGCCGTCTTTTATTTCATCAATACTTTTGATTTTGACTGAATACAGAGGTAAAAGTGATATGGTTGTGTTCTGAATGGCTTTGATCTTATAGCCTCTGCTTTTAATTTCATTTTCAAGGAAGGCCTTGTGCTGGAAGGAATTTAAATCAATTTCACCTTCATTTAAAGCGGCATTTGGCAGTGTATAGTCGCCAAAGCGTACAAGGGTAAGTTTTATACCCTGACCTTCAAGCTCTTTGGCAACCGACTCCCACTCTTCATTGTGTTCGCCTACAAGTCCAACTTTGATTTCTTTAAGATCTGATCCTGGATTTGAAGCAGTTACAGTGGCTTTTTCTTCATCTGAGCAGGCACTTAAGGTAAAGGCGGCAACACAGGCACAGACAGTAGCGGCAAAGGTTCTGGTAAATTTCATAATAATGTCCTCTTTATTGTTTTGAAGGCTGCCTCCTTTTATTTCAGATAAAAAAAGGAGACTTTGTAGCCTCCTTGAACTTTATTTACAAACTATATATTTTCTATGAAGTCAAAAAGGCACTGCTCACGTACATCATCATGCACATGCCCATCATCATAAAGAATGCAAAAGAGAGCTGATCTTTAAGATCACTCTTTGCATATGTCTTTGCGCTGATGGTTGCCTTGTTCATAAAAAATCTCCTAAATGATATGAATCAATATTAAATAAAAAACTTCTGAAAATAAAGGGGTGCTCTGTTTTAGACAGCTGTGCATTAATTTGATGCGCTGTGAGGGTGCAGGTGATGTCATCTCACCTGCACAGTCTAGATAAGACGCTTTCTCTGACTTGATGAGGCAATGCCTAAAGATTCACGGTATTTGGCAATAGTACGGCGTGCAACATTGATACCGCGGCTTTGCAGCTCATCGGCAATCTTGTTGTCAGACAGCGGTTTACGGGGGTTTTCCTTAGATACAAGATCTTTAATTAAAGCGCGTATGGCTGTAGATGATGTGGCCTCACCATCATCTGTGCTGACATGGCTTGAGAAAAAGTACTTAAGCTCAAAGGTGCCACGAGGGGTATGAATATACTTTTCTGTGGTAATACGCGAGATTGTTGATTCGTGCATTTCAATCTGCTGTGCCACATCAGAGAGCACCATAGGCTTCATGGCACTCTCGCCTTTTTGTAAAAATTCACCTTGATGGTCAATAATACTCTGAGCTACTTTGAGCAATGTGTCATTGCGCTTGTATATACTCTGTAAAAACCAGTTGGCCTCCTGCAGGTTGGATTTGAAATACTGCACCTCATCTGCGCTTTTAGCATGGACCATTAAAGATTTATATTGCTCATTGAGTCTGACGCGCGGTATGGCATTTGGATTTAATTCAACTCCAAAGCTGCCATCTTCTTTCTTGACCACTATGACATCAGGTATGACAAAGTCTGATTTGGTATATACAGTTGAGACCTCTGGTCTTGGTTTTAACTTGGTGATAAGACCAATAGCCTCTTTTAGGGTGCTTTCCTTTATAGACAGCTTATGACAGAGTGTTCTAAAGTCACGGTTGGTAAGCTGTGGCAGAAAATCATCAATAATACGTATGGCTATATTTCTAAAAGGAGTATGGGCATCAAGCTCGCGCAGCTGTATGAGTAAAAACTCCTGAACAGAACGTGAGCCTACACCTACAGGATCATAGTGCTGTATAACTTTGAGGACAGCTAAGACCTCATCTTCATCTACATCTGTATAGATGGATGAGACAGTCTGCACAATATCCTCTATTGAAATTTTAAGATAGCCTGACTCATCAATGCCATCTAATATGGCAAGGGCAATGGCCCTATCAGAATCTCCAAGCGGTGAGCAGTCAAGCTGCAGCTTTAGGTGATCATAAAGGCTCTCTGTGGTCTGTCCTTCAAAGACATCATCATCGGCGCTAAAGGCTTTCTGATGGCTTGAGCTTTGTGTATAGTTGTCAGAGATCTTATCCTCAGATGAAGGGACACTTTGTGTCAGCTCCGAGCTTGGTGAAGATACACTACTGTCTCCTGCTTCATTGAAGATGGATACCATATCCTCAGTGTGCTGACCATCATCATTGAGATTGATTTCACTTGAGAGTGAAATGTCGGCGGCATTTATGGAAGAGTCATTGTCAAACACATCAAAATCGGCACTTTGCTGCTGCTCTATCTCTACCATTTCCTCAAGAGATTGCATATTTGGATTATCAAGACTTTCATCCATCTCAAGAAAAGGGTTTAAATCGAGAGTCTGCTGAATCTCCTGACGCAGCTCAAGTGTTGAGAGTTGCAGCATTTTGATGGCCTGCTGCAGCTGCGGGGTCAGAGCTAGCGTCTGTGTCTGCGCCTGACGCAGTTGAAGTGTGTTTTTAATACCAGCCATATGTGTGTTCCATATCTACAGTGAGAAGTTGTCTCCAAGATAGGAGGCCTGTACATTCTTGTCAGCTAAAACCTCCTGAGCAGTGCCTTTGGCAATGATGGTACCTTCATTAACAATATAGGCAGTCTGGCAGACATCTAAAGTCTCTCTTACATTATGATCTGTGATAAGTACACCGATACCGCGTTTGCACAGTTTACGTATAATCTCTTTGATTTCAGCTACAGAAATAGGATCAACACCAGCAAAAGGCTCATCAAGCAGGATAAATTTAGGATTGGCGGCCAGGGCTCTTGCTATTTCAACACGTCGTCTTTCACCGCCGGAGAGAGCCATACCTAAGGATTTTCTAATCTTGGTAATAGAAAATTCCTCTAAAAGCTCATCAACGCGCTGCTGTTTTTCAGCATTGGTCATATCAGGTACAAGCTCGGCTACACCCATGATGTTCTGTTCAACTGTAAGCTTTCTGAAAATGGAATTTTCCTGAGGCAGATAGCCAAGACCGTGTCTGGCACGCACATGCATAGGACTGTGCGTAATATCCACACCGTTTAAAAGTACAGAACCATGCTCTGGTGTAATAATGCCTACAATCATATAAAAGGATGTGGTTTTGCCCGCACCATTGGGACCTAGCAGACCTACAACGCTTCCAGAGTGCACCTTAAGAGATACATCACGTACCACAGTGCGCTTTTTATATGATTTTTTAAGATTTATAGCCTCGAGCTCTATCATTTAATACCTTTACTATTTCTGCTTTTGTAGTTCTGAAGGAATAAATGTGGATGACACTCTTCCTCCCTGAGCTTTTTGATTGTTGGCGCGCATTTTCTGAGTCTTTATATTATATTCTATGCGCTCTCCCTCCATGCGTGATTCGCCCTGCCAGATGGAGGCCTTGCCTGAAAGTACTACTAAAGACTCCTGCGGCATATATGACAAAGTGGCAGACCTGGTGTTAATTGGTTTGCCGTTATCAAGCAGCTGCTTGAAGGTTACAGGTGTGCCATAGGCAATGATAGACTTGAGTTTACCACTTTTAGAGCGTGTCACCTCAATCTTGTCAGCTACAATTTCCATTGTACCCTGAGTTGCCTTTACATCACCCTGAAAGATGATTTTATCGTTGCTAAGATCGGCAAGCTGCTCTTTTGACACCACATTTATGGGCTGAGAGTAGTCACTCTGCAATGCAAATGCAGGTGCGACGCCCATAAGAAAAACTAAAAGAGCAGTTTTAATTATTGAAGTATGTTGCATGTGGGCCATCTGTAATCCTAAACTGTTTTTTATTAAGATCTATTTTAAAATCTGATCCTGTATTTTTAAAATTAGGTCCTACTATTTCTATAAAATCATGTGAGCTTATAATGCCTTTCATAAGATCATAGCGCATATTTTCAGCTCTTATACTGCTTATAAAGGCATCTTTGAATTTTGGCACAACCAGGATATTACCCTTGAGCGTTGCAAAGTTGTGCAGTTTTATAGTGCCCTCATCTGCTGTAAGTTCATAGGTTCTGTACCTGTCATTATCAAGCTTTTCATAATAGGTAATCTGTGGCTGTCTGATATTGGCTACCTCATCTTTTTTATAAAAGACAACATGTGAGGTACTAAATTCATACTTGATATCACCATGCTCGCTATAGGAACGCCCCTGAAATCCACTTGATTCAAAGGCAGGGAGATTGGCTACTATATCATCTTTATTTCCGTCGTTTATAGTGGTAAAGCGATAGAGCACAATGGATACTATCACCAGTATAAAAGACATAATTATAGACTTTATAGTAGTGCTCATCTTGTAACTTACCTATTTAAAAAAGTAAAACCATCAAAATCAAGTACGCCTTTTGACATAAGCAGTAAATCGCAGATCTGCCTTGCAGCGCCATGGCCGCCGTCAAAATCGCTTATTATATTTACATGATTTAAAACAGCTGGGTGGGCATCTGCAGGACATGCAGACAGACCTGCTATAGCCATCATAGGCATATCGTTTATATCATCGCCAAAGGCTAAAACCTCATTTAAAGAAATTTTAAGCTCATTGCAGATGTTGCCAAGGACTACAGCTTTATCCTTTACACCCTCGTAAAGATAGGTAATCTTAAGCTCATCAGCTCTGCGTTTTACCATCTGAGAGCTACGTCCTGTGACAATACATACATTAATATCTGTGTTATGGGTTATAGAGGCAATGCCCATACCATCTTTTATGCCGAACTTTTTTAATTCATCACCCTGACTGCTAAAGTAGATTCCGCCGTCAGTAATAGATCCGTCAACATCAAAGACAACACATTTTATCGTTCTTAGGGAATCCATTAAAGATAATGGATATGTGCCATAACAGGTTGTAACAGACATTAGATTATACCCGCCTGAAGAAGATCATGCATATTAAATGCGCCTATTGGCTTTTTGCTGTCATCTATAACCAGCATAGCCAAAATTTTCTTGTTCTGCATCTGTGCAAGAGCATCTGCTGCCAGAGTCTGTTCATGTACCGATGCAAAGGAATTGGTCATGATAGTATCAATACTGTCCTTTATAGAAATATTTTTCTCAAGCGTACGTCTTACATCACCATCGGTATAGACGCCTACGGCATAACCCTGCTCATCTACGACACATACCATGCCAAGACGCTTTTGTGTCATTTCAATAAGTGTATCCTGAATAGATGTACCTGTTTTTATAATAGGCAGATCTTTTCCTTTATGCATAATATCGCCACAGCGTACTAAAAGCTTGCGGCCAAGAGCGCCTCCTGGATGATACAGGGCAAAATCTCTTTCGGTAAAGCCTCTGGCTTCAATAAGAGCTACAGCAAGAGCATCGCCTATGGCAAGTTCGGCTGTGGAGCTTGAGGTGGGGGCTAGATTCAAAGGGCAGGCTTCTTTTTCAACATGGGCTGACAGGCATACATCTGAGGCCTGAGCCAGGCTTGATTTTACATTGCCGGTTATAGCTATAAGAGGGATCTGACGTCTTTTGAGTATAGGTATCATGACTTTAAGCTCAGAGCCTTCGCCTGAGTGTGAGGTGGCAATAACCACATCTTCTGTACCAATCATACCCAGATCACCATGGGCAGCCTCTCCTGCCTGCACAAAAAAAGACTGTGTCCCGGTAGATGCCAGCGTAGATGCAATTTTGGAGGCAATATGACCTGATTTGCCTACACCTGTGAGCACCACTTTACCCTTGCAGGCTAAAAGTATTTTGCAGGCATTGACAAAATTATCATCAATACTGTCTTTTAAATTTAAAAGAGCCTGTGCCTCTTCCTGAAGCACTCTGCGTCCTGCCTCTATACATTTTTGTGTAAGCATAAATCTACCTCAAATCTTTTGGAGTATAAAAGTGTTAAAAAGGATAGCATAGATTTTAAGATTGGATTAAGGATAAAAAAGATTTTTTAAAAATTTGCGTGCTTTTTGCATGTTTATTGAGTTGTACCTACTAAAATACTGTTTTATACAGTCGTTTGTCTGCAATTTATTTTTATCTGCACTCTTTTTTAGATAAAAAAGCACATGGTTTATGTAATGCATGTTTATAAAATAACGCTTCACGTCCATTTGTCTGACAGCAAATACCATATTTTTTTTTAAAATATGCATTTGACATGCAACTTTATTGCAGGTGTCTGTTATAAGGGTGAAATTAGACGCTAGAATTGACACAGATAAAGTTAAAGAAATACATCGCAGGCGTATTGCATCATATATAATTGTACTTTTTTAAATAACTAAGTTTCATGGAAATAGATTAATGGTCGACACTGAAGATCTTGTGGTGATAGATGATCTCTCCTTTCATTATGGAAACAGGACAATTTATGATCATATTTCACTTAAGATAAAGAAAGGTAAGATTACAGCCATACTTGGCCCTTCAGGCACAGGTAAAACCACACTGTTGCGTCTTATCGGAGCTCAGCTGGCCCCAAGTTCTGGCAGCGTGCTTTTTGACAATATAAATATGCATACTCTAAATCGTGCCACCTTATATAAGGTGCGCAAGAGAATGAGCATGCTCTTTCAGAGTGGTGCACTTTTTACAGATATGACTGTTTTTGAAAATGTAGCCTTTCCACTGCGGGAGCATACCAATCTGCCAGAGACTCTTATCCGCGATCTGGTGCTGATGAAACTTGAGGCTGTAGGTTTGCGCGGTGCTAGTGATTTTATGCCGCAGGAGCTATCTGGCGGTATGGCAAGACGTGCAGCTTTAGCCCGCTCCATTGCTCTTGATCCTGATCTTATAATGTACGATGAACCTTTTGTCGGACAGGATCCTATAACCATGGGCATTCTGGTCAAGCTTATCAAGGATTTAAACAGTTCTCTTGGTATTACTTCACTGATTGTGACCCATGATGTGCAGGAGGTTTTGAGTATTGCCCACTATGTCTATATTCTGGCTGACGGCAAGGTTATAGGACATGGCAGTACGCAGGAGATTAAAAACTCAAAGGACAGTCGAGTCATTCAGTTTATCAATGGTGATTATGACGGTCCTTATGCTTTTAAAATGAAAACGCAGCGTAATCTTATAGAGGAGCTTTAATGTTTGGTTTTATAGGAGCTCTTGGCAGCTACGCTATTGCTAAAATAAACTCACTTGGCAAATCGACCATAATGCTGTTTCATGCACTCGTAGGAGCGCCTGATTTTAAAAAGCACTTTCCACTGCTTGTAAAGCAGATTTATTTTGTAGGAGTGCAATCGGTCATTATTATTCTGGTATCAGGTCTGTTTATAGGCATGGTTTTAGGTCTGCAGGGCTTTAATATTCTAAAGGATTTTATGGCTACAGGCTCATTAGGACCTCTGGTGGCTCTTGCCATTATACGTGAGCTTGGACCTGTGGTTACAGCTTTGCTCTTTGCCGGTCGCGCAGGCTCAGCCCTAACGGCTGAGATCGGTCAGTTAAAGGCCTCAGAGCAGTTATCATCCATGGAGATGATGGCAGTGGATCCTCTGCGCCGAGTTATATCACCACGTTTTTGGGCAGGTGTCATATCCATGCCGATACTCTCAATGCTCTTTTGTCTTGTAGGTATTTACGGAGGCAAACTTGTGGGTGTGGACTGGCTTGGTCTTGATGACGGCATTTACTGGTCTGGCATGCAGGCTGCTGTTGAATTTGTCGATGATATTGGCGGCATGATGATTAAAGCCTTTATCTTTTCAATAGCCTGTGTCTGGATTGCTCTGTTTAACGGTTATAACTGTATTCCATCTTCACAGGGAATATCCAATGCCACCACCTCAACTGTGGTGCAGTCATCCCTTGTGATTTTAGGTCTGGATTTTGTATTAACAGCTTTGATGTTTTAGGATTTGGTATGAAGTTTTCAAAAATAGAATTCGGCGTAGGCCTGTTTATGATACTTGGCATTGTTGCCTCTGTAATCATGGCCCTGAAAGTTGCAGGACTGGTGCTTGACAGCTCCTCTGACACCTATACAGTAAAGGCCAAATTTGAAAATATTGGCTCATTGAAATTAAGAGCACCGGTTAAAATAGGTGGTGTGGTCATTGGCCGTGTCTCTGCCATTACTCTTGATAAAAAAGAGCTTGTTCCTGTAGTTGAGATGTCAATTGAAAGCCGCTTTAATGAGCTTTCTGACGAGTCAAAGGCTTCAATTGTAACTGCAGGTATCATTGGAGAGCAGTACATATCCATAACTCCTGGTTTTTATGATGAAGATCTTGGATCTGAGTATTTAAAGGAAGGAGACTTTATACGCGATACAGGATCTGCTGTAGTTCTTGAAGAGCTTATAGCCAAGTTTTTATACAATTCCTCATCAGAGGATAAATCAGAAGATAAGAGTGAAAAATAAAGGAGCATAGATTATGTTTAAAAAGATTTTAGCCCTGGGAGCCGCATTGGCTCTTGTGTTTGCAGCATCTGCCCATGCTGTGGATATGAAAGATCCATACAAGGTTGTAACTGAAGTTGCAACTTCTACCTTTGACAAGCTCAAAGAGAATAAGGACAAGCTCTCTGATATTGAGTTTAGAAAGACTTTAATACGTGAGGAGCTTCTGCCTTATATTGACTATAAGTATGCTGCCTATAAGGTTATTGGCAATCAGTTAAAGCAGACTGCACCAGAGGACAGAGAGGCCTTTGCCGATGCTTTTGCCGAGTATATTGTAGCAAGCTTTGCCGACGCCCTTGGCAAGTATTCAGATCAGGAACTTGTAGTACCTGAATACAAGAGCGTAGGTACTGATGAAAAGCTTGTAAATGTAAAGTTTTTAATTCGTGAAAAAGGCAAACAGGATCTGGTTGTTGTCTTCTCCATGCGTAAAAACAACAAGACAGGAGAGTGGCGCGCCTTTGATATGGTAGCTGAGAATATCTCCATGTTAACAGCCAAGCAGTCAGAGCTTGCTCCTTTAATCCGTGACAAGGGTTTAAAAGAGGTTACAGCCATGCTTGAAAAGAATAATGCCAGCGCCGGAACTGTTCCTCTTAAGTAATACGATGTACGATTTTGATTCACTGACTGTCAGCAACGTTCCTGCTCTGTGGGAACGTCGCGATGAGATCTTCAAAGACAGCGTATTTGATATGGGTCAGATGCAATCTGTTGATTCAGCTGGTATTGCCTTTCTTGCGCAGTGGGCTTTATCAAAGCATGATAAAAAACTCAAGTTGCAAAATGTCAGCGACAGTGCTCTGGCTCTGATTAAAACCTTAGGTGTTTCTGATTTGTTTGATGCACAAAAATCAGTTTGAACTCTTTGTCAGAAAGTATACGCTCCTTGCCTCTATAGGCATGGGCGTAATTCTTTATGTAATTTACAGACATTTGAGCTTTTTAAATCCCTACAAGGTGCAGATTAAGGCTCTAGTGCTTGATATTGTGCCTTTTTTAATCTTTGGTATGCTCTATGTTGCCTTTTGCAAAATAGACATCAAAAGCATGCGTCTGCGCATGTGGCATCTGATTTTAATCATTGCACAGATTGGTATTCCTTTTATCATTGGCTTTATGCTCTCTAAAGATTATGTATCTGACAGAGAGGTATATGAAGGCCTTATGGTGCTTATTATCTGCCCAACTGCGGCCGCATCTGCCATTATCACTGGCAAGCTTGGTGGCTCTGAGGCATCACTGACAAGCTATACTCTTGTGTCAAATGTAGCTGCTGCCATAACCATACCCTTTATTTTTGCCTATGCAGGAACCAAGGTTACAGCTTCATTTGCAGATCAGATGATACTTATTGCCAATAAGGTTTTTCCAATGATTTTGTTGCCTTTGCTGCTGGCTTTTGTATCGCGCTATATATTAAAAGGCATACACAGCTTTTTAATCACAACAGGCAAGGATCTGCCTTTTTATATGTGGGCTTTGACATTAACTATTGTCACAGCTCAGGTAGCCTCAACTCTTGTCAATGCCTCAGTTGATCCTGCCACTATGGCCTATCTTGCATTTATAGGTTTTGTAGCCTGTATAGGGCAGTATGTCTTTGGCAAGTTTGTGGGTAATTTCTATGCACAGCGTGTCAGTGCAGGGCAGGGGCTTGGGCAGAAAAATGTGGTTTTTGCCATCTGGCTTGCAGCTACATATTTTAGTCAGAGTGCTGTAATTGCAGCTGCCTGCTATATGATTTTTCAAAACGGCTTTAATGCTCTGCAGCTTTTTTACAAGGACACCTATGATAAAAAACGCGCTGCAAAAGGCCTTAAGCCTTATCAGGAAATATAAAAAAGGCTCTGTACAGAGCCTTTGTCATTTATTCGCCTTTGCTAAAATCAGGCTCAAGTACTGTAAAATCGCTCTGCCCTACAGGCATAATGCCAAGTAAAATGCTCTCAGCCTGTAAAGGTGCGCTAAGATTGTCCTTAAAATCCTTTACTGATAGTGACACAACTTTAAGATCCTCTTTTTTGTCATCAAAAGAGTCAATTAAAGCCTGTGCAAAGCGTGGGTGGCAGAAGACAGGCATTACAGTGCTTTTAACTCCATCCTCATCCTCACTGTCATCTCCAAGCAAGAACAGATCATCTCCCTGGCAGATAAAGACCACAATCTCATGCTCTTTGAGCTTTTGCAGGAAAAAAGACTCTCTGTACTCGGCATTGAGGGCAGATACAGCCTCAAACTCTTTGTCGGTAATTTCAAACATGTTAATACCCTCTTTGTAAAATTGGTTTTAAAAAAGCACCGGTAAATGATTTTTCACACCTGGCAATCTGCTCTGGTGTGCCAGTGGCAATAATCTCGCCGCCGCCGGAGCCTCCTTCAGGTCCTAAATCTATAATATGATCTGCCATCTTGATAACATCAAGATTGTGCTCAATTACAACTATGGTATTGCCCTCATCACGCAGTCTTATAAGCACTGACACCAGCTGTTTTACATCATGAAAGTGCAGACCTGTGGTAGGCTCATCTAGCACATACAGTGTATTGCCTGTTGAGCGTTTTGACAGCTCCTTTGACAGTTTGATACGCTGCGCCTCTCCTCCTGAAAATGTAGTGGCGGCCTGACCTAGGGTAATGTAGGACAGTCCCACATCCACCAGGGTTTTGAGTTTTTTGGCAATGGATGGAATAGCCTCAAAAAACTCATGGGCCTCTTCAATGGTCATTTCAAGCACATCAGATATGCTCTTACCTTTGTAGGTTATATCAAGAGTTTCTCTGTTATATCTTTTACCGTGGCACTGCTCGCATTTGACATAGATATCTGGCAGAAAGTGCATGGAGATTTTTATGGTGCCGTCACCCTGACAGGCCTCACAGCGTCCACCTTTGACATTAAAGGAAAAGCGTCCTGGACCATAGCCGCGGGCTCTTGCCTCATGGGTGCTGGCAAAAAGCTCACGAATTGACTGAAACAGTCCTACATAGGTTGCAGGATTGGAGCGCGGGGTACGGCCAATAGGACTTTGATCAATACAGATGATTTTATCAAAATGCTCAAGGCCCTCAATTTTCTTGTAAGGGGCCGGATCATCATTGGCTGTAACCTTGTTGAGCTCGCGCTCTGCCACACGTACAAGAGTGTCATTGATTAAAGTTGATTTGCCAGAGCCTGAGACGCCGGTTACAACTACAAGCTGACCGCATGGGATAGTGGCATCAACATTTTTAAGATTGTTGCCGCTGCAGCCTGAAAGCTTAAGGACCTTGCCCTTTTGCATTTTGACTCTGTTTTTAGGTATATCAATGCGCAGCTCTCCTGACAGATATTTTCCTGTCAGCGAGTCTTTGCATTTTATAATTTCAGCTACAGTACCCTGTGCCACCACACTGCCGCCATGCACACCAGCACCAGGACCTATATCAATAATATGATCAGCCTGCCTTATGGCATCTTCATCATGCTCAACCACAATTACAGTATTGCCAAGATCGCGCAGGTGCACCAGGGCATCTAAAAGCTTCTGATTGTCTCTTTGATGCAGACCTATTGACGGCTCATCAAGGGTGTACATGACACCCACAAGACCTGCACCTATCTGTGAGGCAAGACGTATGCGCTGTGCTTCACCGCCTGAAAGTGTTTCAGCAGAGCGTGACAGATTAAGATAGCCAAGACCTACATTTTCAAGAAAGGTTAATCTGTCTTTAATCTCTTTTAGGATACGATCTGCAATCTTATGCTCCTGTGAGCTTAGTTGTATGTTTTCAAAAAACTCTCTGGCCTTGACAATGGACATGGCATTGACAGATGGCAGGGAAGTATTGGCCACAAAGACATGGCAGTACTCATGCTTGAGTCTTGCGCCATGACAGGATGGACACTCTTTTGAGGACATGAGCCTGCTAAGTTCCTCTCTTATGTACTCAGAGTCAGTCTCTACCATACGTCTTTTAAGATTAGGTATGACACCTTCAAAAGGCTGTACACTTTTTCTTGATTTGCTGCCATCTGCTGAGGTGAAGTTTATCTCTATGGCCTCTTTGCCTGTGCCGTATAAAAACAGCTTCTGCTCGCGGGCACTAAGATCGTCAAAAGGTGTGTGCTCATCTATGCCATAGTGGGTGCATACAGCCTTTAGCATACGATAGTAGAAAAATGAGCGCCTGTCCCAGCCGACAATGGCTCCTTCAAAAATGGATTTGCTTTTATCAGGTATAATCTTGTTTATATCAAAGACCATCTGCGCACCAAGACCCTCACACTCAGGGCAGGCTCCATGCGGATTGTTAAAGGAGAAATTGCGCGGCTCAAGTTCGGCTATGGCATAGCCGCACTCAGGGCATGAATAGCGCGATGAAAACAAAAGCTCCTCATCTTCCCCATCAATAGGGGCAAGCACGGCAAGACCGTCTGCAACTTTAAGCGCTGTTTCAAAGGATTCGGCCAGACGCTGTTTTATATCATCCTTGATTTTAAATCTGTCTATTACAACATCAATATTGTGTTTTATATGCAGCTGCAGATCAGGAGGATCTGAGAGATCGCAGATTTCATTATCAATTCTGGCTCTTATAAAACCATCGCGGGCCAGCTCTGCTAAAAGCTGTTTGTATTCACCCTTTCGGCCTCTTACCACGGGAGCTAAAATCATATATTTCTCACCAGATGGCTTTTGCATGGTCTGATCTACCATCTGCGATACAGTCTGAGCCTTAAGCTCAACACCATGCTCAGGACATCTTGCTGTACCCACCCTGGCCCAGAGCAGACGCAGATAGTCATGAATTTCTGTAATGGTGCCTACAGTGGAGCGCGGGTTGTGTGATGTTGACTTCTGCTCAATGGAAATGGCAGGAGACAGACCTTCTATGGATTCAACATCAGGTTTGTCCATAAGCTGTAAAAACTGACGGGCATAGGCAGAGAGAGATTCGACATAACGTCTCTGGCCTTCAGCATAGAGGGTATCAAAGGCAAGAGAGGATTTGCCAGATCCTGAAAGGCCGGTTATTACACACAGTTTATCGCGAGGAATGGTGAGATTTACATTCTTGAGATTATGGGTTTTAGCCCCACGGATAATAATATTCTGCATATGTTTTGTGCATTAAATAACAAAAATTATTAGATTGTCTCTTAATTTTTTGGATATATGAAAAAATAGCATGATTTTTAAGTTTTTAGATCTTCAATTAAGAGTGCTTCTGCTATTATAATCATACATATTTTACGGTAGATTTAGATCTATTCAAGATACATGATAATTTTTAGAATCAGATTTAATACTTATAAAGTTTAGAAATACACAATAAGGGTAAATTTTATGGCTCGTGGAGTTAATAAAGTAATATTGATTGGTAATTTAGGCGACGAACCTTTATGTAGATCGACTCATAGCGGTTGCAGTGTGACAAACATTTCCATGGTTACAAACGAAGTCAGAAGAAATATCGATACAGGTGAGACAACAGAATACGCTGAGTGGCATAGAGTAGTAATGTGGGGCAAGCTTGCAGATATAGCCAAGCAGTACCTGCACAAAGGATCACAGATTTATGTTGAGGGTAAGCTACGCACCCGTTCATTCCTTGATAAACAGGGACAAAAGCGCAGTGTAACTGAAATTGTTGCAGATGAAATGCAGATGTTAGGTTCAAGACAGGGTCCTGCCAATTCCATGGGTAATGGCATGCCTAACAACCGTCGTCAGAATCAGATGGGCGGTTTTAACAATCAGAACATGGGCAACAGCATCTATGGTAATGAGCAGCCAACACTGTCACAGCCACAGAATAATTTTAACTCCATGAACAATATGGGTATGAGCCCTATGGGCGGTATGAATTCAATGAACTCCATGCAGGGTATGGGTTCTATGGGATCATACGGTCAGGATAATATGTCAAATATCTATGGCTCCATGGGAAACAATGATATGCCTTCAGATCTTGATGACAGGGAGATGATGGATGGTTCTCACAACAGCATGATGGCTGAGAACAGAAATGTCCAGGCTCCTGTAATCTCAGGCGGTGTCAATGAGAACAAGGTTGATAAACAGCCATCTCTTGATGTTGACGAAATTCCATTTTAATTAAACAGGTGGGTATACGCCTTTTGCCGGGGCGTATAAACCCAGGGTTATAAACTTTTATAATTTTTGAATTTTCAGAAATTTACAATTACGTTAGGCTGTGCAGATGTTTAAAAAGCTTCGCGGTATGTTCTCAAATGATTTGTCCATAGATCTGGGAACAGCAAACACTTTAGTTTACGTCAAAAATAAAGGTATAGTTTTAAATGAGTCTTCAGTTGTGGCTGTAAGACTTGACAGAAACGGAACCGGCGGTCAGCGCAAGGTTTACGCAGTAGGTAAGGCCGCCAAGGTCATGTACGGTCGTAATCCTGACAATATCGAAGTTATCCGTCCTATGAAAGACGGTGTGATTGCAGACTTTCAGTACACTGAAAAGATGCTGCAGTACTTCATTGACAAGGTTCTTACAGGATCACATTTCTTCCCGTTCAAGCCATCTCCACGTGTGCTTGTGTGTGTTCCATGTGGAGCAACACAGGTTGAAAGACGCGCTATCCGCGAGTCTGTAGAGGGTGCTGGTGCTAGTGAAGTATTTTTAATCACCGAACCAATGGCAGCTGCTATTGGTGCAGGTCTGCCTGTATCTGAGGCTGCAGGTTCCATGATTGTAGATATTGGCGGCGGTACTACCGAGGTGGCCATTATTTCATTAAACGGTGTGGTTTACTCATCATCAGTACGTATTGGCGGTGATAAATTCGATCAGGCCATTGTCAATTATGTAAGAAACACAAAGCGCTATGAAATTGGTGAAACAACTGCAGAGCAGATTAAGATACAGATTGGTTCTGCCTATGCCGAGCAGGAAATGCATGAGATGGAAGTTCGCGGCCGTTCAGTGGTTGAAGGTGTACCACGTTCTTTCACTTTAAACTCAAATGAAATTCTTGAGGCTCTCTCTGATCCTATCAAAGGCATTGTTTCGGCTGTACGTGTGGCTCTTGAGAAGTCTCCACCAGAGCTTGCTGCCGATATCGCTCAGCGCGGCATGATGCTCTCAGGCGGCGGTGCCTTACTGCATAATCTTGATAAACTGCTGCGTGAAGAAACAGGTATTCCGGTAATTGTAGCTGAGGATCCTTTAACCTGTGTGGCCCGTGGCGGCGGTCGTGCGCTTGAGATGTACGACTCTCAGGACAATGAGATCTTTGATTAATTAAAGGGGAGATTACTCCCCTAACAGGATATATACTTGAAAAAGCCGGAAACCCCGAGCCTTTTGATAAATTTACGACTCGCTCTGCTTTTGGCGGCATCAATTGTCATTCTGATACTTGATGTCAGGCTCAAGATGTTGAGCGATTTTCGTTATTATTTAGAGACTGCGCTCTATCCAGTATTAGTTTTTGCCGATGCCCCACGTCAAGTTTCAAAAGCAGTATCAACACAGTTTAAAAGCCGTGCTGAGCTTATTGATGAAAATGAAAAGCTGGCATCTGAGAACTTTGAGTTAACAGCTGATTTGATGCGTCTGCATTCTCTTGAACAGGAAAATGCCGCCATGCGCAAGCTGCTCAACTCACCTATGCATGAAACATCACGTCGCACTTTTGCTGAAATCATCGATGTTGACTCAGATCCTTATCTTAAGAGGGTTGTGGTCAACAGAGGTACAGGCTCAGGTGTGTATGAGGGTATGCCTGTTATTACCGACGAAGGTCTGGTAGGTCAGGTCATATCAGCCAATTACGCATACTCTCGCGTGCTGCTGCTTATCGATCCGTCAAGCTCCATACCTGTAATTGATACACGTAATCAGGTGCGTGCCATAGCTACAGGCAATGGTTCACATGATGAGCTTATTATTACCAATGTACCGCGCTCTACTGATATTCAAAAGGGTGATATTTTAACCACATCGGGCTTAGGCGGTATCTTCCCAGAGGGTTATCCTGTAGCTATTGTTACAGATGTTGGCTTTTCAGAGTCTCAGCCTTTTGCTCTGGTCAAGGCCAAGCCACTGGTGCATATTGATACTATGCGCTATGTACTTATGGTCTGGTATAAAAAGGATCTTGATGGTGAAAACAGCAAGGCTGTGGCACCAAAAGAGCGTACTGACAGCAAAGTTATGCTAAGACAGGACAAAATAAAAAAGCTCATTGATTCAATGACCAATACCAGACTGCAGAATCTGCACAGCGCTGCAAGTGATGAGGCAATTGCTGATGGAAGTGAATAACTATCGCGGCAGAAGATCATCTCTTGTGCTGTTTCTGCCAGTGCTGTTTATAGTATTTTTACTTGAAATTACCTCACTGCCGGAGGTAGTTCAGGATTACAGACCTGATCTTCTGTCTCTGACACTGCTGTTTTTTGCTATAAGCGAACCGCGCAAGTACTCTATTGAGGTGGCCTGGATCTGTGGTCTGATTTTAGATCTGCTAACAGGCTCGCCACTTGGTGTGCATGCTATGGTTCTTGCACTGCAGATCTATATCATCATCTCTCAGTTTAAATATTTTGCACAGTATGCATTGTGGCAGCAGGCTTTGATTATAGGTCTGGTGCACCTGATTGCTGATGTGATTATTTTCTGGCTTGAACATATTATAGGTCAGTCCAACTATGAGTCTACCTTCATAGTGCCGGCTTTAACCACTGCCTTATTCTGGTTCCCTGTATTTTTAGGCTTTGGGCTTATGTCCAGATTCTTTTCTATAGGTGGCAGTACAGATAATAAATAATTATGTATAAACTGATTTTAGCTTCACAGTCTCCGCGCCGTCGTGATTTTTTAAAAAATATGGGTCTTGAGTTTGAAATATATGAGGCCTCTATTGATGAAAAAGTAGATGATGGCGAACTGGTAGGACCTTATGTCGTGCGTATGGCCAGCAAGAAGGCCGACACTGTAATCAAAGAGCACACAGATGCCGTTGTTATAGGTGCAGATACAGTAATTGCGCTTGAGGGCCGTATTTTAGGCAAGCCAAAGGACAGAGAAGATGCGCTTAACATGATTTTATCTCTGTCAGGTAAAAGACATGAGGTACATACTGCTGTCTGTGTCAGAGACAGTGACAGAAAATGTATAGTACAGACTGTAACCTATGTGACCTTTGCCAATATAAGTAAAGAGCTGGCTCAGATCTATGTTGACTCTGGTGAGTGTGACGATAAATCAGGATCTTATGCTCTGCAGGGCATAGGTGCCATGCTTATTGAAAAGGTTGAAGGCTCGGTAAGCTCGGTGGTGGGTATGCCTGCAAGTCAGACCCGTGAGCTTTTAGAAAAGTTTGGAATATACCCAAAGACAGTGAAAGTCTAGGCAGGATTTGGTATGAGTATTATTAATAAAGCATCAGAAATACTGTTTGAAAACTCCGATATTGATACAGATTTTATACAAAAGTCACTTGATAATCTTAAAAGCCGCAGCATAGATTTTGGCGATCTGTTTTTTGAGCGTGTGGTCAGCGAGTCTATGTCTATTGATGAATCCATTATCAAAGGAGGATCATTTGATATTTTCAAGGGCGTGGGTGTCAGAGCCGTCAACGGAGAAAAGTGCGGTTTTGCTTACTCTGATGTTTTAAATCAGAAATCTATATCTGATGCCTGTATGGCAGCAAAAAGCATCTCAAGAAGCGCATCACAGAGTAAAGCCTGTTCACTTGAGGCCAAGGACAAAACTCCTTTATACAAAAGTGATGATCCAATTATCTCTATTGGCCGTGAGCGCAAGGCACAGATTTTAGAGAGCGTTGATAAAATGGCCAGAGCTCTTGACGAGAAGGTGGTACAGGTTAATGCTTCCATCAATGCCTCGCACCGTATTATGCTTGTGGCCAATACCGATGGTACCTTTTGTGCCGATATAAAACCTATATCAGTGCTTGCTGTATCTGTAGTGGTAAAGTCTGGCGATAAGATAGAGATGGGCTTTTCATCAACAGGTGGTGCCTATCTGCAAAGTGAGTTTACAGATGATGTTGTAGCCTCTGTAGTCAAAGAGGCTGTAAGATCGGCTCTGGTAAATCTTGAGGCTGTGGCAGCACCGGCTGGCTGCATGAATGTGGTGCTTGGTGCAGGCTGGCCTGGGGTTTTAGTGCATGAGGCCGTAGGTCATGGTCTTGAGGGCGACTTCAACCGTACAGGCAGCTCACTGTTCTCAGGGCGCATAGGTGACAAGGTAGCATCATCAGCTTGTACCATTATTGATGATGGCACCATGCCAGACAGACGCGGCTCTATGACCTTTGATGATGAGGGTATTGAAAGCAGCTGCAACATACTTATTGAAAACGGTATTTTAAAGGGTTATATGCAGGATAGACAAAATGCCATGCTCATGGGTGGCAAACCTACAGGCAACGGTCGTCGTCAGGCGTATAACTATCTGCCTCAGGTCAGAATGACCAATACCTATATGGCACCTGGTGCCTATGACAAAGAAGAGATTATCTCCTCTGTCAAAAATGGTATTTATGCTGTCAACTTCTCAGGCGGTCAGGTAGATATCACCTCTGGTAAATTTGTGTTCTCAACCTCTGAGGCCTATCTTATTGAAAATGGCAAAATAGGTGCACCTATCAAGGGAGCCACCTTAATCGGCAACGGTCCTGAAACTATGAATCAGGTTTCAATGGTTGGCAATGATCTTGAGTTTGATAAAGGCGTGGGCATGTGCGGCAAGGGCGGTCAGTCTGTGCCTGTTGGTATAGGACAGCCTACAGTCAAACTTGATGCCATAACTGTAGGCGGAACTTCTGTCTAGAGTTTAAAAGCGTTTGGTGGCAAGCGTGTCAGGAACTTCAACGCCGGCACGCTTGAGCTCTGCCTTTAGATATTTAAATAAAGCTCTGGCAGCAGGGCGCTCTGGCAGATCGGAGTTGAGCTCCTCTTTGGCTTTCTTAATCAGGGTACGCAGTTTGTTTCTGTCAGTGTCATAGATAAGTGAGGTAAACTCATTTAAAGTTTCGGTACCGCCTAAAATAAGATTCTCTCTTAAATTCTCCATGCGCATGGCAGTAGGGTCAGCCTTTGGTGTGGCACCTAAAGAATTAATCTGATTTTTAAGCTCGCTCAGATCATACTGACGCATGAGTTTGGCCACATACTGCAGCTGACGTCTTTTCTCATCAGAGTTTTTACGCAGTGAACGAGCCACTATCAGAGCCTCTCTGATGCTCTCATCTGGAAAATTGAGTTTTTTAAAGGTCAGATCACCAAAAGCCTCAATTTTTTCAGCAAGCTTTCTTATAGCCTGGGCATCTCTTTTATGTGCAGAGCGGCTTATAAGCTCCGGAGGGGCATCAAATCCCTCAAAATGTTCTTGAACAGCCATTAATCCCTCGTAAATATAAATTTTTATCTAGTATATCACAGGCACACAGGCAGTTTTTAGCCTGTATAAATTTGCTTTAAGGTCAGTGTGCCACAATGTGGTAATATAGATTTATAGATTAATTGATGAGATAGTGTAAATGACAAGTCAGTTTAAAAAGACAGTAAATGCAGACAATGCTCTTGCTAAAAATATGGCCGCTGATGCTCTTGCTATTGCAAAGCGCCTGGGAGCAGATGAAAGCATAATCAGAATCAGCTCACTTGAGGGACTTAGTATTTCCACACGTGACGGCGATGTTGAAAATATAGAATTTAATAAAGACAGATCTATGGATATAACTGTCTATCGCGGTAAAAGATCAGGAACAGCCAGCACCTCTGATTTTTCAGCCAAGGCCATTGAGGATACCATTGAGGCAGCTCTTGCCATTTCCAAGCATACAGATGCAGATCCATGTGCTGGTATTTTAGAGGCAGAGTATCTGTCAGATAGCGATTATGATTTTGACACACTGCATGAGATTGAGCAGGATGCAGATGCAGCTGTGGAAAAGGCAGTAGGTCTTGAGCGTGAGTTTATGCAAGGTTCTTATGACCGCATTAAAAAATCAGATGGAGCCAGTCTCTCATCAAGCCTTAAAAGCTTTACCATTGCCAGCAGTAATGGCTTTAACCGCAGCTTTTCCTACTCATCAAATGGCAGATCCTTATCGCTTTTAGGTCAGAGCGATGACAAAATGCAAAAGGGCTATGGTTTTACACAAAATTCTAACCCTGAGCTTTTATACGATAACAGACGTATTATTGATGAGGCTGTAACTAAAACTCTGAACAAGCTTGATGCCTCACAGGTAAAGACAGGTAAATATAATGTCATTTTCAAAGGCAGTGCCGCCATTTCAATCTGGTCAGCCCTGTCAAAAGCCATAAGAGGATCACTTATTTACCGTGATTCATCATTTTTATGCAATGCTCTTGATACCAAAATCCTTCCGGATTTTGTAAGTCTGCGTGATGAGCCTTTTGTCAAAGGCGAGCTCTCCTCATGCAATTATGATGGCGAGGGCTGTCGTGTGCAGAGCAGTCACATTGTCAAAGACGGTATTTTAAACATGTATCTGCTTGGCAGCTATTCAGCCCGTAAGCTCAATATGAAGCCAAATGGTCATGCCTCAGGTCTTTTCACCTTGTATGCAGATTTTGATGACAAACATATCTGCACTTTTGATGATATGCTCAAAGATGTATCTGAAGGTATTGTCATTGAATCACTGATGGGACAGGGTGTAAATATAACAAATGGCGATGTTTCACGCGGAGCCGGAGGCTATTACTTTAAAGACGGCAGACGTGTGCATGCTGTTGAGGAGATAACTGTAGCCTTTAATTTAAAGGATCTGTTCAAGAAGATAGCTATGATGTCACATGATGATATAGATGAGCGCTATTCAGTAAAGACAGGATCTATACTGGTGCCAGATGTAACCATCTCAGGTCTCTAACAAGAAAAAAGGATAAAAAAACGCCCTCATTTACGAGGGCATTTTTTACACCTGAATTTTATTTTTCAAGAGTGATGATTGACTTGCCTGTCATCTCCTCAGGGATTGGCATATCCATCAGATAGAGCATGGTTGGGGCAATATCACAAAGACGGCCGTCCTCTCTCATGGTAGCCTTGCGGCCTACATAGATGAAAGGTACTGGCAGATTGGTGTGGGCAGTGTATGGCTGACCTGTGGTCATATCCTTCATTCTCTCACAGTTGCCGTGATCTGCTGTAATCAGACACTCACCGCCTACCTTCTCAAGTGATGCAACTACACGGCCAAGGCAGGTATCTACAGCCTCAACAGCCTTGATAGCAGCCTCATACACACCGGTATGACCTACCATGTCACCATTTGGATAGTTACAGATAATAACATCATATTTGCCAGACTCAATGGCCTCACACAGCTTGTCAGTAAGCTCCTCTGAGCTCATCTCTGGCTGGAGATCATAGGTGGCAACCTTTGGTGACTGAATTAAAATACGATCCTCACCGTCAAACTGAGTCTCTACACCACCGTTGAAGAAGAAGGTAACATGGGCGTATTTTTCAGTCTCTGAAATACGTAACTGAGTTTTGTGGTGAGATGAAAGCCACTCACCTAAGGTATTGGTCAGATCCTCTGGCGGATAGGCACATGTGGTCTTGATGTCGGCTGCATACTGTGTCAGCATGACAAAATCAGCAAGAGCAGGGGTGCTCTTTCTGGCAAAGCCGTCAAAGTCCTTGTTGACGAAGGCACGGGTAATCTGTCTTGCACGGTCGGCTCTGAAGTTCATGAAAATCAGGCTGTCACCGTCCTCAAGAGGAGCTTTCTCTCCAATTACTGAGGCCTGTACAAATTCATCATTTTCATCTCTGTCATAGGCAGCCTGCAGTGCATCCTTGGCGCTGGCAAATGGCTCAAACTTGCTGATGCCCTGAGTAATGAGATCATAGGCCTGCTCAACACGGTCCCAGCGGTTGTCACGGTCCATTACAAAGTAACGGCCAACCATGGTGGCAAAGCGGCCTGTACCTAATTTGGCAAAGAGCTGCTCAAAGCGCTCAATATCTTCCATGGCAGAGCGTGGTGGCACGTCACGTCCGTCGCAGAAGGCATGGAAATAAACCTTTTTGGCACCGCGTTTGACGGCAAGCTCAAGCATAGCCATGATGTGATCTTCATGAGAGTGAACACCACCTGGAGACATAAGACCCATAACGTGTACGGCCTTGTCAGCTTTTACAGCCTTGTCTACGGCTTCACATAAAGCCTTGTTTTTAAAGAAGTCGCCGTCGGCAATAGCCTTGGTGATGCGAGTCAATTCCTGATATACAATGCGACCGGCACCTATATTGGTGTGGCCAACCTCAGAGTTGCCCATCTGACCATCCGGAAGACCTACATCAATACCTGATGCCTGAATATCTGTGTGGGCATATTTGGCATTAAGAGCATCCAGAACTGGTGTTTTGGCATTGGTTACGGCATTGAACTGGGAGTCTTTGTTGTCGCCCCAGCCATCCATAATAATTAAAGCTAAAGGTTTCTTTGACATTTTGTATATCTCTTAAAATGATGTGCAACAATATGATAATTTTATCACATTAGCAGTCTAAATTAGGATAATTCACGAAAATCAGATTAAAGATATGTAAATAAAATTCAGACACTGCTGTTTATAGATTAAAAAAGACAACACGCTGGCACTAAAGAGCATGAAAAATACAATAAAGAGTGAGCTTGTCTTAAGTTTTGAGTGTAAATAATGACATTTTATTCATAAACATATAAAATTCAGCTTAATATTACGGGCGGCTGTATTGCTATACCACAAGATAGCAGGTATATGATAAAATTGCCGTTTCAATATTATCAACAGTTTTGAGGTGTATTGTGTCAGAATTGACAAATCCGGATTTTTTAACACAGCTGCAGGAGTTCTTTTCCCGCCATACTATGATGGCAGGTGGCTGGATTACTGTATTGCTGTTTTTGATTATTGTGCAGTTCCGTCTTATGACTGCCAGGATTAAAAAAGATACTATAGGTGTTGCTGTCAATAAGGTTAATCACTCAGAAGGTGTATTTGTTGACATCAGATCACAGGAAAATTTCAATAAGGGCCATATAGCCAATGCTGTAAATATGACTTTTGCAGAGATCAAGGCAGGCCAGATCAATCGTATCGAAAGAAAAAAGGACTCACCTGTTATTCTTGTGGGCAAGGATAAGTATGATACCGAGGCATTTAACGGTGCCCGTCTGTTAAAGAAGCTTGGGTTCAATCAGGTAACTACTCTTGATGGCGGTATGCTAGAGTGGTATAACAACAATTTACCAGTAACCAATAAAAAATAGGGAATTATTATGACCGACACTAACAATCAGCAGGCAAACCCTCATTTTGAGGCTATCAGAGTTTACTCAAAGGATTGCTCTTTAGAGACTCCAAATACTCCTGCTATATTCCAGAAGCAGTGGAAGCCAGAGCTTAAGGTTGAGTTTGACACCAAAGCTTCAAGCTTAGGTTCAGATCAGTACGAAGTTGTACTGCGTATTACCGTTACCTGTGAGAACGACGGTGCCACAGCTTTTGTATGTGAGGTTAATCAGGCAGGTATCTTTGTTGCAAGAAACTTCGAGCCTGAGGTTTTAGATTATGTTTTAGGCGCTACCGCTCCTAACATGTTATACCCATATGCAAGAGAGCACATTTCAAGCCTTGTATCTCGTGCAACATTCCCGCAGCTGACATTAGCTCCATTAAGCTTTGATGCTATCTATAGAGCAAAGCAGGAGCAGCATAAACAGCAGCAGGAGGCTCAGGACCAGCAGGCCAATGCCTAATTGATTTTTAAAGACTGTATAGGATATTGTTAATGCAATATACACATACCCTATCAGTTCTTGGTGCAGGCTCTTACGGTACAGCATTAGCAATGGCTGTCGCAGGTAAGGGCCTTCCTGTTTTATTGTGGGCAAGAGACAGCTCACAGGCAGGGGCCATGCAACAGAACAGGGTTAATGCAAAATATCTTCCTGATATAAGACTAC
Organism: Anaerobiospirillum thomasii; assembly: GCF_900445255.1. Lineage (NCBI taxonomy): Bacteria > Pseudomonadati > Pseudomonadota > Gammaproteobacteria > Aeromonadales > Succinivibrionaceae > Anaerobiospirillum > Anaerobiospirillum thomasii. The sequence goes on from NZ_UAPU01000007.1 coordinate 1,249,578, forward strand.
CAGATAGCCTTGAAATTACTGATGACTTTAAAAAGGCAGTAACCTCAAGTCAGATCATCCTGCTTGTCATTCCTTCCCATATATTCAGAGATATTCTGCATCAGTTAAAACCTTTGCTAAAACCTAATCAGAAAATAGTCTATGCCACCAAAGGTCTTGACAGATACAAAGGCCACTTTTTAAGTGACACCATTATTGAGATTTTAGGTGAAAACACCAAATTTGCAGCTCTTTCAGGACCTACATTTGCAAGCGAGCTTGCCAAGGGCATGCCAACAGCTATTGCAATAGCAGGCAATGACAGAGACTTTCTCAAAGAAGTATGCGCTCTGATGCATACCTCATATTTTATAGTTTATATAAGCTCTGATTTAAAATCACTGCAGTTAGGTGGCGCTGTAAAAAATGTTATTGCCATAGCTACAGGTATGTCAGATGGACTTGGCTTTGGTGCCAATGCCCGTACTGCTCTTATTACCCGTGGCCTTACTGAAATGATACGCCTGGGACTGCGTCTTGGAGCTACAGACAGAGGCTTTATGGGTCTGTCAGGTCTTGGAGATCTGGTTTTAACCTGTACTGACAATCAGTCACGCAACAGACGCTTTGGCTATCTGCTGGGTAAAGGCTACAGCGTAGATGAGGCTTTAAAGGAAATAGGTCAGGTGGTTGAGGGCATAAGTTCAACTAAAGAGATCTATGAACTTGCCAATATGTATGGCGTGCAGATGCCAATATGCTCTGAGCTGTATGAAGTACTAGAACATGGTAAAAGCGGCAAGGATGCTGCAGCATCACTGCTTGCCAAGGAGCATCGCGAGGACAGCGAGACTTTAAGACTGCAGCTGTAACCATAAAAACCCGAGTTTGACAGTTTGTAATCACGACAATTAATACAATTGGCTTTCCATCGAGGATCGCCAATTTTTTTTGACTAAAAACTTATTGAATTCTATTATTGCAAACTATTGCGAATTTTATAGATACAATATATAATGGTGCTATAGTTAAGCTTATAGGGGGTCTTGCTATGTCTACTATTGTCGCCGTTAAAAAAACTAAAGGCGTCCAATATGTCTCCATTGTTGAGGTTACATCTATAAAGGTTAATGGTGTCAAAAAGCAAAAACAGAAGACTATTAAATCTCTTGGACCATTAGATAAGCTTCTTGAGAAAGATCCTGATGCCTTAACCAAATTACGCAAGGAATATCAAACCCCTACTTTAAAATATAGAGAGCAAAGGGCAGATCTAGTTGAGAAACATATTAAAGGCATTGATATTACCCAGGCAGATTTACAAAGAAAGACCGTATCCATAAGTCTTAACTATGGGCTTTGGGCTTTAAAACCTTTATGGGATAACGTACTGACATTAAAGCGTCATATTTACTATATTCAGAACAGTAAAAGCTCAGTACAGTTTGATGTAAATGCTGTGTTATCTTATCTGACTTTTCTAAAGGTGGTTGATCCAAAATCTCAGTTTAAGGCCTTTAATCATCAAACAAAGTTTTTATGTTCGCCTCTTAAGGATATAGGCTTGCACGACCTATACAGGGCTTTGGACTTTGCCCATAAGTTTAAGGATGAAATTTTTATCCATATACACAATCGTATCTGTGATAATTTCAATCGCTCGATGACCATGGTCTTCTATGACTGCACTAACTGCTATTTTGAGTCACCATATGATGATAAACAGCTTTTAGAGCGTAAGGTAATCAACTATATCAAGGCTCAAAAACTTAATGATGGTATGTCACTTAAGGAGTTTGAGGAGTACATTAATTCTCAGGAATTTAGTGATGCCTTTACAACCAAGTTCAATGAAGCCATAGATGATGGTGAGCAACTTGTACGTATGCATGGTTTATCGAAGGAGCATAGGTTTGACTTACCACTAATTTCTGTAGCTTTAGTCATTGATGATAAAGGCATACCAATTGATTTTGAAATTTTTGCAGGAAATACCTCAGAGTATAAGACTTTACCTGTTCTTATTGAGCAGATGAAGGGTAAATATGACATTAAAACAGCAGTCGTTGTTGCAGATAGAGGGCTAAACTCACTTGGTAACCTTTTAAATCTTTTAGATCACAAACTTGGTTTTATTGTAGCTCAAAAGGTTACTGCGCTTAGCAGTGAACTTGAATCTCAGATGCTAGATCTTAAATCATACACTAAGACCTGTGCACAGGATACCAATATACGAGCTTCTGATGTAAGCTTTATCGATATATTTGATGAAAATCTTGATTATATTGATAAAGAAATAAATACATACGGGGCTAATAATCTGTACTACCGTAAACTTCCATATGTAAAGAGCGGTTATATTACCGACCCATCAACAGGTAAAAAGCGTAAGGAAAAAGTAGAATGTCAGATTGTCTTTACCTTTAGTGAGTCTCGTAAAAAAAGAGATATAGCACAACTTGAGAGTGATATTATCAAAGCGCGCAAAGCTGTTGAGGACCAAAAAGATATGGCCCCCGTATGTAGCTCTGGCTGGCGTTCTATAGTACAGGTAAAAGTTACAGATGCAGACAGTGCACAGGGTAAAAAAGAAAGCCTGTATATAGCAAAGGGATTAAAGGAAGAGCTAATTAAAAAGCGCAGGCGTCTTGCCGGCTTTAGTGCTATGGTTTATAAAAAACCTGAAGATATAAAAGAAGAGCTTAATGATGCTGATATTCTGAGCTCTTACAAAAAGCTTGTGCGTATTGAGGATTGCTTTAGAGTAATGAAAAGCAATTTTTCAATAAGACCTATGTTTGTGAGAAATAAAGAGCATATTTCAGGACATATCTCAATTTGTGTTATGGCTTTGATCTTATTGCGCATATTACAAATCAAGATTGAAGAAAGTGGCAATAAACTTAGTGTAGATGAAATAAGCAGTGCTTTAAGAAACGCCAATATAGTAGCTCATAGCTCTAATGGTATTGATGGATATTTTACTAATGCCCAATGTCACGACAACATTTATTCTATTGAAAACACAAAGATAGATCCTCTTGATCCTATGCTTACTCCTATTGATAGATATATTAATAAATTAAAAAATGGGCAAAGTCATATAGATATTATTCTGAAATCTGTCAATTTGGCTTCATTGATTGGAGCTATGAATGCAAAGGATGTAGCAAGAAGCCTAAAGGTTTTTGGTGGCTATGAACAACTAGTCGGTGCTGACAACTGCAAGATTCAATCTTATATGGCTCAGGCATAATTCGCAATAAAGAGATTCACAAAATAAAAACGCTATGATGGCGATTTATATGCCGTTTATAGCGTTTTTTAATTTTTAATACTGTTAAACTCGGGTGGCCTTACTGAAATGATACGCCTGGGACTGCGTCTTGGAGCTACAGACAGAGGCTTTATGGGTCTGTCAGGTCTTGGAGATCTGGTTTTAACCTGTACTGACAATCAGTCACGCAACAGACGCTTTGGCTATCTGCTGGGTAAAGGCTACAGCGTAGATGAGGCTTTAAAGGAAATAGGTCAGGTGGTTGAGGGCATAAGTTCAACTAAAGAGATCTATGAACTTGCCAATATGTATGGCGTGCAGATGCCAATATGCTCTGAGCTGTATGAAGTACTAGAACATGGTAAAAGCGGCAAGGATGCTGCAGCATCACTGCTTGCCAAGGAGCATCGCGAGGACAGCGAGACTTTAAGACTGCAGCTGTAACCATAAAAAAAGGCGACCTGAATATGTCGCCTTAATTATACGTAAATCTTTAAAATTAACTAAAAGACTCTTCAGTTGCCTGATGATCTGTTACGTCAATAATCTCTTTTACAACGCCAGGGAAGGCCTGATTGAGCTGTGACTCAATACCCTCTTTTAAGGTGATGCCTACCATGGAGCAACCGTTGCAGCCACCTGAGAAGCGAACCTTGATAACGCCGTCTTCTGAAACATCAACAAGTTCAATAGCACCACCATGACTTGCAAGAGCAGGGCTTACGGTTACATCAAAAAATCTCTGTAATCTCTCACGCAGTGTGGCATCTTCAGGTAAATCCTGCTTTTTAAGATTAGGAGCATGGAAGGTTAACATTTCCTGCTTGTTGTCATCTTCTGTAAGATCAATCTGAGACTCATCAAGATAAGGAGCTACAGCAGAGTCAATAACAATCTCAAAGCCATCCATTCTAAAGTGCTCATCCTGCTCTGTAATGTATTCTTTTGGACAGTACAGAATGCCGCACTCGACACCAGGTGTTCCAACATTTGTGGCTGTAAGACGGATAGCCAGACCTTCCATCTTCTGCTTTTCAATGATTTTCTTAAAATAGTCCTGGGCCTTTTTGGATACGGTAATTTTACTCATGCAAACCTCATCTTATGATGAAAATTAAGTTTATAAGTCATTTAGTGCTTAAATTTCGATCTCATATAATAACTTTTATTCTTAGACATTGAAATTTAAATGAAAAAAAATATGCACTAATAGCAGTAAATCTCTTAATTAATTAGTGTTTTTACTGTATCATTATAAGTGATTTAAAACCTGAGATGACAATCTCGCTTATATAATGTGGAGAAAAACAATGAGCTTATTTGACAAGCTTGGATTAGCTAAGTACGGTATCACCTCTGCCAAAGAAATTATTCACAACCCTTCATACGAAGAGTTATACGCTGCCGAGACATGCCCATGCCTCGAGGGTTTTGACAAAGGCGTTAACACCAAGATGGGTGCTGTGAACGTTATGACCGGTATCTATACTGGCCGTTCTCCAAAAGACAAATTCATCGTTAAAGACGACGTAACCAAAGACACAATTTGGTGGAACTCAGAAGAGTTCAAGAATGACAATAAGCCATTAACTGTTGAGGCATGGTCTCAGTTAAAAGCTTTAGCTACTAAAGAATTATCAGACAAGAAACTCTATGTTGTTGATCTGTTCTGCGGTGCCAACGAGGCAACCCGTCTGAAAGTTCGTTTCATCATGGAAGTAGCATGGCAGGCTCACTTTGTAACCAACATGTTCATCCGTCCAACAGCTGAAGAGTTAGAGAACTTTGAGCCAAACTTCGTTGTTATCAATGCTTCAAAGGCTAAGGTAGATAACTACAAAGAGTTAGGTTTAAATTCTGAGACTGCTGTTGTATTCAACCTTACAGAGCGTATGCAGATCATCTTAAACACCTGGTACGGTGGTGAGATGAAGAAAGGTATGTTCTCAATGATGAACTACTACCTCCCATTAAAGGGCATCGCTGCTATGCACTGCTCAGCCAATACTGACGTAAATGGCGAAAACACAGCTATCTTCTTCGGTCTGTCAGGCACCGGTAAGACCACCTTATCAACAGATCCAAAGCGTCTGTTAATCGGTGACGACGAGCACGGCTGGGATGATGACGGCGTATTCAACTTCGAAGGCGGCTGCTATGCCAAGGTTATCAACCTGTCACAGGAAAATGAGCCAGACATCTGGGCTGCTATCAAGCGCGATGCTCTGCTTGAGAACGTAACTGTTGATGCAGACGGCAAGATTGACTTCAATGACAAGTCAGTTACCGAGAATACTCGTGTATCTTACCCAATTCACCACATTAAGAACATTGTTCGTCCAGTTTCAAAGGCCCCAGCTGCCAAGCGCGTAATCTTCTTATCAGCTGACGCCTTCGGTGTTCTGCCACCAGTATCTATCCTCGATAAGGATCAGACACAGTACTACTTCCTCTCAGGCTTCACAGCCAAGTTAGCTGGTACTGAGCGTGGTATTACCGAGCCAACCCCAACCTTCTCATCATGCTTTGGTGCAGCCTTCTTAACTCTGCCACCAACCAAGTATGCTGAGGTTCTCGTTAAGAGAATGAATGACTCAGGTGCTTCTGCTTACCTGGTTAACACCGGCTGGAACGGCACTGGCAAACGTATCTCTATTAAGGATACCCGTGGCATCATCGACGCTATCTTAGATGGATCAATCGATAAGGCCGAGACCAAGAATATCCCAATCTTCTCATTCAAGGTTCCAACTGCTCTTCCAGGCGTTGACACCAACATTCTGGATCCACGCAACACCTATGCTGATCCAGCTGAGTGGGAGACCAAGGCTAAGGATCTGGCCGAGCGCTTCATCAAGAACTTCAAGAAGTTCGAGGCTCTCAACGGTGATCTGGCCAAGTCTGGTCCACAGTTATAATTTTGACTTCTAAATAGAAGAGTAAGCCTGGGTATTATGCCCAGGCTTTATTATTTGTATAGGGATAAAACAGAGATATTTATGGGAAAACCATATATTACACGTGCTGGCTATGACATTCTGCACAAAGAGCTTGAGTATCTGTGGAATGAAAAAAGACCAGATGTAACACAGAAGGTGTCCTGGGCAGCAAGTCTTGGCGATCGTTCTGAAAATGCCGACTATCAGTACAACAAGCGTCTTTTGGCTCAGATTGACAGACGCATCAGATATCTGCGTGGCTGTATGAATAAACTGCAGGTGGTCGATTACAATGCTCAGCAGGCAGGCAAGGTTTTCTTTGGAGCCTATGTTGAGCTTGAATCTGACGATGATGAATCCATACTCTCCATTCGTATTGTCGGTGGAGACGAAATATTTGGCAGAAGCAACTATATCTCTATTGACTCACCAATGGCCAAAGCTCTTTTAGGTAAAAGCGAGGGTGATGATGCCACTGTCTTTACCCCAAAGGGTCAGAAATTATGGTACGTAAATAAAATTGCCTATAAATGCCCTGATTGGTTTGAAGAGCAGGAAATTAAAGATCATACACTAGAGCCTAGTGATGATGATATTGCCAAGGATGAGCAGGAATTTTCTGAAGTTGACAGTAAGAAATTAGAGCAGGAATATCTAAAATCACTTATAAAATAGATGATTTTAGACAATGATATCAAGATTAAGACCAAGACCTGGCTCTATTGAAGAGGTGCCATAGCGTCTTTGTATGGTTCTGGCAATGGTACCAAAGGTACCATTTCTTTCAGCAATTTCCCTAGAAAAACGGGCACCGCTGATCCTTTCTTTGGTTTTATATTGTTTAGTCTCTTCAGGCTTATTGTCCTCAGCAGCGCCAGAGCTTAATGACAGCTGGGCGCTTTTGTTGGTTTCTGCCTGTGAGTTGGCACCCGAGACCTGTGATACCATAGCAGCAAAGTTCTGGCGCATCTGTTCACGGGTTATGAGCTGCCCCTTGTTTTCCTGCTTCTTATCCTCAGACTGATCATTCTGTCCTTTGTCTTCCTGGCCCTTCTTTTGATTGTTGCGCCCGTCTGGGTTTATAGCCTGACGTGACTGATTAGCCTGAGACTGGGCCTGCAGTATGCCTTGAGCCTGTGCCGACAATAAAGAGTTATTGCCCTGAGTATTGCCATACTCATTGGCCATGCGACCTTGTGCCTGCGACCCCTGACTTTCTTTGGGCGAAGGGATCTGAACTCGCGCAAGATTATCTTTGCGTGCCTCCTCAGCTCCCTGTTGATAGGAAGGAGGAGTAACACTCAATACAAAATTTGATGCTATCTCCATGACCTTACCTTTTGATAAGTAAAATTATGCCTTGTCACTATATATCGGAAAAAGCGCATAAAAACTTTAGTAAAATTTAAAAAATTTTTACAATTATATGATATTTAAAGAATTATTTATATAAATTACAAAAGAATTGTCTTAGTGAACGTTCAAATAATATTGGCTCTGTAATATGGGGCACATGAGCTGAGTGTTCAAAGATTTTAGAGGTTGCTGTTTTTTTACGTAAAAGCAGTTCGGAGGTGGCAGAGGGCACCAGCCTGTCTTTAGCTCCAAAGAGATGAAAAGTTGGTATTTTAAGGAATTTAAAATCCTCTCTTTCATCAATAAGACTCATAGCCTCAATACCAGCATACAGAGCCTCATAGCTCACCTCTGGCATATGGCTTAACAGGTGGTTTAACAATATGGAGTCTGGACAGATCTTGTCTATCTCCACAGCCTGCAGATGAGTAAAGTATTTTAAAAGCCTGCTGCAACGACGCGGGGTGAGCAGTCTTTTACATTTGACCACAATATTTGATGGCAGTCCCGGCCAGTTTGGATCTTTTGGAAAACGTGGAGTGCCACACATGGTAATAATGCTGTCTATCTTATTAAAACAATCCATGCTTGCGGCTCTTATGGCATATAAAGAGCTAAGTGACCAGGCAAGCACATCAGAGTCTTTGGGAATACTCTCAAGTAAGCATGAGGCTGTATCTTCAAAGGTTCTTATACTGCTAATCTTAGAGTAGTTAAAGCCATAGCCTGGAAAATCAATGGCCATGATATTTCTGTCTGCAAACATCTTGGCAATAGGCATAAGAAAGGTGGAGTCTGCTCCCCAGCCATGAAGCAGAACAAGAGGCTTGCCCTTTGGATTTCCGGTTTCAATACTAACTAATTGCACAGTAACTCCTTCGTTTTTAATATAAAAATGAATAGGTACAGTTGTAAATTAAAACCCACTTTGCACCTTTAAATTTGCAATAGAGCTCAAAAAAGACGGTTAAGCCAGGAGGGATTTTATAAAAAATCTTGTAAGAGAGGATCTGATTGAATAAAAAGAGGTAAATACAGAGCAATACTGTTTTTGCTCTGTATTTAAAGATTATAGATAGCAGTTGGTGCGAGACTCGTTCATTAACTGTTTCATCTGTACCACAGCCTTTTCAAGGCCTACAAAGACAGCCTGAGCTATGATTGAATGGCCTATGTTAAGCTCATAGATGCACTCAATAGCAGCAATATCATGTACATTGTTATAGTTAAGTCCATGACCTGCATTAACCTTGAGGCCTATACTGTCAGCATAAAAAGCCATTTCACGCAAAGTCTCAAGCTCTTTTTTCTGCTCAGCACCACAGGCATTGGCGTAGGTGCCTGTATGCAGTTCGATAAATGGAGCTCCTGATTTTTTAGCGGCATCTATCTGCTCTTTTACAGGATCTATAAATAAAGAACACTGTGTTCCAACCTTGGCAAGTCGCTCAACAGCCTTGGCTATCTTGTCATAGTTGCCAATTACATCGAGACCTCCTTCGGTTGTTACCTCCTCACGTCTTTCAGGGACAAAGCAGGCAGCATGGGGAGCAAGTGCCTGGGCAATTCCTAAAATATCATCGGTTACTGCCATTTCAAGATTAAGTTTGGTCTGAATGGTCTCTCTTATGATACGTACATCTCTGTCAGTGATATGGCGTCTGTCTTCTCGTAAATGGGTGGTGATACTGTCAGCGCCGGCAATTTCACATATTGAAGCTGCGGTTACAGGATCCGGATAAATACCACCTCTGGCATTACGGAGAGTGGCAACATGGTCAATATTTACACCTAAAAATATCCTGTTCATAATTATTTCCCAAAATAAAATCCTATATAAAGTATTTTATACGTAATTTTTGCTATGTCTAATTATATTCAAAAGTGCACATTAAAAGGACGTTTTAAAGTTTATGTGATCTGATGAGTTTTAAATAATTCCAGTTATGTGAACTGATAATAAGTATCTTTTTCTAAAGTGTGATAAGGTATTGCTAATAAATAAAACAAAAACATAGGTCATGACGGTATTTATTTAACTAAAGCTTAATTTTGATAAGGCACAATAATAAATATTGATCATATCATTTTAAAAGAGTTCTCTATGCAAGAAAAAGCACCTCTGTCAGAGATTACAGCTAGCAAGTTAATTAGTTACATTGTAGATAATGGCTTTGAGCAGGGACAGAAACTGCCAAATGAAAAAATCCTGTGCGATATTCTGGGCGTTGGCAGAAGTACTATGCGTGAAGCTGTAAGAATGCTCTGCTCACGCAATATTCTTACAGTAAAACATGGCTCAGGTATTTATATTGCAGATAATACAGGTATCTCAGATGATCCTTTTGGCTTTATCTTCGTCAAGGATAAATTAAAGCTGGTTGAGGATCTTGTAGAGTTCCGCCTTATGATTGAACCACGCGTTGCAGCACTGGCAGCTAGCCGTGCTAAAAACAAGGATATTATGGAGCTTGAGCGCCTGGCTCAGATCTGCGAGGACACAATTCTTGCCAATGAAAATCATAATAAAGCTGACAGTGATTTTCACAATAAATTATGCAAGCTCTCAGGTAACATCATTCTGCCTAAGCTTGAACCTATGATTATAAAATCAATAAGCGTATTTATTGATTTGTCCAATGCAGATTACACACAGGAAACCATTGAGTCACATCGTGCCATTGTTGCTGCCATTAAAAACAAGGATGCCATAGCTGCCTCTGATGCCATGATTTTTCATCTGATGAATAATAGAAACTTTATTCTCAAGCGACTTACCAGTCTGTCTGAACAGCCGCAGATGCCATCAGATGTAAATATATAGAACAATCTTACTAAAAACCCGAGTTTAACAGTTTTAAAAATTAAAAAACGCTATAAACGGCATATAAATCGCCATCATAGCGTTTTTATTTTGTGAATCTCTTTATTGCGAATTATGCCTGAGCCATATAAGATTGAATCTTGCAGTTGTCAGCACCGACTAGTTGTTCATAGCCACCAAAAACCTTTAGGCTTCTTGCTACATCCTTTGCATTCATAGCTCCAATCAATGAAGCCAAATTGACAGATTTCAGAATAATATCTATATGACTTTGCCCATTTTTTAATTTATTAATATATCTATCAATAGGAGTAAGCATAGGATCAAGAGGATCTATCTTTGTGTTTTCAATAGAATAAATGTTGTCGTGACATTGGGCATTAGTAAAATATCCATCAATACCATTAGAGCTATGAGCTACTATATTGGCGTTTCTTAAAGCACTGCTTATTTCATCTACACTAAGTTTATTGCCACTTTCTTCAATCTTGATTTGTAATATGCGCAATAAGATCAAAGCCATAACACAAATTGAGATATGTCCTGAAATATGCTCTTTATTTCTCACAAACATAGGTCTTATTGAAAAATTGCTTTTCATTACTCTAAAGCAATCCTCAATACGCACAAGCTTTTTGTAAGAGCTCAGAATATCAGCATCATTAAGCTCTTCTTTTATATCTTCAGGTTTTTTATAAACCATAGCACTAAAGCCGGCAAGACGCCTGCGCTTTTTAATTAGCTCTTCCTTTAATCCCTTTGCTATATACAGGCTTTCTTTTTTACCCTGTGCACTGTCTGCATCTGTAACTTTTACCTGTACTATAGAACGCCAGCCAGAGCTACATACGGGGGCCATATCTTTTTGGTCCTCAACAGCTTTGCGCGCTTTGATAATATCACTCTCAAGTTGTGCTATATCTCTTTTTTTACGAGACTCACTAAAGGTAAAGACAATCTGACATTCTACTTTTTCCTTACGCTTTTTACCTGTTGATGGGTCGGTAATATAACCGCTCTTTACATATGGAAGTTTACGGTAGTACAGATTATTAGCCCCGTATGTATTTATTTCTTTATCAATATAATCAAGATTTTCATCAAATATATCGATAAAGCTTACATCAGAAGCTCGTATATTGGTATCCTGTGCACAGGTCTTAGTGTATGATTTAAGATCTAGCATCTGAGATTCAAGTTCACTGCTAAGCGCAGTAACCTTTTGAGCTACAATAAAACCAAGTTTGTGATCTAAAAGATTTAAAAGGTTACCAAGTGAGTTTAGCCCTCTATCTGCAACAACGACTGCTGTTTTAATGTCATATTTACCCTTCATCTGCTCAATAAGAACAGGTAAAGTCTTATACTCTGAGGTATTTCCTGCAAAAATTTCAAAATCAATTGGTATGCCTTTATCATCAATGACTAAAGCTACAGAAATTAGTGGTAAGTCAAACCTATGCTCCTTCGATAAACCATGCATACGTACAAGTTGCTCACCATCATCTATGGCTTCATTGAACTTGGTTGTAAAGGCATCACTAAATTCCTGAGAATTAATGTACTCCTCAAACTCCTTAAGTGACATACCATCATTAAGTTTTTGAGCCTTGATATAGTTGATTACCTTACGCTCTAAAAGCTGTTTATCATCATATGGTGACTCAAAATAGCAGTTAGTGCAGTCATAGAAGACCATGGTCATCGAGCGATTGAAATTATCACAGATACGATTGTGTATATGGATAAAAATTTCATCCTTAAACTTATGGGCAAAGTCCAAAGCCCTGTATAGGTCGTGCAAGCCTATATCCTTAAGAGGCGAACATAAAAACTTTGTTTGATGATTAAAGGCCTTAAACTGAGATTTTGGATCAACCACCTTTAGAAAAGTCAGATAAGATAACACAGCATTTACATCAAACTGTACTGAGCTTTTACTGTTCTGAATATAGTAAATATGACGCTTTAATGTCAGTACGTTATCCCATAAAGGTTTTAAAGCCCAAAGCCCATAGTTAAGACTTATGGATACGGTCTTTCTTTGTAAATCTGCCTGGGTAATATCAATGCCTTTAATATGTTTCTCAACTAGATCTGCCCTTTGCTCTCTATATTTTAAAGTAGGGGTTTGATATTCCTTGCGTAATTTGGTTAAGGCATCAGGATCTTTCTCAAGAAGCTTATCTAAAGGTCCAAGAGATTTAATAGTCTTCTGTTTTTGCTTTTTGACACCATTAACCTTTATAGATGTAACCTCAACAATGGAGACATATTGGACGCCTTTAGTTTTTTTAACGGCGACAATAGTAGACATAGCAAGACCCCCTATAAGCTTAACTATAGCACCATTATATATTGTATCTAAATAATTCGCAATAGTTTGCAATAACAGAATTCAATAAGTTTTAAGTCAAAAAAATTGGCAATCCTAGATGGAAAGCCAATTGTATTAATTGTCGCGATTACAAACTGTCAAACTCGGGGATGTAAATATATAGAACAATCTTACTAAAAAAGGATCTGTATAAATAAAACTTTATACAGGTCTTTTTCTTTTCCTCCTATTGATAACAGACTCTTATATTTATCAAGAATACAAATAACTGCTATTAAATTTTGATAGTCATGACTATCTTTAGCTCAATAAAAAAGGTCAGAGCATAAAGCTCTGACCTCTAAGAGTATTACCTAAAACTTTTTAATTACAGCTTGTTAACTGGGCAGCGTGGGGCCTCGCCTTTGGCACCGCGTACAGCCTCTTCAGCACACTTTCTCTTCAGGTCTGAAGATGCCTGAACTGAGTACCAGGCCATGTGTGGGGTGATGGTAAGGTTTGGAGCACCACGTAATGGGCTGTCAGCCTCTAAAGGCTCCTTGGTGGTTACGTCAATACCGGCTGCACCTAACTGACCTGACTTTAAGGCCTCAGCCAGATCTGGCTCATTTACTAAACCACCTCTGGCTACGTTTACAAGCATTGCACCTTTCTTCATCTTGGCAAAGGCTTCTTTGTTCATAAACTTGGCATTGTTGGCATTTAAACCACAGTGCAGAGAGATAAGATCTGAGTTCTTTAATACCTCTTCCTCTGAAACTAATTCAATGAAGCTGTACTCAGGATTCTCAGCAACATGCTTGGTGTAAATATCATAACCGATAACCTTGCAGCCTAAGGCGCGAACGCGCTGTGCAAAAGCAAGACCGATACGGCCAAGACCTATAATACCAACAGTCATGGTTGACAGTCTTAAGATAGGAGCCATCTCAGCATAATCCCATCTGCCGTCAAAAACCTGATTGGTGGCACGTGAAACTTTACGAGTGATGTCCATCATTAAGGCAAGAGCATGATCAGCTACCTCAAAGGTACCATAGTCAGGAACATTACATACCTGAACACCAGCAGCTGTTGCAGCCTCTAGATCAACATTATCAACACCTACACCGTAACGAACAATCATCTTAAGTGTAGGAATGCCATCAAATACTTTCTTTGTAAAAGGAGCATACTGATTGCACACAGCTACAGCGCCCTGGCAGTTGGCTATAAGCTCATCTTCGGTGTGACACTGCACTAATTTATAGGAGATGCCGGCAGCCTCAAAAACTGCTTTTTCCTCATTGATGTTAGCGTGGTCGCAATCGGTAATAAAAATTTTAGTATCAGACATGGTATACCCCCAAAAGAAATATCTACTGTCTGAAATTGTATTCTATATTTACAAATGAATATGTGATGTGGCGCTAAAATTTGTAAAAGAGATCAGATGAATTTTAATAAATTATATACCGTGGCTTTAAGATTATTTCTACTCTCCAAAATAGCCTCTTCAAGAGTAGATGGTCCTCTTATAACCGGAAATACAGCATAAATACCACGTTTTATAAATTCATCCTGCAAAGAGTCATCTACCGATCCTACTATGGCAACCACCTTTGACGGATTTTTTAATAAAGCATTTCTTTGTGCAATACCTATGACAACTTTACCAGAAAGTGACTGTTTATCAAGACAACCCTCACCTGTAAAAATGTAGTCACAGTTTGAGCTTAAATTATCAAAATCAATGCTGTCCAATACAATATCTATACCTTTTTTCAATGAGGCGCTTAAAAAGGCAATGGCTCCGGCCGCCGTTCCTCCTGCTGCACCTGAGCCTTTAATCTGTGCAATATTTTTACCAAGGAATATACTGACAACTAAGGACATATGCTCAAGAGCTCTGTCAAGAAAGTCTATCTGCTCACAGTTAGCACCCTTTTGCGGAGCAAAGATACGCGCAGCTCCATTGTCTCCAAACAGTGTATTGTCCACATCGCACATACAGGTAAAGCTTACCTTAGAAAGTCTTGAATCTACATCTTTGGTATCAATAGAGCATATAGATGGGATATTTACAGGCAGTGGATCGACCAAAGCTCCATTTTTATCTAAAAAACGATAGCCAAGGGCATGCGCCATACCAAGGCCCATATCATTGGTGGCACTGCCGCCCAGGCAGATAATGATACGCTTTACATTAAGATCAAGTGCGTGCTTTATCTGTTCACCTACACCTTTAGTTGAAGATCTTAATATGTCACGCCTGCTCTCAAGATTAAGACCTGCTGTTCTTGCAAGTTCAATCACAGCTGTATCCTTGCTGTGTAGAAAAGGGGCTGTAATTGGGCTACCCAGATGATTGGTGCAGCTTACATTGATAAAATCCCCATCTAAAGCCTGAGCCATAGCCTCAAGCGATCCTTCACCGCCGTCAGCTACAGATCTTAATATCAGCTGATGTGGGAAATTGCCTTTAACTACAACCTCTTTAATAATAGAGCAGATCTCATTAGAGCTTAAAGATCCTTTAAAAGAGTCAGGAATTACAAGGATACAGGCCATAACAGTGATCTTTATTCCACCTTAATGCCATACATATTCAAGATAGCTTCAAATTCTTTAACTCTGGTTTGAAGATACCCTAAATAATTAAGATCGGCCTCAACAAGATAAATGGTGCCAGAGTTTGATAAATAGAAGTTTTTATTGTGCTCAGTAAATTTAAGCCAGGCTATTTGTGACTGCTTAAACGTATTTGCCATTTCAGGATTCTCTTTTTTAGCTTCCTGCAGAATAAGCTTATAGTACTTATTAAGTTTTTTATCATAGACACTGACTTCCTCAAAGATACACTCACGCATTGACTGAGTGTTTCCTGCTGTGCTTAGGCAGTCTGACAATCTGTCATTTTCTTCCTGGGCATTTACAGTGTTTAGGCAAAGCAAGAAGGATAGGGTTAGGATTGAGGCAATCTGCTTTTTTATCATAAAAACTCCATAAAGTTGGTTTAAATAGGTATTTTTCCTCACTCTAGCAAATATAATATGGCTAAACAATAAAATACTGTGTATATGCCTCTTGATTTTTTTTAACTTAAGTTTATCTTATGCGAGAAAATTAACACAGAGCAGGTTTTAATATGTCAGCACTTTCATTTTTTGTAAGAGATTCAATTGTAAGCCCTCAGAGATCATGGCCTCATGTCACCCTGTTAGGTACATGTCATTTTATGTCGGATTTCTACACTAATATTTTGCCTGTAATGTTACCGATACTGGCCTTGCGTTTTGATATATCCTACGCTCAGTGTGCCGCACTTTTTATGGTTTTCTCTGTAACCATGAATTTTATACAGCCTTTTATAGGTATTGTCTCTGACAGACGCAATCTTAATTATTTAATGCCGCTGTCAATAGCTACAGCCACTATCTTTGCCTGTCTTATCTCTCTTGCTCCAAATATCATTACACTTGTGCTCATAGTATTTTTAGTGGGACTGTGTTCATCACTGTTCCATCCTGTCAGTGCCTCAGTATTATCTTTAGTGACACCTAAGCACAAGCCAGGTCTTGCAACATCTATATTTATTGTAGGCGGTAATCTGGGCTTTGCCATAGCTCCATTCCTCATTGCCAAATATATAGAGGTATTTTCAGATAAATATTTAATTGTCATCTCAATTCCAGCACTTATAACTGTAGCTCTCGTCTACAGACGCGGACTGCACATAGGTGTTAAAAAAGATAAAAAGGATGAAAAGGCATTTTCAGTAAAATCCCTGTTTAAAAATAAAGAGTTTATACTGTTAAATCTGGCTATGGGGCTGAGATCATGGGGTTATTGCGCCATAGTAGTATTTTTAACTCTGCTTTTGTCAAAGCAGGGCTATGATTCTGTAAATGGTGCCGGCGCTTTGATGGTGGCACTGCTGGGCTGCGTGGCAGGCGGTCTTATTGGCGGATCTGTATCTGACAAATTTGGCTCAAAGGCTGTGATTGTTTTTACCCTGATTGTGGCTCTTGTGTGCTTTGGCTACTTCCTGTTTAATCCTTACATGACATTTTTATCACTTACAGCTTTGTTTTTATCAGGCTTTGGTCTGTATGGTTCAACAGCTCCTGCTATTGTCTGGCTGCAGTCTATGCTAAAAAATGCTGCCTCCTTTGCCACATCACTGATGTTAGGTCTTTCTTTTGGCTTTGGCTATGTTGCAACTTTGATAACAGGATTTGTGGCAGACTATGTTGATCTGCAAAGTGCTCTTATTTACACAACTCTGCCAGCTCTTTTTGCTGCCACATTAATTATGATGTTTATAAAACGTCCTGTAATCCATTAATTTATTACTTTGACCATGCATAGACTCTTTTATGCATAACAAAACAAGCAGGATTTTTATATAAATGTGACTGCTATATAACATATGTAGTAGCACTTAAACATAGGTTAAAAACCCATATCAAATTTGTTGTAGATCCTATCCACACGCATAAAATAAAGACATCCTGTCTTATAAACAACATTTTTACAAATAAATTTTAGAGGTTCACATATGTGATTAAAATTCATATATATGAACTTTATGCATTTGTGAACAAATGATGTGAACGCTTGAACAGTATTAAAAACTTGTAGAAAAAAAATATAAAGATATGAAATCAGGGTGATATTCTAGCAAAAGAAGGGTGAGTTATTGTATTTTTTACATTTTAATTGTTAAAAACTACTATAAGGTATTTCTATATGAACCTTAAACAAGATAACTTTGATAGCAGTGTTAAGCTGGTAAAGTCAGTATCGCGAACTATTGACCTTTTGTTATTATTTGTTGACTCAAAAAGATATCTAACCCTTCAAGACATATCTGAGATGTTATCTTTACCTAAAAGCTCAACTTATGAGCTTGTCAAAACACTCGTTCATAAAGGCATTCTAGAGATCAAAGATTCAAATAAAAAAACCTATGGCTTAGGCTTACTAGCCTTTGAGATTGGCAGCTCTGCGATTTCAGATATAGGCGTTAATGATATAGCAAGACCATATATACAAAGTTTAAATAGAATAACTGGTGGCACTGTCTTTTTAGGCGTGGAAGATCACGGAAAAATTGTTTATATCGATAGGGCAGAAGATCACTCTGTTATTAAAGCTCAGGCAAAGCTTGGCAGTAGAAGAAATCTGCATACTACCAGTTTAGGTAAGGCTATTTTATATGCCTACCCAGATGACAAAATGTTATCTCTTTTAGGTCCAGAGCCTTATAGCGCCAATACCCCTTTATCTAAAACAACAAGTATTGAAATTCTAAATGACGCAAAGGAAAGCAGAAAACGTAGATATGCTATTGATGACAGAGAAGATGGCATAAATATGTACTGTATGGGATGTGTTATTAGAAACAGAGAAAGCAATCCAATAGCTGCAATTTCAGTGGCATCTTTCTACGATGCAATGACCGAGACCAAAAAAGCCATGATATCAAGTAATTTGATAGAGGTTGCCTTGGAAATTTCTCATAAATTAGGTTTTTCTGGTGATAGCCTTTATTAGGCTTTCAACTTTTTTGTTATAGAGGTGAAGTATGTTTAATTCAAAATTATTAAAAGCATTTAAGTATGCCGCATTAGGTGCAGCTCTTGGTTGTTTTGCTGCAACAAGTATAGCCAGCGCAGCTCCTAAATATCCAAGGAAGCAAATACAGATTGTTGTTCCATATGCTCCGGGCGGTGCTTCTGATACAGTTGCCAGAATATATGGTAAGGAGCTTGAGGGTCAGTTAGGAAAGCCTGTTATTATCGTAAACAGAACTGGCGCATCAGGTGCTGTTGGTCTTGAGTCTGTTAAGAATTCAAGAGCAGATGGCTATACTATGGCCTATATGCCTGTAGAGTCAACCATGATTGCAGCATTAGGTATTGCTGATGTTTCATCAGATGACTTTAAGTTTGCATGTCGTGTTATGACAATTCCTGCTGCTATTACAGTATCCGCTGATGCCCCATGGAATACTTTAGAAGAGTTCTTAAAGTATGCCAAAGAAAATCCAGGAAAAATCATGGTAGGTAACTCAGGATCAGGCTCAATCTGGCACGTTGCAGCTGCTAGCTTGGAAAAGAGTGCAGATGTTGAGTTCAACCATGTTCCTTTTGATGGTGCAGCTCCTGCCATTGCAGCATTACTCGGCAAAAATATCACAGCCGTTGCAGTAAGCCCTGCAGAGGTTAAGACCAACGTTGATGCTGGTCAGTTTAAAGTTTTAGCTGTAATTGGTGATGCAAGATCATCTGTAGTTCCTGACGTAAAGACTACTAAAGAGCTTGGTTATGATGTAAGCGCCATGGGCTGGGGAGGTTTTGCTGTTCCTAAAGGAACTCCTGATGAGATCGTTGATATTTTAGATAAAGCCTCCGCAAAGGTTGCTCAGAGTGAAGAACTTAAGAAACTGTTAAAAGAGAGAGGATTTGAGCATGCCTATCTTAGTGGTGAGGAGATGGATAAATTCGCTCAGGATCAGTTAAAGCAGTATAAAGAGTTAATTCCACAGCTACTTGGCAAATAAAAATTAGATCGTAGGCACAGTTTTTACTGTGCCTTATTAAAACTTTATTCATAGAGGTATTTATCGTGAATAAATTAAAGGGTGATCCTTTAGTTGGCTTTGTCATTGTCATTTTTGGCCTAGCCTTCTTATTTCCATCTATTGGATATGGTCTTATGTCGCCCAAGGGTTTACCAGGTCCTGGCGCTGGATTTTTTCCACTGATTACAAGTTCTTTTACTATCTTCTTTGGTCTTTGGGTTATGGTGGATGCCTTAAAAAACGGTGGAGCAAATTATTTTGGAGATGATCCAGAGCAAAGAAGCAATTTTAAAGTTATTTTTTCTTTAATAGCAATTTTTACTGTATTTGCTTTTATATGGTATTTCATAAATTTTTACCTCGGTATTGCAGTATTAAGTTTGGCTTTTAATTATATTTTCGGAAGGACATGGGTATTTAACCTTATCTTTACTGTCATTATTGAGGCCTTGCTCTTTGGAATTTTTGAGCAGGTTCTGTACATTCAATTTGAAATGTAGATAGGAGCAGATATGGATTTATCGCTATGGCTTGATAGCTTTTTAGCAATTCTTACGCCAGAAGTTCTGATGTTCAATATTGCAGGAGTGTTCTTTGGTATTTTAATTGGAGCACTGCCTGGACTTTCTGCAACTATGGCAATTGCAATCTTGACACCTATAACATTCTGGTTTGAACCTTCATGTGGTTTTGCAATGTTAATTGGTGTATGGAATTCAGCAATTTTTGCAGGAGGAATTTCTGCGGTACTAATCAATACACCAGGAACACCGGCTTCAATTGCATCAACTTTTGATGGCTATCAGATGTACAAACAGGGAAGAGGCGGCCTGGCCTTGGGCATCAATGTTCTCTACTCTGCTTTTGGTGGTATAGTAAGTACTATCTTCTTGATTTTCCTGGCATTCCCTATTGCTAGTTTTACAGTGTCATTTGGACCTACAGAATATTTCATGTTGGCATTTTTCGGCCTTATCATGATGATTTCTGTTTCAGATAACAATGTTGTAAAAGGTATGGCTGTAGGATTTGCAGGACTTACTTTATCTACTGTAGGTATTGATCCTATACTTGCAATCAAGCGCTTTACCATGGACTCAACAGATCTTGCAGCAGGAGTTGGTTTCCTGCCTGTGATGATAGGTATGTTTGGTATAGGTGAAGTTTTAAATCAAATATACGAGTATAAAAAGTCACGCGCAGGTGAAAGTCTGCAGTTGATTAAGGATGCTTCAAATAAATTAGGGCGTATCATTCCTACATGGAAAGAGTTCAGACAGTTTATTAAGCCAACATCAATTACAGCAGCTGAGTCCACAGTTATTGGTGCAATTCCTGCAGCCGGCGGTGATATTGCATCAATTATCTGCTGGGGTCAGGCTAAACGTATGTCAGCCAAACCTGATGAGTATGGCAAAGGATCTGCAGAAGGATTTGCCGTGTCATGTACAGCAAATAATGGTGTATTAGGTGGAGCTCTTACTACAATGCTGACACTTGGTATTCCTGGTGATGCGGTGACAGCCATTTTGATTGGCTCTTTAATGATGTATGGAATGCAACCTGGTCCTAAAATGTTTACAGAGGATGCAGGTTTCGTTATACAGATTATGCAGTTAATGTTGCTGTCATATGTATTTATCGTCATTATGGGTCTGTTATCTGCAAAACTCTCTGCAAAGATTTTAAATGCAAAGCCTCAGACAGTCTGGACTGCGGTTACTATTCTTTGCGTCGTCGGTTCATATGCTTTAAACAACTCATTTTCTGATGTAATTATTATGTCTGTAGCTGGCATTGTTGGTTTCATCTTCAAACGTGGCGGTTTTGCTCCAGGACCTTTCATTTTAGGTCTGCTACTGGGTGGTATGCTTGAGTCAAATCTAAGACGAGCTCTTGTGATGTCTCAGGGATCGCTGTCAATTTTCTTTGAAAGACCAGTAACTTTAGTTTTATTTATTCTAATTGTTCTAACATTATTTTTCCCGCTTATTAAAAAGCAATTTAAGAAAAAGAAGGTATAGTTATGAGCCAAAATATTCTTCAAGAGATATCTAAAATAGGAATGATTCCTGTTTTGAATATAGATAAACTTCATTGTGCTCTGCCTTTGGCTGATGCTCTGCAAAGAGGTGGTCTGCCTCTAATGGAAGTCATGTTCCGTACTGATGTTGCAGCAAGCTGCATTAAGGAAATAGCAAAATCTAGACCTGATTTTCTTATAGGCGCAGGTACCATATTAACCGAAGATCAGGCCAAACTTGCTGTTGACTGCGGAGCCAAGTTTTTAGTGGCTCCTGGTTTTAATCCAAAAGTGGTAAAGTGCGCACAGCAGTTACAGGTACCTATTGTTCCAGGATGTGTATCTCCAACAGAGGTAGAGGCAGCACTAGATCTTGGAGTTAAAGTATTAAAGTTCTTCCCTGCAGTTCAAAATGGCGGTGTTCCTGCAATGGGGCTGCTTGCTGGACCATATCGTGATATCACCTTTGTTCCTACAGGTGATTTAGATAAAAAACTAGCTTTTGAGTATCTTTCATTTAATAAGGTAGCAGCTGCAGGTGGCGACTTCATGCTCAAGTATGAGGATATTCACTCTGATAATTATGAAAAAATTGAAAAAGATGTTGCTGAAACAATAGATCTTTATTTCAATTTCCACGTAGCTCATGTTGGCATGAATGAGAGCTCTGAAGATAAGGCATTTGATCTTGCCTCATGTCTTGGTAAGTGCTTGTCAAAGGATGTAGTAAAGATGCAAAACAGCACCTTTGTCGGCTCACTAATTGAGGTTATGCACAAACCTTTCTACCATGAAAAAGGTCATATTGCCATAGGCACAAGAGATGCCACTAGAGCCTATCACTATTTAAAACGCAAAGGCGTTGAGTTTATAGAAGACAGCGTGTTTTTAAACGATCAGGGTCGCGTAACTGCTGCTTATATCAAAGAAGATTTTGCAGGTTTTGCTTTACATTTAATGCAGGATTAAAAAAGGATATTAATTATGAAAACTATGTTTGGTGTTATCAATGCAATGACCACTCCTTTTACAACAACAGGAGAGGTTGATGTTGAAGGTCTTAAAAAGCAGGTTGATTTTTTAATCGAAAAAGGAGTCAACTGCTTATATCCACTTGGTACAACTGGCGAGATGTATCTTTTAAGCACAGAAGAGCGCAAGCTTGTTGCAAAAACTGTTGTAGAGCATGCAGCTAAAAGAGCTATTGTATATATACATGTAGGCTCAATGACAACCAAGGAGGCATGTGAGCTTGCCAAACATGCAGAGGATATTGGTGCTGATGGCGTAGGCGCTGTAACACCAAGCTATTTTGGCTGTTCAGACAGAGCTATTATTCAGTACTATAAAGATATTTCAAACGCAGTATCTAAAGATTTCCCAATTTACCTATATTCAATTCCACAGTGTTCTGGCAATGATATAAAGCCTGAGGTTGCAGAAGAGCTGGCTAACTCATGCAGTAATATTGTTGGTATAAAATACAGCTATCCTGACATGATACGTATTTTAAATTACATAAAGATAAGAGATGGAAACTTCTCAGTACTTGTAGGCCCAGATAAATTATTCCTGGCAGGTTTAATCAGTGGCGCACAAGGCGTCGTTTCTGGAATTGCAGGTCCAATGCCTGAGCCTTTTGTTGCTGTATATAAAGCCTATCTTGATGGTGATCTTGAAAAAGCTAAGAAACTTCAGAAGATTGCCTGCGATGTAACTGATTTATTACGCTGCGGCAGTGATATGGGGGTCTTTAAAGAGGTGTTAAGAAGACGTGGCATCAATGAACATGCATTTATGAGAAGACCTCTGCTAGAAATGGAAGCAGATGATGCCAACTCCCTGTGGGAAGAAGTAAAAAAATATTTATAAAAATACAGCTAAATACTTATACTAGTAAAGTAACTAATTTTGATTCGGAGTTGTATATGCAAAGATTAGTCAATGATCCTACTAAATATGTAGATGAAATGTTAGAAGGTATATACCTTTCAGCCCCTGATATGCTTACCTACGTCAATAATGACATGCGCTGCCTTGTTTCAAAGTATAAAAAGCAGGGTAAGGTGGCTCTGGCAACAGGTGGTGGTTCTGGACATCTGCCTTTATTTTTAGGATATGTTGGTAAAGGTTTACTAGATGGATGCGGTGTCGGCGGCGTATTCCAGTCACCAAGTCCAGATCAGATTTTAGAAATTACCAAAGAAATTGATAGCGGCGCTGGTGTTCTGTACATTTACGGTAACTACGGCGGCGATATTATGAATTTTGGCATGGCCAAAGATCTTGCAGAAATGGAAGATATTGAGGTTCGTGAGGTTGTAGCAGGCGAGGACGTTTTATCTTCACCAAAAGGCCAGGAAGATAAGCGTAGAGGCGTAGCCGGTATATTCTATGTATATAAGATTGCAGGAGCTGCAGCCGAAGCTATGCTGCCTATAGATGAAGTTGAAAGACTGGCTATCAAGGCAACACAGAATGTAAGAACTGTAGGTATGGCTTTAACACCATGCATCATTCCAGAAAAGGGTGAGGCCAATTTCAGTCTGCCAGATGGCAAGATGGAAATTGGCATGGGTATTCATGGCGAGCCAGGTATCAAACTTGAAGATCTAAAGAGTGCCGATGAGATTGTAGAGCAGATGATGGAGCCTCTGTTACAGGATCTGCCATATACCAGTGGTGATGAAGTCTCTGTTTTAATTAATGGTCTGGGTGCAACTCCAAAAGAAGAGTTATACATTGTCTACAGAAAGGTAGCCAAGATCTTAGAGGCCAACGGCATCAAGATTTTCAATAATTACATTGGTGAGTTTGCAACATCAATGGATATGGCTGGTATGTCAATTTCTCTGTTCAAGCTTGATGATGAGCTCAAGACCTATCTCAAGGCTCCTTATGAGACTCCTTTTATCATGCAGAATCAGTTATAGAGGCCAGATATGAGTTTCACTAAGGAAAATTTCATTAAGGCCATAGAGCAATGCTCTGCACTTATGGAGCAGAATAAACAATATCTTATTGATATGGATTCTGCCTTTGGTGATGGCGATCTTGGTCTTACCATGACAGCAGGTTTTGCTGCAGCCTTTGAGTTTGTAAGCGGCAGTGGCGAAACCGACATGGGCAAGCTTGCAGCTCAGATGGGTATGGCTATCTCCAAGAAGGTGCCATCAACTATGGGTACACTTGTAGCAAGTGGCTTTATTGCTGCAGGCAAGGCTCTAAAGGGTAAGACAGCGCTTGAGGCTGATGATCTGGCACTGTTCTTTAAGTCTTTTGTTGAAGGTGTAAAGAGCAGAGGCAAAGCTGATGTAGGCGATAGAACCATTGTTGATTCAATCGCTCCTGCAAGTGAGGCTTTTGGCGCTGCAATAGCATCTGGCAAAGATATAAAGGCAGCTCTTGAGACAGCTTGTGCAGCTGCAGCTGACGGCGTTGAAGCTACTAAGAATATGCAGGCTAAATTTGGCCGCGCTGTGTACTATGGCGAGCAGGTTCTTGGCAAAGAAGATCAGGGCTCTGTTGTAGGCAAATTAATTTTTGAAGGCTTTTTTACAGCTTATTAAAAGTTAGATTGTAAAAATAAAGACTATCTTTAAATGGTGCCTATCACTTAATAAAGATAGTCTTATTTTTTTATAAAACTGCAAAATACAGCACTTTTACAATAGTGCTGAGTACTTAAGACTATTGTGAGTTTGTAAGCAGCAGAGCTTTTAGTGACTGCTGATCAAGATGATAGCTTCTGTTGCAGTGATGGCATGTCATTTCAATACCATTTTCATCTGCTGCAATATCCTCAAGTTCTGCATGAGAGAGGGTGGCAAGTGAGTTAAGGCAGCGCTCTTTGGAGCATATGCACTTAAAATCAACCTCTGTAGGCTCAAATACTCTGACCTGCTCATGGGCAAATAGTCTGCTTAGAATTTCATTGACATCAAGCTCAATACTCTCTTTGACACTTAGTGTCTGTGAGAGAATGGATAAATGCTCAAGAGAATCAGTATTACCCTCAACATCAGGAATGATCTGCAGCATAATGCCTGCACTGGCATTTGAATCTGTATCATTGAAGATAAAGAATCTTGTTGGCAGCTGATCTGATGTAGAAAAGTACTTTTCGAAGGCCTCGGATAGATTCTGGGCCTCAAGCTCTACAATACCCTGAAAACTCTGACCATTTTTAGGGAAGATGGCAAGGTGCAGATAGCCACCGCTGCCTATTAAATCTCTAAAAGTTGATTCATCATCGTAGATATTGTTATCAACAGTTTGACAGGAGCCGTAGAAGGTAAGATCTCTGTTGATATTCAAGATAGCGTTTTTAACAGCTCTGTCACCTTTGCCGCCATGAATCTGCAGCATAATCTGACCGTCAAGCTTGAGTGTTGAGGTAATGCACACACCAAGTACAGCCAGCTCACGCATCAGCAAACAGACAGGTTTTGAGTAGTTATGATTCTCAAGAAGTCTGTCATTGGCATCAAAAATCTGAGCCAGCTCGCCTCTTACTCCGTGATTGTCAAACAGAAAACGTATAACCTGTGATTTTTTTGAATCTGTCATGTATTAAATCCTTTACTCATAATTTCTCTGCTTTAATAAAAGCAGGGCACGTCTTTCTTTCTTGTTGGGTCTATTTTCAGGGTGAGGGGCAACAAGAGCCGCCATCTTTCTAAGCTCGCCCTCTTTTTGTCTTTGCTCTATGCTCTGTGCCGTCTCTTCATAGAGATTGACTGCAACGCTTGCAGGTCCTCTTATATCTGAGATCTCTTTGATAATGACCTCTCTGCGGGAGTTGCCCTGTAGCAGTCTGACCTTGGCGCCGATTTCAACAGTTTTTGAAGGTTTGGCTCTTGAGCCGTTGTATTCAACCTTTCCGCCTTCTATCATCTGCCGTGACAGGGAGCGCGTCTTATAAAAGCGTGCTGCCCAGAGCCATTTATCGAGTCGAACCGCCTCTTGCGGATCTTTTTTATCACTCACGATTAAATTGCCTTACTTTTATATAAAAATTGTCTTAAATTATACAAAAAGTTGTCTTAAAACTTAAGGTGCAATATGGATACAAGATCATTGAATAAAACCCTGCCAAGTATAGGCGATATAAAGCGTATTAAAGCCTCAAATTTTTTTAATATAGAGCAGCTTGATCTAACCTTTTCCAATGGTCACAAAGCCACCTATGAGCGCCTGTACGGAGGTAACGGAGCTGTGCTTGCCGTACCTTTTGACGGCAGAGATTTTTATTTGATTTCAGAGTACTCCTGTGGCACTCACAGCTATGAGCTTGGCTTTGTCAAAGGCAAGGTGGATAAAGGTGAGACCTCAGAGCATGCTGTATCACGTGAGCTGCAGGAGGAGATTGGCTATAAAAGCAATAAGATTACATTGTTAAAAAAGCATATGACAGTAGCCCCTGGCATGATGTCACTGCTTATGGATGTCTATCTGTGCGAGGAACTTGAGCCGCACAAGCTAGATGGTGATGAACCTGAGCCTATTGAGATTGTAAAAGTAGGTATAGATGAGGTTTATGATCTGATTTTCTCCAACACAACTCCTTTGCGTGAGGCAAGAAGTATTGCTGCGCTGGTTATGGCTATGCACCAATTAAGAGCGATATAAAAATTAATGTAAATATATGCACCAATATGGTTATATTGGGGTATATATTTATTTAAATATAATTATCTTTTGGTAATATAGCTAATCATGAAAAGCTTAATATTTAAACACACACCTCTTCTTTCTCTGAATATCAATATATTCAGACGACGATAAAAAATATATACGGTGGACTTTCGTTCACACAGCTATGTATTTGTCATAATTATATTTAAATTTTCATTAGGAGTTATTGATGCGCCATCTTCTTACGGGCTTTGAATTTAGCAAAGAGGAATATGAGGATATTATAGATACTGCCTCAAAGATGAAGGCCAATCCGGCATTATATAGTGACACATTAAATGGTAAATCTGCCGCTATAATGTTTGAAAAGCCATCTTTAAGAACAAGAACCACATTTGAGATTGCTCTGTTTAGACTGGGCGCCCACGGCGTCTATTTAGATTTGCAAAGCGGTGATCTGGGCAAAAGAGAGTCAATACCTGATTATGCCCGCAATCTCTCCCGCTGGACAGACTGTCTTGTAGGTCGTGTCTTTGCCCAGAGCACATTAGAGGAGCTTGCAGCAACTGGATCCGTACCTGTGATAAATGCCCTGTCTGATCTATATCACCCAGCTCAGGCCATGGCAGATTATATGACAGTCAAAGAGCATCTTGGCAGCTTTGAGAATGTAAAGCTTGCCTATTTAGGTGATGGCAACAATGTAACCAATTCACTTTTGGTTGCCGGCGCTATTTTAGGTGTCAATGTGACATGTTTTTGTCCATTAGGTCACGGCCCTGATATTCAGATTTTCAATAAGGCCAGTGAAATTGCCAGAAAGCATGGCTGCACTTTAAATGTAACAGATGATTTATCGCAGCTTAAAAACTATGATGTGCTGTATACAGATACCTGGGTATCAATGGGTGACAATACTCCTCTTGATGCAGTTAAAAAAATCTATATGCCATATCAGATTAATGCTCAGACTGTTGAGGCCTCATCTGCTAAGATAGTCATGCACTGTTTACCGGCTCATCGCGGATTTGAAATAACCGATGATGTTATGGATGGAGACAAGTCGGTAGTCTTTGACGAGGCTGAAAACCGTTTGCACATTCATATGTCATTGTTATCAAAACTAATAAAAGCATAATTGAAGGAATTTTGCTATGTTAAAGAAAGAAAAAAAACAGTATAAAAAAGTATTATTAGCCTATTCAGGTGGTCTTGATACATCAACCATTGTGCCATGGCTTAAAGAGAACTATGGCTGTGAGGTTGTATGTTTTGTTGCCGATGTCGGTCAGGAGCGCGAGGATCTTGAGGGTATAGAGCAAAAGGCTATACAGTCAGGAGCCACTTCATGCATTATCAAGGATCTGCGTGAGGAATTCGTACGCGACTACGTATTTGAGACCTTTAAAACCGGTGCCATTTACGAAGGCGAGTACCTTTTAGGCACATCTATTGCCCGTCCGGTTATTGCCAAAGCAATGGTAGAGACAGCTTTAGAGGTTGGTGCCGATGCTATATCCCACGGTGCTACCGGCAAGGGTAATGATCAGGTACGTTTTGAAAGTGCTGTATCAGCACTAGCTCCACAGCTTGATGTGATTGCACCATGGCGTATCTGGGATATGCAGTCACGTGAGGAGCTTTTAGCCTATCTGCACGAGAGAAATATCCCTTGCAAGGCCACACTTGAGAAGATCTACAGCCGTGATGCCAATGCTCTGCATATCTCAACTGAGGGTGGAGAGCTTGAGAATACCTGGAATGCAGCCTCTGAGAATGTATGGGTTTGGACCACATCTCCAGAAAAGGCTCCAGATACCCCAGAGCAGTTTGAGCTGACTATCAAAGAGGGCGTGGTAACACAGATTAATGGTAAGGATGTAACTCCTTTTGAGTGTCTGTCACAGTTAAATGATATAGGTGCCCGTCATGGTGTAGGCCGTATCGATATCACTGAAAACCGTCTTATAGGCATGAAGTCACGCGGCTGCTATGAGACCCCAGGTGGCACCATTATTTACAAGGCTCTGCGCGCTATTGAGCAGCTGGTACTTGATAAGTCAACCCGTGTCTTTAGAGAGCACCTCGCCGTTGAATTTGCTCAGCTTGTCTACGATGGCCGCTGGTTTACACGTCTGCGTGAGGTTATGATGGCCTCAGCCAATGAAATTGCCAAGGATGTAAACGGCAAGGTTGTAATCAAGCTCTATAAGGGCAATATCGATGTAATAAGAAAAGACAGTGATAACAGCCTGTTTAATTTCGACTTTGTTACTTTCGGTGCTGATGATGTATATGATCAGTCAGATGCAGAGGGCTTTATCCGCATTTACTCTCTGCCAGCTAAGATCAGAGCATTAAATCAGAAAAAGAAATAAGACATTAACGTAGAATAAGACAAAGCCTGGCTCAATTGTGCTGGGCTTTTTTTAAAACAGGATTATTATCATGGCACTTTGGGGTGGAAGATTTACACAGGCTCCTTCAGAGCGTTTTAAAAACTTCAATGACTCTTTGAAGTTTGATTACAGAATGGCAGTTGAGGATGTAGAAGGTTCTATAGCCTGGGCTCTTGCTATTCATCAGGCAGGTGTTCTAACTAAAGATGAATATGACAATCTGCTTGCAGCCTTGAATGAACTGCTTTGTGAGTTTGAAGGCGGTATTGAGCATATTAAAGATGAAAGTGATGAGGATATTCACTCCTACGTTGAGCGCCGTCTTATTGAAAAGGTAGGTACACTTGGCAAGAAACTGCATACAGGTCGCTCAAGAAATGATCAGGTAGCCCTTGATCTAAAACTTTTCTGCAGAAAAAATACACAGTTAATCCTAAAGGGCATAACTACACTGCAGCAGCGTCTTTTAGAGGTTGCAGATCAGTATCAGGGGCAGATTTTCCCTGGCTACACACATCTGCAGCGTGCTCAGCCTGTAACATTCAGCCACTATCTGCTTGCATATATAA
Source organism: Anaerobiospirillum thomasii (assembly GCF_900445255.1). Lineage (NCBI taxonomy): Bacteria > Pseudomonadati > Pseudomonadota > Gammaproteobacteria > Aeromonadales > Succinivibrionaceae > Anaerobiospirillum > Anaerobiospirillum thomasii. The sequence goes on from NZ_UAPU01000007.1 coordinate 1,279,487, forward strand.
ATATGCTCAACAGAGATTATGAGCGCTTTGACAATGCTCTAAAGCTTATGAGAACCTGTCCTTTAGGCTCAGCTGCACTTGCAGGCACCGCCTATGCCATTGACAGAGATGTACTTGCTAAAGCTCTTGGCTTTGCAGAGGCTACAAGAAACTCTTTAGATGCAGTATCTGACAGAGATCATGTCATTGAATTACTCTCTGCAGCCAGTACCTGCATGATTCATCTGTCACGTCTGTCTGAGGATATGATTATCTATAACTCAGGCGAGGCCAACTTTATTGAATTATCTGACAAGGTAACATCAGGCTCATCATTAATGCCGCAAAAGAAAAATCCAGATGCCCTTGAGCTTATCAGAGGCAAATGCGGTCGTGTGGTAGGAGCTCTAAGCGGTATGCTTGTAACTCTGAAGGCTCTGCCTTTAGCCTATGACAAGGATATGCAGGAGGATAAAGAGGGTCTGTTTGATGCTTTAGATACATTGCACGACTGTCTTGATATGATGAGCATGGTCTTTGAAGATATTGTTATCAATAAAGAAAATGTACTCAAGGCAGCCAAGGGCGGTTATTCAAATGCAACAGAGCTTGCCGACTATCTCGTGGGCAAAGGTATAGCCTTTAGAGAGGCCCATGAAATTGTAGGTCAGACTGTGCTCTATGCTATCAAGGTGCAAAAGGCTCTTGAGGATCTCACTCTTGATGAGTTCAAGGCTATCTGCCCTGTGATTGCAGATGACGTCTATGCTATTCTTGAGCTTGACAGTATTTTAAGCAAGAGAGATGTAATAGGCGGTGTAGCTCCGGCTCAGAGCAGTGTGGAAATAGCAAGATTTAAAGAAATTCTAGATAGCAGATCTTAATTTTACTTTTAAATAACTACTATAAAGTAAAGGGGATGCTCTCCCCTTTTTTGTTTACAAAAGCTTTTCTAGCTTTGATTTGAGATAGGAAATCTATAGTCTAAACAAGTTTTATACCCTCATCATTAAAGTGCTTTTTAATGGAGGTTATAGGATTTACATAGTAGTTTTTATCTTTATTGAGCACATCAAAGACAAGCTCTTTGTTATCCTGCGCAAAGTCATTGTAGATATAGGCTACGTGGCAAAAGTTTATAGTCTTTTGAAACAGACCCAGATGGAGTTTGCGTGAGGCCACCTCAAAGACAATGATTACATGCCCCATAAGATTTTCATCTTCAATTGCAAAGAGATTGGTGTCACCAAAGATGCCACCTGTCTTTTTTGATTTAAACTCATCCTTGCCATTCCAGATAAAGCTGTAGATAAGAGGGTTTTTATCTGTTATGGTCTTTTCATTTTTAAACGAAGGAATAGTCAGCTGACTGTGCTTTTCATACACATCTTTAACCATGGTTTTGGCACGTATTGGTTTTTTATCAAGCTGTACTGCAAGCTGCTGCGGTACACGACCTATTTTCTGTACGTGTACATAAAGCCCATGACTTAGATCACTGGCCTTTAAAGACGGGCCGTCATAGGAGCTGTAATTTTCATTTCTGGCACTTTTATACTCAACAGAGTTGGCAAGAAGATTGCCCAGATCATCACAGCTTTTAACAATAATCTTGGTTTTAAAGTTATAAGGGCACAGGCCTACAACACGGCTTCCGACGCGATCATTTTCATCACAGAGCTTAACAAGATCTGACATTGAGTTTAAAAAGCTTTTACCATGTGGGTTTTGCATAAACGCATAAAAACTATCTTTTTTACTGTCATTTACCTTATATAAAACTGAATCTGTACAAATTGCATCAAGCTCTAGGATAACCTGTGGCATAACTTACTCCTCACATCTTTATTTAATATTGTATATATTAATTATGCGCAAAATTATTCATAGCTACTCTTTATCATATAGAGTTGCAACAATGTGATTTATATCAGATTCATGTAGATTTTAAGGCTTATTTATGCAGGCACAGGTGACATTTTTTTACCTGAAGACCTGTGTACAGACAGCAAAAGATTCTCCTGACATGAAGGCTTAATCTATAAGTGTATGTTAGCAAACAAAAAGAGCAGCAAAATATCCCTTGCTGCTCTTATATAAGCTAAAGTTCTGTGGCATCAGACTCCAGTGGAGCCAAAGCCGCCCTGACCTCTGTCAGTAATATCAAAATCATCTACAACCTCAAATGAGGCTTTGATAATAGGTACAAAGATCATCTGAGCAATTCTGTCTCCAACTTTGATAGTAAAATCCTCCTTGGATCTGTTCCACAGAGGTACCATCAAAGGACCCTGATAATCAGAGTCGATAAGACCTGTCAGATTGCCAAGTACAATACCGTGCTTGTAACCAAGACCTGATCGTGGCAGAACTGTGGCACATACATTTTCATCTTTTATATACATACTAAAGCCGGTAGGTACCAGCAAAGACTCTCCTGCATGCAGCACTGTATCCTGTTCTATCATGGCTCTTAAATCCATGCCGGCAGAGCCTCTGGTGGCATAATCTGGCAGTGGAAAGTCCAAAGAGCCCAGTCTTTTATCAAGGATCTTAATCTGAACACCAAGTGTTGTCATTTATATTATTTCCTGTTATCGCGATTGATTTTAAAGATTAAATCTACAATCTGACCTGCAATATATTCTTTGGAGGCCTTTGAAAGATCAGCTATTTTACCAGCTTTATCATAGATGCTGACAGCATTGTCATCACTGTTAAAGCCGACATCTGAAGCTGAGACATCATTTAGCACAATAAGATCAAGATTCTTTCTGTCTATCTTGGCTCTGGCATTGGTCTCATGGTGATCAGTTTCAGCTGCAAAGCCTACTGTGTATGGACGTTTGTCTGTTATATGGCCAACATCACTTATAATATCCTTGTTCTTAACCAGTTTAAGATTGATGCTCTCAACATCATCTTCCTTTTTTATCTTAAGGGCTGCTGCATTTTCAACACTAAAGTCAGCTACAGCGGCACAGCCAATGACAATATCATAGTCTCTGGCGCGTGACATAACAGCCTGATGCATTTCACCTGCTGTCTGCACCTTTACAACCGAAATGCCATCTGCTGCCTTGAGATCTACAGGTCCTGAAACGATAGTGACATAGGCTCCTCTTTCATAACAGGCTCTGGCCAGGGCATAACCCATTTTGCCTGAGCTTTTATTGGTAATAAAGCGTACAGGATCTATAGGTTCTACAGTAGGGCCTGCAGTAATAAGCACTTTAAAGCCAGCACCATGGGATTTTGGCAGCAGTTTAGTCTGAGTAAGCTCCAGAGGACGGCCAGGCTGCATCAGATATGGCTGCTCTGTATAAGGCAGGGCAGTTTTATTTAACAGTGCAATGATATAAGCCAGAATTTCCTCAGGCTCTCTCATGCGTCCTTCACCTACCTCGCCGCAGGCAAGAGGGCCAGAGGCTGGAGTTATGATATATGTTCCACGTGAAGCTAAGGTTTGTAAATTCTGCTGAGTAGCTGCATGTCTGTACATTCTGCTGTTCATGGCAGGAGCAACAACTATAGGGCATGCTGCAGCCAGTGCTGTGGCGGTAAGAGAGTTATCGGCAAAACCATTGGCAAGTTTGGCTATGGTATTGGCTGTAGCAGGGGCTATAACCATCAGATCGGCGTCAGAGCCAAGACTGATATGGTCAATCTCTACAGTATCATCAAAAATATTAATTGTAACCTTATGACCAGAGAGTGTCTCAAGAGTGGTCTTAGATACGAGTTTAGAGGCTGCCTTGGTCATTACAACATGTACACAGGCTCCCTGAGATATAAGGAGTCGGCACAGCTGACAGGTTTTATAGGCAGCAATTCCGCCGCAAATGCCAAGAACAATCTTTCTGTCTTTTAATTGCATTGTCATACATTACTCCTTTTAAATAATTGATTTATTTAAAAATTAGCATAATTTTGAGTTTATTCAACAAGAGTTATTGATTTTTGTTAAGTCAGAGTATAAATCTCGACTTATATATAAATAATGTCAGATGAGTGTAAATTAAAGGTCTATTTATAAATTTAATAATATGGCAAAAGGTCTGGCCCAATAAATAAATTGTGGGGAATAAACATAAGACATATGGTGTAATTTATTGTTAGCAAAGCTTTTAATACCGTGTAATAGACTGAGATATGTGTATATAAACAAAGTTAAATAAAAGGCTGTATAATATTAAGAATATATAGAACATATATAGGAAGAGCTGTGTCATCTTTACAATCAATCTGTATTCTGCGTCTTTCCGCACTTGGTGACTGTATCAATGCCTATGCCTTTGCACTAGGTATAAAAAGGGGGTATGCAGATATAAGCGTAAGCCTCATTATGGACAGACGCTTTAGTGCATTATTCAGTGACAGTGCAGAAAAATCGGGTATTGAGATTATAAGCATAGATCTTAAATCCATGTCTTTAATGCAGGCTAGAAAAGAGTTAAAGGTAAGACTTAATAAGCGCTGTTTTGATGTGCTCTTTAATATTCAGACATCTATCAAGGCTTCTATACTCTCAACAGCCATCAGAGCTAAAAGTAAAATAGGCTATGATAAAAGCCGCTCACGCGAGGCTCAGTTTTTATTTATAAACAAAAGGGCACTGCCTGCTGCAGGTGAGCATGTACTAGATGGTTTTTTAGGATTTGCCAGGGCAGTGGATTTAAATGTAAAACCGTGCTTTGATCTTTTTATTACAGATGAGGAAAGGCACAGAGCACATGAGCTGTGCCCAACGGATAACAAGCTGTTTTTACTCTCACCATGCTCTGCGAAAAAAGAGAAGAACTGGACTTTTGATGGCTATCTGTCATGTGCAAAACACATGAGCTCTCTTGGTTACACTGTAGTGCTTACAGCAGGAGGGGTTGAGTATGAGAAAAACTACTGTCATGAGCTGTATCAAAAACTTGTTGAGAGTTCATGCAGCGTTATCAATCTTGCTGGTAAAACCTCATTGCGCGAGCTTGCAGCTATCTGCTCTATAAGCTCTCTAGCTTTATGTCCAGACAGTGGCACTATGCATCTTTGCAATGCAGTAGGTACAAAAGTGGTGGGTCTTTTTGCCATACACAATGAAAAAAGAGTAGGCCCATATAATTTTATGCCTTATACAGTTTCTGTATACAAAATTATGGCCTCAGCCGAGCTTAATAATAAAGAGCCGTCATGGCGCTACAGAGTAAAAAATAAAAACGCCATGCAGGCCATCAGGGTTTTTGATGTAATAGATATGCTAAATAAGGCTGTAGATAAGTAGGTGGTATATATGGAGCGTCTGGCAGTATTTCCTGGAACTTTTGATCCAATGACATTAGGTCATCTTGATATTGTCAAAAGAGCCAGCAGGATCTTTGACAGAGTAATTGTGGCTGTAGCAAACAGCCCAAGTAAAAAGACACTCATTAGCCTTGAGGACAGAGTGCTAATGGCCATTGATGCCTGTGCAGGATTACGCAATGTATCTGTTGAGGGTTTTTCAGGACTGCTTATTGATTTTTTAAAGGCACAGAAGGCTGACTTTCTGGTCAGAGGCGTAAGAACTGTGGCTGATTATGACTATGAAATACAGCTTACAGGTATGTACAGAGCTATGATGCCAGAGCTTGAGATTGTTATGCTGCCGACATCAGGTCATGTAAGTTATATTTCATCCACCCTGGTAAGGGAAGTGCTGGTACACAAGGGCGATATTGCGCACTTTGTACCAGAGCCTGTAGCTTTGCATATTAGCAGAAAATATAAATAGTTATTTCTGACAGTGGGGACAAAAGTAGGTTCTTCTTTGTCCCTGCTCAATGGCTACAATAGGTGTATTGCACACTTTGCATGGTTCACCTTCATGTCCGTAGACAAAAAGATTCTGTACAAAATAGCCAGGCTTGCCGTCAGCTCCTGAAAAGTCTCGTATAGTGGTGCCGCCCATGGCAATGGATTTTTTTAGCAGATCTTTTATGATATCAACAAGCTTCTCAAGCTGTTCTTTTTTTACATCACAGCTCTTGGTTGTAGGATCGATGCCTGACAGGAACAAAGATTCACTGGCATAGATATTACCTACACCTACAACAATATGACTGTCCATGATGGCGACTTTGATGGCTATACTTTTATTTTTAAATTTATTTAAAAGGTAGGTTGCATTAAAGTTATCTGAAAAAGGCTCAACACCAAGCACCTTTAAGAATTTATTCTCATAAGGGTTATCTCCTGCCCTGATATATATAACAAGGCCAAAGCGTCTGGCATCATTTAGAGTAATACTCTGCCCATTATCAAGATACATTCTAAAATGATCATGCAGTATCAAAGGAGCATTGGCATCCTGTACTTTAAAATGACCGGTCATACCAAGGTGGACAATAATGGAGCTCGTATCATCAAAGCTTATAACTATATATTTGCCTCGTCTTGCAATATCAGTAACCTTATGACCTTTTAGCAGTACAAGATCCTGGGATAAAGGTACTCTCAGGGATTTTTCACCTATAAAAACATCTGTGACTGTTGCATGTAAAAGGGCAGGTGAAATACCCATTTTGGTAACTTCAACCTCTGGCAGTTCAGGCATAATTAAGTTTCCGGTCTAAAATTGTTAATAAGGCTTATTGTAGTGCGTGTTTACAAAAAATTTTCTGAAAGATAAGAAATTTTTATCAAAAGATCTGCAGATAAAAGAAAAGGTCGGTAAAAACCGACCTTTTAAATCTTGAAAGGAAACGATCAATTACTTGATCTTACCCTCTTTGTACACTACATGTTTACGTACAACTGGATCGAACTTCATAATCTCCATCTTACCTGGAGTAGTACGACGGTTCTTAGTTGTTGTGTAAAAATGACCTGTACCTGCTGAAGAATTTAAACGGATCTTCTCACGTCCACCTTTCTTAGCCATGACAGTCTCCTAATTAGACATTAACGCCGTTTGCACGCATATCTGCAAGAACAGAATCAATGCCTTTCTTGTCGATGGTGCGAATGGCTTTAGTGGTAACACGCAATCTTACGAAGCGGCCTTCACTTTCAACCCAGAAACGGTGATATTTCAAGTTTGGAAGAAAACGGCGCTTTACCGCATTCTTCGCGTGGGAACGATGGTTACCCACAGCTGGGCGCTTGCCCGTAACTTGGCAAACTCTGGACATGTTAATCACACTCCAAAAATAAAAATATTTAAGGGATGCAGTTTATCTGCAACCAAGAAATTTTGTTTAAGGTATAACAAAGTTGGCGCATTCTATCATAAAATTTCACAGATCACCAGTATTTTTACTGACTAGTGACATTTATAGAATGTGCTTTTGTCGCTGCAACTGTGTGACTTAAAACACACAGCATAAAATCGTGGTCCGATTATTATAAAAGAAAAATCACAGATTTGATCAAAAGACCTGATTTTTTTTGATCTGTTTTCTGCATAATACAAATTATTTAGCAATTTATTTGCTTTTTAGCCCTTAAACACACACTTGAGCATATTGCTCTTCTTTTTGGCCCATGCTGCAGCCTAAGAGTGCTTTAATCTTTGTTTTATAGGAAAAATGCCATAAAATATAGCTATTAATATGGCTCATACTGTTTCTTTGTGAAAGTAAAGTTTAGATAAGAGATATCTTCATGGCTCGTGTATACACACATTTTAGTGTAAAAGATTACTTTTTAATTTTACTGATAATTATATTATCTACATCTTTTGCTATATTTTTTCAGCTCAATCAGATCATATCAGGCGATCAGATGCAGATGCTTGAAAAGGGCTATATGGGCGCTATAACAGGCAATTACCTGCCTTATGGCAATGCTGCAAGTACTGTTGGCAATGTGCCAGGCTCTTTGTCTTCATATATTGTGGGCTATCCACTGTCTTTATTCATGCACCCTTTATCTCCGGTTGCTGTTTTAATTTTGTTGCGTGTCCTTAGTATTATTATTTTTGTCAATGCCGTATCTAAGATCTTTCTGCCAAGAACTACAGTCATAGCCACGCTTTTATATGCACTATCTCCATGGTTTTTATACGATGAGCTTTTATATAATCCATCATATCTTGCCTTGGGAGCTGCCATTTTTTTAAATATGCTGGTGCGCCTTAGAGTCAGGGGTCACAAAGTTTCCTATGCCACAGCATTTTTATCATCTCTTATGCTCTCACTCTCGGCAGGATTTTGTCTGCAATTGCACTTTTCCTGGCCGGTGCTTGTTGCCATTTGCGGTATTTCATATCTGCGCCGTGATATTACTATAAGTTTTGTAGGTATTTTTGTTGGTCTTGCACTGGTGGCTGCAACCTTGATTCCATACATAAATGAGTTTATGGTAAATGAGGCTATAAGAGAAAACAGCTCGCAGGATGCCAAGGACAGATACTTTGGCTATGGGCTTTTACATGTTTATCCTGTACTCAAGGCTTTGGTCTACTGGTTTAGATTCGGATCTTTATTGATAACCAAAAAGGCTCTGGTACCAGATGTGGCAGCTGATGCTCCTTTGTATCTTGAGATCCTCCGCTATCTATATTTAGGCATTACTCAGATAATAGGAGCTGTTACTTTAATTATAGCTGTATATGCCAACTACAAAGTCATCTCATCATCTCCGTATGCTCAGAATGATGGTATGCGTTTTGTCAGATCGCTAACCATTGCCTCTATGCTCGCTTTAATGCTGGCAGGTGCCATCTCCACCATTACCTTTAGCTACTGGCATCTGATTATAATCTTCTCTTTTGCACTTTTGCCTGTGCTGGTTCTTATTGAAAGATCACACCGTATACGTACGGCTCATATTTTGTACCTGGCACTTATCATGCTGGTTATGAATTTTATCTCAGCATTTAATTCAGATAAGTTTAATATCAATGCAAGCTATACAGATCAGGTAAATTATCTGTGCCTTGAAAAGTATGATGTAGCACAGTGTGGCTTGACAGAAATTGAGGCTCAGTCATTAGAATCAAGACGCCTTGATACTATATTCTTTGGTAATATGCTCTCATCTATGGCCTCATCAGAGCATGCCGACGTCTCTATTGACAAGGGCTATGAAAATAAAAATGTGGCAGTAAGTGAAGATAAGAGTTCTGATAACAATGACAGCAGCTCTGATGATAGCAAAAAGAGTAAGGAACAGTCACAATCTGGCGAGATTAAGGTTGAGCCAGCAGGTGGCCTGATACAGGATGACAGTCTGATGGAGACTGTACAGCCGGTCATTGAAGTTGACAGAAGTTCTGACAAAGAGGGCACCATAGTGCTTGGAAATGGCTGATGGCAAGAGAGACTTTAGAATATAAAGGCTATCTGTACCTTATTGCAGATAATGCATGGCAGAGTCTTGATATTGCAACAATAGCAGAGCGTTTTGATGTTAAGAGTATAAAGAACACTGCAGGTGATATTAAAACTGTAGGTGGCAGAGGCTGTTCTTTTTTATACACGACACAAGACCATAAAAAGCTTGTATACAGAAGCTACAGGCGCGGTGGTCTGATTGGCAGATTGCTTAGGGACAGCTTTTTTAAATACGCTAGATTCGCCCACAGAGCTTTTGATGAGCTTGAGCTTTTGCAGACAATGCGCGCATTGAATATGCCTGTGCCTGAGGCTCTTGCTGCAAGAGAAAGCAGAGGCTTACTGTTTATAAAACAGGACATTATTATAAAGCAAATAGAAAATACACAGAATCTGTGTCAACTGCTAATGAAAAAGTCACTTAATGACAGGACATATATTGAAATATTAAATACCTGTGCACTGCTTTATAAAAATAAAATAGTACACAGTGACCTTAATATTAAAAATATATTAATAGATAATAACAAGCAGATTTACATAATTGATTTTGATAAATGTTATATAGATAAAAACATGAGCAAAGATCTCTATGTAAATATGTTAAATAGGCTGTTACGCTCTTTTGAAAAGGAGCAAAATCTGCACCAAGAAAGTTTTTATTTTAATAAAGATACTTTTGTTAAATTAATGCATAGTCATTTAGATAAAATTTAGGTAACATAATACTAGATAATATAACAGATAAGGAATGGATATAAAATGAAGACACTAATTATAGTAGATCATCCTTATTTTGATCGTTCAGTTGTAAATCGCAGATGGATTGATGAATTACGCAAATATCCTGATGATATTCTGATTCATAACCTGCAAAGCTCATATCCTCATGCACCTATCAATGTCGGACAGGAACACTCTCTTATAGAGAACAACGGTGCAGTTGTGTTTCAGTTTCCTCTTTTCTGGTTTAACTCACCTCCTATGCTCAAGTCCTGGTTTGATACAGTACTTACAGCAGGCTGGGCCTACAAGGGTGGCAACAAACTTGAGGGTAAACATGTGGCTTTGGCTGTAACTACAGGCGGTGCTGCTGAAAAATATGATGTAAATGCCGGAGCTCAATACTCTCTTGAGGATTATGTGCGCCCTTATATTCAGGCACTTAAATACTGCGGTGCTGACTTTAAAGGTGTATATGCATTCTATGGCGCAAACACCTCAGAGGGCGAGTCAGTTGATGCCTCTGCAATAGCAGTAAGCGCCAGAAATTATGTAGACTTTATCAATAATATGGCTATGAAGTAGCTACTTTTTAAGCGCCACTTCAAAAAGCTCAAGAGTTTTTGCTATTGCACCACGGCCTTTTTCCTGTACATCAAGTGCTTTAAGGCCGGTTCTGGTGCATAGCTCTGTATCATTTATAAAGTTTTCAAGTAGTACATACAGTCTCTTTTCATCATTGGCAAGATAGGCTGCTCTTGCATCAATCATGTCCTCAAACTGCATCTTAAAATTATAATAGTAAGGACCTGTAATTACAGGCAAAGAGAAGTAGGCAGGCTCAAGAGGATTATGGCCTCCTATATCTACAAGACTGCCTCCCATAAATACAATGTTGCACAGACCAAGGTAGAGTTCTATCTCACCCATGGTGTCGCCTATAATGACTGACTCTGTAAAGAGCTCGGTAAACTTGTGCGCCTGTGATCTTCTGACATATCTGGTATTGACTTCATCTAAAAAGGCAATAGCCCTGTCCACACCGCTTTTGTGGCGCGGCACCAGCACTAGACGCAGATGCGGATACATATCATACAAAGAGAGAAAAACCTCAAGGATCTGCTCTTCCTCTCCATCATGTGTTGATATGGCTCCTATGACAAAATAGTTGTCATGAGCCTTTTTAAACATATAGGATTCTTTGAAGAGATCATCATTTGGCACTAAATCATACTTAAGAGAATTGGCTACAAAGATTCTATCTTTATTTATACCTATGCGCTCAAAACGCTGGGCATCATCAGGTGTCTGAGCAATAACCATGGATATTTTTCTTGCAATAAGATCTTTGACCAGCCACTTGAATCTTTCATATTTAAGACAGGTTTTCTCAGGCATTCTGGCATTAAACACAGTGACATTGACCTTATGTCTGTGGCAGATATCAAGCATATTTGGCCACAGCTCTGTCTCCATGATAAAAAGATGGGATGGTTTTACTCTTGAGGTAAAAATACCAAGAGCAAGAGAACTGTCAAGCGGCGCGAAAATATGGGTAATGCCCTTTATTTTCTGTGCCTCTAGGGCACCTGTGGTAGTTGTGGTGGTTACAATAATATTTAATTTAGGATGGCGCTTTACAAAATTATTGATAAGAGGTCTTGCAGCTATTACCTCACCCACACTTACTGTGTGAAACCATATGCTTCTTTTAAATCTGTACGGGCAAAAGCCAAAGAGCTCCATGACCCTCCTGCCATAGGGAGGATCGCGTCTTTTTTTATAGCATAGGAATAAAACTCCTGGTATAAGAGCTATCAGGGTTAAAAGCTTATAGATTAAAAGTATGAAAAAGCTAAGTATTCTCATGTTCAAGCAGACTTTCTAACTTTTCTATAACCGTAGAGTGTTTTATATTTTTCTGACAGGCATAGGTTTTAAATTTACACTCGCGCTTGAAGCATGGATGACATGGCTCGTCAGACTCGACACATATAGCCTTTTTAGACAGTGGCGGTGTATAGCCTGTGGAGGTGGAGCCAAAGATGCATACCTGAGGAATATCAAGAGCTGCAAGCGAATGCATAAGCCCTGAGTCATTGACCACAGCACCTGCACATAAAGTCAGAATATCAAGAGCCTCGGTAAGATCGGTCTTACCTGCTACATCATAAAAATAAGGTTTATATTCAGAGCCTATGTGAGATAGAACCTGCTCAACACTGTCTTTATCTTTTTGTGAGCCAAGAGCCATAATGGCATAACCTTTTTTAATAAAGTGCTCACATACTGCAGCATAGTATTCAAAAGGCCAAAGCTTTGAAGGGCCATAGTTGGCACCGCAGCCTATGGCAATAAACTTTCTGTCCGTTTTAAGATTAAGTCTGACAATTAGCTCTTCAGATGGAGGATAGGCCTTAAGGCTTGGATATTCAAAGTCCATCAGATCAGATGCTGTCTTAACCTCTTCATTTGAATAGGCAAGAGAGACATAGCGCTGTACCATCAAAGGAAAATCTTCTTTGTTTTTTCGCATCTCGTTGATAACAACATAGCGCGATTCGCCTTTAAGACCACGTCTGTAGTTAATGTCGGCATAATATGGAATCAGGGCTGACTTAAATGAATTTGGCAGAATAAAGGCCATATCATAATTGCCCTTGAGCGATCTGCCCACAACTTTTCTTCTTAGCAGATCAAACACGCCATGACCAAATGGATTTTCAATGGTATTGTCCACCTCTTCCATACGCTTGAGCACCGGTATGGTCCAGGCAGGAGCAAAGGCATCGATAATACATCCAGGATAGAGTTGTTTTAAAACTTTATACAGACTCTGGCTCATGATGATGTCGCCAAGCCATGACGGGCAGATAATAAGTATTCGTGTAGCTGTTTGCATGCTGTAAATCCTTGTTTTTAGATATTGTAGCAAATTTATATTAACTTGGCTTTTATGAATATCATGCCACTTTGTGGCAGTATTTTTTTTAGTTTTTATTAAGAGCAAAGATAACTATTATATAATCAGATGGAAAAGATGAAATTTAAGGTGGCAATATGATTATAGTGACTGGCGGTGCCGGCTTTATCGGCAGCAATATCGTCAAGCTTTTAAATGACAGAGGTCGCAAAGATATTTTAGTTGTTGACCATTTAAAAGACGGACACAAATTTACAAATCTTGTTGATCTGGATATTGCAGATTACATGGACAGGGACGATTTTCTAGCCCTGATTAAGGATGAAAAGGCTTTTGCCGCAAGATTTAATATAAGAGACATTGAGGGCATATTCCATGAGGGCGCCTGCTCTGCAACTACCGAGTGGGATGGTCAGTATGTAATGCGCAACAATTATGAGTATACAGTAACTCTCTTTGAGTTTGCCGTAAGTCATAAGATTCCATTTTTATATGCATCATCTGCAGCCACATACGGCGGCGGCTCTGTATTTGTTGAAAACAGAGTCAATGAGGCACCTTTGAATGTCTATGGCTATTCAAAATTCCTCTTTGATGAATATGTGCGCTCAAGACTACCACATATCAATTCTCAGGTTGTAGGTTTTAGATACTTTAATGTATACGGACCACGTGAAAATCATAAAGGATCTATGGCATCCGTTGCCTTCCATTTAAACAATCAGATGTTAAAGGGCGAAAATCCAAAACTGTTTAAAGGTTGTATGGGCTATCCAGACGGCGGCCAGACCCGTGACTTTGTTTACGTTGAGGATGTGTGCAAGGTAAACCTATGGTTCTGGGAACATAACGGTCCATCAGGTATTTACAACTGTGGTACAGGCAGAGCCGAGCCGTTTTTAAATATTGCCAAGGCTGTAATCAAGTATCACGGCAGAGGAGAGGTCGAGTTTATTGACTTCCCAGAGCACCTCGTAGGTCATTATCAGTGCTTTACCGAGGCGGATTTAACCAAGCTTAGAGCATCAGGATGCGACATAGAGTTTAAAACTGTAGCTCAGGGCGTAGCTGAGTATATGAAGTGGCTCAATTCAAGATAGTAGATGATATAACATACCCGCATTTTGTGGGTCTGGTACCAAACAAGCAGACAGGCGTAGAGTTCTGCGCCCGTCTGCAGTCTTTGGGTATTGACTGTGCAACACGCTTTAGCGGGGCTAGCATTGGTATCTATGTTGCAAATCAAAAAGATGTTTCAAGAGCAAAAATTGAACTTCTGTCATTTTGCAACAAGAGCTTTACACAGAGCAGTACAGCCTCTAAGGCCAGAGAAATGGCAAGAGCCAATGGGCTTATGACCTATCTGCAGACAGCTCTGGTGCGCTTTAACTTTCTGTCTGTGGTTACAGCCATTGAAGTTATCTGTGTCATTGCCTATGTCTATGGTCTGTTTGATGCCAACAGTGTCTATGCACTGCTGTGTCTTTACGATATAAGGCAGATAACGGATAGTGCTCAAATATGGAGACTTTTAACTCCAATTTTTGTACATTTTTCTATTTTGCACATTGCCTTTAATCTCGTTATGTTTGAGGCCTTTGCTCGCGGCATAGAAAATAAAATTGGCACTGTAAAGATATTATCCTTGGTTATATCCTCAGGACTTATATCAAATGCCCTGCAGTTTTTACTGCAAAACCATGAAACAGGATCCATTTTTGGTGGACTCTCTGGCGTGGTTTATGCGGTTATTGGTTATATGGCTATGCTCTCACGCCGCAAGGATCTACCAGATGAGTTATATATGCCACAGGGGCTTCTGACTGTGTCGGTTATATTTATAGGTATTGGCTTTTTATTGGGCGGTGTAGCTAATATCTGCCATTTAGGCGGACTGCTTGTAGGTCTGGCTGTTGGCTATTTTGATATGAAAAAGCTCAGGTTCTAGGCCTGAGCTTTAGATATTTTAAAATTTCCTCTTGATGTATTAATTACTGATAGAGGAAATTGATAATTAAAAAGTCCTGCACAATATTTCTGCCATCCTTTTCATACATCATATCGGATATTTTCTGCAGACACTCTGATCTAATCTCTTCTCTTGATGTTGGTTTGTTAACATCAGAAAAAACCTTGGAGCCGAGAATAGATATAATTGTATCTTTAATTAAGGCTTCACGTTCCTGCAACAGTGGCAGATCATTACTGTCCATAACCATGATATTGGCCTTGAGACGAACATAATGGAGCCTTTCTTTAGAATCGCTTTGAGCAAGGTTAGTAACAATATCAGGTTTTATATCAAAATAACCAACCTCAACCTGCTCTGTCATAGCATTTTCAAGTGCATTTGGATCTGCAGCTGGAACTTCTTCAGCATAGACATTAGCCGTCATGGTCATAAACGGTATGGCACATATTAAGGCCAGTTTGTTAAACATATAAGCTCCTCAAATTAATTTGGCACTTAAGCTCTACTTAATATACTTTAGTTTACTCCAATAATAAGAAAAACTAAAATATTTCTTGAAAGCTTTGAATCTATATCAAGTAAGAGCCTCCTAATCTTTCAATAATTTATAAAAACAGCCATTTTTAGAGCACTCATATACTAAAGATTTTTTATATGCTTTTTTCTGGCCGCAAAAGCTGCACCAAAAGCAGCAGGTTGCTCAAATATAGTTGGCTTTAAAAAGATGTTGTCTATAGGATATGATGCAATTCTCATAATCTCATTTTGTAAAATATCAAGCCTGTCATAGAGGTGAGGACCAATAGTGCCACCCAAAATGATTTTGACATCCAAGGCGTTGTTTAGATTATTTATCAGAATTGCAAGATACTTAATATATCGGTTATAACTTTCAAGTCTATTTAAACTAGGATTAGTGTTTAAATTTATAAAAAATTCTTCGATATTTTTATCTATACCAGAAAGTAACGCACTTTCATTTAAATATGGATCAACACATCCTTCCTTTCCGCAATAGCATAGTCTTCCGTTAGGAACCAAGGTTAAATGTCCAACCTCACCAGTTCTATTGTTAAGACCTTCCATCAGTCTACCTAGAACTACAATTCCACTTCCTACAGTTTTGGCTAGAGATAGATAAATAAAGCTGGCAGCATTGCTATAAGTACTAGTTTCTGCAATAGCTCCTGCGTTTGAGTCGTTAATTAAAAAAAGATCATGCTCATCTATCTTTAAAAACTCACCCAAATCCACAAAATCGAGCTTTAATGCATGGGATTGAGCCTCCATAGGAGGATTAATAATTCCTGCAGGAATGCTGATACCGAGACCTCTATTGATCGAAATATTTGACTTTAGATCAATAACTTTATTTTTGAAACATTTAAATTCAGCTATTAGCTTGGAGAAGTATTTTTCCTTAAATTCAAAGACCTCATTTATGGATTCCATATGTACTATGTTGTTACAAAAGTCGATTGCACAAAAAACATATGACTCTTTTTTGATGTCGATGCCTAAGGAGATAATATGATCTGGGTTGAATGTTAACTTAGTTGCCTTTTTACCTCCAGTAGAGGAGCATTTGCCATCAGCAATTATCACTCCTCGATCTGTCAGCTCTTTTGTATATGAAATAGCCGTTGGTAAAGAGATTCCATATTTGTTGGCAATTTCTGGATTAGATGTGAAGCCATGCCTCGTAATTAGGGTGCAGATAAGTCTAGGAACACTTAACTCTTTGCTTACAGTTTTTTCTCTATAAATGGTCCCTTTGACTTTTTTATGATTTTGTTTTGATGTTGTCGGCTTCACAGTGACCTCTGACCTTGTTGAAAAATACATGTTAATTTTGTTTATGCGTATTTACTGTTAAACTCGCCAGCATCGAAATGAATCAATCCTTATATGACCGTTTCGTTGCAGCAACTCCAATACTATTCTGTAGGTTAAGAGCTAGTAGGTATCTTAACAGTACCAAGAGATTTTTTAAATCGTATATTTATTGTTTACTAAAGTATCTTATTAGTAAAAATATTTTACTAATTGATAGAAAATCTCTTTGGAATGATGTTTTAAGCAAAAAAATCAATCTTTGTAAAAATTACAATTTAGATTCTAATGAAATCTTATTAATAGTGTATTTTTATTATTATAAATATGATGTATATCACATAAAAATACAGTAATTAGAAATAAATTTTATCATTCTGCTTGATTCAAATAAGATATTGATCACTTTTGCGGTTTATAGTTAAAAATTTTCTAAATTTTTGTGAGAAATATCAAATTTAGGCGGTTTCATAGTAAATTGTTTTTAGTTATAAAATAGAACAGGAAAAGTTCATTAATAAAATTATTTTAGGAAGTGCCTTATGAAAGCTTTAGTTTTAGAACACACAAAGCAGATTGCAGTAAAGGATGTTCCAGCTCCTGCAGTTGTTGGTGATAATGATGTCAAAATTAAAATCAATACCGTAGGTATATGCGGTAGTGATTGTCACTATTACCAATACGGAAAAATAGGATCCTTTGTCGTAGAGAAGCCAATGGTATTAGGTCATGAAGCTTCAGGAACAATTGTTGAGATTGGAAATAACGTTAAAAATCTAAAAGTTGGAGATAGGGTTTGTATGGAGCCTGGCATTCCAAATATGTCATCCATTCAAACACTATCTGGTTTTTATAATTTAGATCCTGAAGTAAGATTCTGGGCCACTCCTCCAATTGATGGATGTCTGTGCGAAACTGTTGTGCACCCTGCAGCTTTTACATTTAAGCTTCCAGATAACGTGTCCTATGCTGAAGGCGCAATGGGTTGAGCCATTGGCTATAGGTATGCAGGCAGCAACTAAAGCTGAAATTAAGCCAGGTGATATTGGTTTAGTTACGGTGCCGGCACTATAGGCATTCTCACAGCACTTGCAGCGCTTTCTGGAGGATGTTCAGATGTGATCATCTGTGATTTATTCGATGAAAAACTCGCTATAGCAAAACAGTATCCTGGTCTTCACCCAATAAATAGTAAGAATAAAGAAGAATTAGCAGCTAAGGTTTGTGAGTTAACATCTGGCATGGGTGTTAATGTTGCATTTGAATGTACAGGTGCTGCTCCTGTAATTTTAAATGTAACAGAGCATGTAGCTCCTAGCGGTACCGTTGTTCTTGTCGGTATGCCAATAGAACCTACACCATTTGATATTGTTGCAGCACAGGCAAAAGAAATAACCTTCAAAACCATTTT
>NZ_UAPU01000008.1 GCF_900445255.1 Anaerobiospirillum thomasii
AATATCAGGCATGTGGTAATTATGGTTTTTCAAAGTATTAGGGCACAGAATTGGTAAATCGTATGATGTGCAATTGTCGTCTTCAGGAAAACCACCCTGGCGGTATGTCTGAATGGGTCAATAGATGTAATCTCGCCCACCCTTATCACCATAGATAAGAGGTGCTTTAATTCTTCATAGCCATCATTCCTTAATAGAGCACTAATACTCATTGTTTACTCTCCTAACCTCTATATCTGTCACATAGCCTGAATTGCTCACACTGTGGTTTGCTTTCTCAATGATGAAGTTGCCGTCAAAGGAGCCAAAGCCACTAAGAGCAACCACAGCCCAGCGTATAAAAGAGGATTGCCCACCAAGGTCAGTGAGCCCTGTAGTCTGTCTCTGATTGAGCTCTCTTAGCTTAGCCTTGGCCAGCCTTTGCGCTTCTGCCAAAGATGTGCAGCGCTTTTTTAAAACATATACCTGCCCTGATGGTTCAACTGTCTCATCGGTGTAGGTGTAGTCAATATATTCAGCTTTAAGCGCTGTATTGCCTTTCTTGACCTCTTGAGGCTTGTGCTCCCATGAAAGATCCACTTTACCGTTCTGGCTTTTGAGCTTCCTGCGCAGTTCTAAAAGCCACTGTAGCTGTAGATGTATCTTTGCCTTTTTTCTTGAAGTCTCTCCACTTAATACGACATGCTCTGTATCTCTCTGCCTGCTGTGCATTGAATGACCATCTAAGAACAGGAGACATTCCCAGGGCATAAGTCGCTATAGGATCTTTTTTCTCATAGCTTTTTTGATCAAACATAATGAGCTGTTCTGAATTGACCTTAAGGCTTAGGCCTGCCTCTTTGCAAATACGCTCAAGAAACTTAAGATCAGTTTCATCTTTTTGATCAATTCTGTCGTATGTGGGATTCTCTTGGCTGTCAAAAAACAGCTTGAGCTTGTTATCTGTCGCTATTGTATTGGCAATAGTCTTCAAGTCTAGGTTTTCAAAGTTTCTTGTCTTGGCAGTCTTGCGCACAGTGTTCTCCAAGGGCACAGAGATAGCCTGCATGTCAAATGTGCGTGGAGCTCCCTGGGCTGATAGACTGTTTATAATCATCAGCCCTGTCTCTAAGCTATATCTTGGTTAGTGCTTAACATGCATCGTACCTTGGCTCCTCTGTCAGGAGACCAAGATCCTGCCCATTTGCCTTGCTCATCTTTTAATGTGATGCTTACACTGTCACATTCATCTGAGCAATTATCTTCATAAGAGAAAGATAAGAGGTCAGCGTTTATCTCTTGTGTGATGTCTGTGCTTTCATATATCACACTTACAAGCGTTTTTATTACTTTACTCTTTTCCATGGTGGCAACTGCTCGCTGTTAGTTGAGGGGCTAGGATTAACATCAGGAATATTGAGCTCAATTCCACTAGAGAAAATTAAAATATCTCTGTGCTTAAAATTAAGCTCAATCAATTGGTGCATTTGAAACTCACTACCAAGCTGCGCCTTGGCTATGATGTCCATGTGTCGCCTTGTTTTGTGACATAGCTTCTCATTTATAAACACCCTTTTTGATTTTTTATTCTATAATTTATCCATAGAGCCTTGCACTTAAGAAGAGGTTAAAATGAAAACTCTAATTACCTTTTATAATTTAATTAAAGCGCTTTGTCTTGCAGTTGTTGCTGTTGTTGAGATTGGTTTTCAATTAATAGTAGGGGCTCTAGTTATTGGGTTCATAGTTGGTATATTTGTAGTTATTTTATCCCCTTTTATAGAGCCTTCTACTTCTATAATTACAATCTCTGCTGTACTTGTTTTATTGTTTACTGCAGCGTGCTTTAAGGCATATTTATTTCTCAAAGACGATACTCAGTTAAAGCAATAAATGGCACAGTATATTTAATAAGCTATCTGCCCACTGCCACGCATCAACTTCTCAAGCTCTTTCTTAAGATTAATTGAGCCCACATTTAACGCTTCATTTACCTGTCCCTTGACGTTCTGATCGCCTTGTATGTTGATAGTTGGCGCAAAGGTCACGGTTATAGGAGCGTTGTTAGTGGTGTTGGTTGTGGTGCTAGAAGTGCCAAGCATGGAGCCTAGCTTTGACAGTGGCATCACAGCTTCACTCTCTGCACCTTCTCCTATCATTGCAAGGGTCGGCTTTGAGACAATACCACCGTTTGCAAGTGCAGGGATTGAAGTTGCAGAGGTGACACTTGGCTGTGATGCTGTGGCATTCACATTGACATTGGCATCATCACCAAAGCCAAAGAAGCTTTTTACAGAATTAACAGCATTGCCAAAGGCGCCCTTGACCTGCTCCACCTTGTCAGTCACATAGTTGATAGGTCCCTCGGCTATACCTTTGAGCGCATCAAACATGGCTTTAAAGATGTTCTTAACATTAGCCCATGCTTCACCCCATTTGCCTGTAAACACATTGACAATAAAGCCAAGCATGTTGGACAGCACAGTTTTAACATAGTTAATGTACTGACCAATAGCCGTGGCCACGGTCTTAACCACCGATGCCATAGCTGGGAATTTCTGCTCAAAAGTTGCCCACAGCTCTACAGCCTTAGCTTGAATTGTGTCCCAGTGTTTATATAACAGATAACCAACGCCAATAAGGGCAGTAATAGCAGTTATCACGAGGCCTATAGGGTTGGCCAGCATGGCCATATTGACCAACAGCATAGCTTTTTTAAGCATCACAAAGATGTTAATTAAACTGATGATAGGCTTTAACATCAGGCCAAAGGCTAACTGCGCCGCGCCTATTGCTGCTATAAGAGCCAAGAAAATAGCCACGCCTGTGCCAATAGTTTTGACTAGTTCTTTATTATTTTCTATCCACGCTATATAAGGTTGTGACATTTCTATAGCTGCACCCAAAAGCTCATTAATAGCTGGTAAAAAAACTGAACCTATCGTAGCCGATATAATTGTGACAAGATTATTCAGAATACCTAGCTGATTTGATGTTGTTGCTGCTCTGGCCTCGTACTCCTTTTGCATAGATCCTAAATAGTTGAGCTCATTAGCTGCCAATTCAAAGGGCTTACTTAATATATGCCCCTGTTCTGCCATTGTCATTACAGCTTTCTTAAGCCCAGCCTCGTTACCAAATATCTGACCTACAACACTGTTCTTTTCATCTGCTGATAACTTATTAATGCGTTTAAAGACTTCTTCAATGGCGTATTGTGCCTCTGCTCCGCCTGTAGTTAAAGCCTTGGCCATCTTCTGTGGGCTAAGCCCTAACTTCTCAAAACCCTTTAACTGTGTATTAGTGGCGTTAGAGCCTGCCATAAGGGCATTGATAAAGCTTGACTGTGCTGTAGCAGCTACCTCTGCACTTCCTGATGCCGATAAAAAAGCACCAGATAGGGCAACAATCTGCGATGTGGTGAGCTTAGTAGATGCTGCAACCATACCACCTGAACGCTCTAGCACTTCAAGAGTTTCTTTACCTCCAGCTGTGGTATTGTTGGCTATTGCATTAACAAGATCAAAGGCCTTGATTGTATCTTCCATGTTGCCAGCGATCTGATTTTTAATAGCTGCAAAACTTGAGCCCACTTGATCACCTGTCATTGTAAGTGCGATCATGGCTTTAGCTGCTGTCTGCGTATATGTCTCAATCTGTTTGGCGTCATTGGCATCTAAGATGTTTGACTGCATAGCATTGGCCTGTAAAGCCACCATCTCTTCTGTAGAAACAGCCATTTTGGTGGCCATTTCCTTGTTCTTTTTCATGACTTCATCAGAGATGTCAGTGTACTTTCTAAGCTCGGCAGTCTGATCTTCTATATCCATTGCAGCTTTTATCGGCATGCCAAATGCAGCTGCTGTCATGGCTGTAGCTTTGGCTATGTTACCTAATCCTTTGGCCTGCATTGACTCTGCCTTCTCGGCCAGGGCCTGCGCCTTCTGTGTCTGCGCTTCTATGTTGGCCTTGGCTTGCAGTCTCTTATTAAGGGCATCGGATTTAGCCTCTAAGTCTTTAAGACTTTTACCTGTGGCATTGGCCTCGGCTTTGAGCTGAGACAGTTTATTCTTGCCATCTGTGTAGGCCTTCTCTGCCCTATTCATGGCGTTAACAGCGTTTAAAAGCTCGGCTCTTAGCTCCTTGTGACCACTCTTGGCACTCTGTAACTGCTTTTCAAGTGCTTTGACCTTGGCCTTGGCTTCATCGTAGGCATAGTAAGCCTTCTTTGTTGCCTGCGCCTGCGCCAAGATCTTATCAAGGGCCAGCTTATGTGAAGCAATAGAATTAAACGAATGATTTAACTTATCCACATGCTTAATTGCATTGCTTGCGCTCTTAATAAATGAGCCCTCAAGCTTGCCTTTAAGCTGCATTGCAATTTCATAAACCTTTGAGCTCATTTCTTTTTCAATTCCTTAGTGTATAAAATAAAATTCTCTGTGCATTCAAATACGTCAAGTATAGGCATATGGCACATATCAGAGTACGGAGTCTTTATCTGAATAGATAAGAACAGTAAATTCTTAAAATACTCTTTTAGATATTTCTCAATACTCTGATCGCTTAGATTGCCTATACCGAATCGGTGAAAAAATTTTGTAAGGTCCCACTTAGGGCTATATAGTCCTTAAAGGGCAGTCCATTGAAAAATTCAAGTGGCAGATGGGACAGTTCACACATTGCAAAGTCAATAAACTCATTGTTAATAATTGCAGTCACTAACATGCGATCCATGACAAGGCTTTGCGCATCAGTCTGTTTCCTTAATGCTATGTACTTGCGATAGAGCTGCTTAAACTGCCCACCCGTAAAGTTATCATCAATATTAAAGGTCACAGAGGTGTATTCCTGGCCCTCAAAGGTGTAAGGGCGTGAAAGAGAGGCAGTGAGCCCCTCTTTAGTAGTAGATATGGACATTCTTTTTAAAATCCTAAATTAGCTCGTACATTTTCAAGAAGATCATTCTCACCAATGACACACTTAAAGTTAAGCTTGTCAATCTCAAGCACCTGCTTGCCATCAACTTCAATCTTGATATAAGGAGTCTCTAACTCAATTGAAGTGTCAGTCTTGGCACCTGGCTCAAAGCTTCCAAGGCTCATAGTCTTTGGCAAAGTCTTGAGTACAATTTTAATGCCTTGAGTCTTATGAGTACTGACCTCAGCCATATCAAGTGCCTGCTGTGCAGATCGCAGTGTCAGGGTGTTGCCCTTGGTTGAAAGCAAAACAATGGCATCAGCTTGAATAGCATTGAAATTAAGAGTTGTTGACATGGCGCCAAAATGACCTGTCACAGGTGTTTCAATCTCACCTGCAAGACCTGCACCGGTTAAAGTCTCAGTCATATATGCAAGCTCGGGCAGTTCTGCTGTTGCAACGCCTAAAAGCTCGCCCTGCTCTGAATATACGTTGTAATTAATTGTCTTATCTGGATATTTGTTTGCCATATATCACCTCCTTAATTAAATAAGGTCTCGTAGTAAGTTGGATCAATCTCTAAGTCAAAGCTCAGCTCTCGTGCTGGTGATGGAGGGGTTATAAATATCTTGAAGTGATATTTGCCGTCCATTAGCTCTGTAACAGGGTTGTCTTCCTTTCTAAACTCAATACGACCACCTAGCAGCTGCTGTCTTGCAGTAAAAGCATTGAGCCATACATTTAAAGAGTCAACAATGGTATCTATAAGGCGTCTATTCCCAGGCTCATCTACCTTCTGCCACATTGTGGTTACTACTGTGTTTGCAATAAAGAAGAACATGCGCTTTACAGGGATAAAGGCATCCTTTGGGTCGGTATTGGCTGGATAACATGAAGTGCGATTGCCCCATATCTTCCATCCACCACTAAAATTCAGAGCTGCGACAATGCCCTCACCATTTAAGTAGTTAGCCTCTTCATTGCCAAGCACCACTTCAGAGCCATCTTCAAGACAAAGACCTGTGCCCTCAAAATTCTTATTTGAAGGAGACACATAAGGCACGCCGTCACGCTCGCCATCTGTTCTTGCAAGCACGCCAATGAGGTGGGTTGATGATGCGTATCTTGTGCCTGTCATTTCAATCTGTGGCCATGTAACAGCTACATTAGGATCTACTATGTTGTTCTTGTTCTTCCAATTTGGCACATCACTGTATTTCTTGGTGGTCTTGGTATCAGCATCAACTATGGCCATAGCATTAAAGACGGTGTTTATGTTAAGAGCCTTTGCGCCCATAATTGCCGCCACTTCAGGATCTGCTGAATAATGTGGAGAGGCCACAAGGGTCGGTATAATTCTTAAACGTGGATATACTTCACTGATAAGCTCAAGACCGGTCTTCTTGCCCTCAGGTGTCACACCTCCGATGATCTCTTTTTTGGTGACTGCTGAAGGATCTAACTTCTCAACGGTAATAGTCAGCTCCTGCTTTGCAAGCTTGAAGTTGCCGTCACTCCCTTCAGGAAGGGCAGAGATAACAAGATAGCCGTCATCATCAAAGGCTGTAACATAATCAGTGCCCTCTGCATAAAAGCCTGTATCAGGTTTTGAAATTTTGAGAGTTGAGACAACGCAGCCAAACTCCTGAATTACTGCCTGCCCCTTGGCGTCAATTGTAATAGCTGTGGTATCAGCTGTCTTCTTGTGCTTGGCAGGATCTAAAACATTGACCAATACAATTGGCGTATTGCCGTAGAAGTTGAAGGTAGAGTAAATAAACTCAGATAAGTTGTATTTAAAGCTCTTCTTGCCGTTGCCGTCATCTGTGGCATTTTCAACACCAAAGTACTGCACAGCCTCTTTGTATGAGTATACAAGCTTTGGCTCATTGACACTTGGCTCTTGTGCCATGTTAATTGGTGCAATGCCTACAACAAAAGGCACAGCAGATAATACTTCTGTGGTTGGTATAAGTGAGGTCGGTGTTTCAGATGTATAGACACCGTGCTTATATGCTGCCAT
Organism: Anaerobiospirillum thomasii; assembly: GCF_900445255.1. NCBI lineage: Bacteria > Pseudomonadati > Pseudomonadota > Gammaproteobacteria > Aeromonadales > Succinivibrionaceae > Anaerobiospirillum > Anaerobiospirillum thomasii. Next base: position 6,923 of record NZ_UAPU01000008.1, read on the forward strand.
TTTTTAGCTCCTAGTTAAAAGATGAATTTATCTGATATAAAGCTGAGGTTTTATCATGTAGATCAGCAACTGCATGGCGCATAATGCTGACATGAACAAATAAAGCTTTATATATTGGTGATTTTTCTAGCTCTGCCCTGATATGTTCAGGAATAGCTATATATTCTGTGTATACCGTGTACGTTTTAAGCCCCAGGCGTGGAACATTTTTACCAATGTACACAATTGAATTATCCTGATGCTCTGCACTTTCAGGACGTGCGACAGCCTCAGGGCCTTTGCTCTGATTTTTTGTCATGTTTACCTCTGACTAGATTTTAAATTGTTGAGAAATTTTGAGGGCATGGGGCATACCAACTCCATGAGGTTATTATTGATGCATTATGAAAAGGGTGCTTGTTTTCTTCAAAGGTTGACCATGTAAATGGCAGTGAAAGCTCAAACTTATTATCAAGCATGTAGTTTTCAAGCTGAGACAGGCCGTTAATAATACGCCTTAACATATTCATCAGTGCCCTGTTATCTTCCTGCGAATAAACACCAATATCAAACTGCGCTCTACAGGTGCAGTACTCTCTATCAACACTTCCATCTAATAAAAAGATAGAGACATAAGGAAACACAGAGCTCTCCTGCTTGGCAGAGGGCACAAAGCCATTGTATATATTGACCTTAACCGCCTGCTCTTTGTCCTGCATCTCTGCCTTTAAAGGCCTTACAGTTCTAAGACTGCCAAGGTATGGCTCCCTGTCTGTGCCAGGTCTGTCCTGATTGATGTCGTTTAGCGTTTTTTCAAGAAAAGTCTGCAAACTCTCTATTAAATAAAACTCTGTCATTTGTCATACCCTTTTAATGAAACATCAATCTCATGCATGATGCGTTTATTGAATGTATCAGTCATGCCTCGCTCAATGCGCTCAATACTTTCCTTACTGCCTATCATCTGAGGGACAGATGGGCCATACATGGATTGAATTGGCAGTCTCTTTTTACCTTCTCTTTTATAAATACGCCCCTGCCACACAAAACCACGATCCACACTAAAGCGCTTGCCTTTGGTGAATGAAACAAACACCTGTCTGCGCTTGTTGCCTGTAGTATCGCCATGAGGTCTGTGCATAAAGTGTGAGGCATTTAACTGCGTGCCCCTTGATTTGATTTCGCCTGTAAGGGTGTTTTTATCTGACTTAACGACAGATAAGGTCTGTCTTATATCTGTAGCTTTTAAAGTGTAGCGCTCTTTTACTACCCTCACTATCTGAGTGCGGGCGCCCTGCATGGTGCGATTGATAGCACGGCTTATTGCACTCTCGGCCCCTCTGGGGATTTGAGATAACAACAGCTTTGCATTCTCAATAGCTTTGTCGTCAATTTTTACTGAAAACATAGAAGGCGCCCTCAAAGCGCTATAGCTTTACAAACTAACGTGACTGATTTTCTACAGCAATAATGGCATCACAGCCCTGCTCAATCCTTAAGCCTTTGCAGGTGTAGCTGTATCCATCAAGCTCAAAATCCTCATCAACAAGTGGCAGGCGTGACAGCGACCCTTGCGGTATAAAGATCGTTATAGCATTAACAAATACAGCCTGCATTGACTCGGTTTTAATGGCTACCTCATCAAGGGCATTGGAATCAATGATCGCATTGACCTCTTGCCCGTTAATGCTGTGAATGTCTGCAAACTCGGACAGATTGATAAAGGTGTCAATGTCTAAGGCTAACTGCTGCTTAAAATCAATCATGTTTATTTTCTCTTTATTGTTTTACCTTTGCCCTCACCACCAAGATCAGGCATCTGCATAACATCATCAATATCAGCATCAGCCTCTAAAGAAGGATCTGCCTTTTCCTGTGTCTCCTCGGTCTTTGGTGGAAGTGGTTCGGCATTGCCTATTTTCTCAAGATACCCATCTTTGATAAGGGCAGGTACAGTTTCAAACTCGTACTCTGCTCCTTGCTCATAATAGGCACTCTCAAAAATAAAGTTTTTAAGTGCTCTGTATTTCATTAGGATAATACCTTCATAACATGGAACGCATAAGGCTCATTAACAATCATCAGAGGATGTGAAATCATCTGCACCACTCGGCCTGCCGGTGTATCACGCTGTACCCATGAATTGGCAACTCGTGAACCCTCAACAAAGCGAATGTTATTATTCTCATCAATGATATCTACAATGCCGTAGGCTCGTGTGGTCATAGCGCCATCAGATGCTAAGAAGGCAATATTGTCAGGCACAAGTGGTGTGTTTGTTCCTGCATCGTCCACAAAGGTCTCGGTGTAGGCGTAGATATCAAGATGAGGATATAACAGAGTACCGATGTACTGCACTCCATTGGCCTGTACTTTGGCAGGCTCAATGTGTCCTAGATTTATACGGCGTGGGTCAAGTGAGCCGTCCTTGACTAAGAAATTCATCAGGACTTTTAGAACCTTGCGACCTACGATCAGCTTGTTGGCAGTACGACCAGATAACTCGCCCACCTTGTCCACACATGCTACAAGATCATCAAATGGTGTGGCATTAGGCTGGTCCCACTTGGTTGCAATGTCGGTTTCAGGCTTCTTGGCATTGTCCCACATGGTGAGCACATCGTTCACGCCCTCGCCCTTCATCTCAATCTTACCTGTAAACAGTGCCTGCGCTGCCATCCATTCCTCACGGCGTGTAATCTGCTTATCAAGCTGTTTAAGATTGTCAGCTACAATGGCATTCATACGCTGTGCAGGATTGAACTGACTGTAAATAGTCTCACCTGGGGCACGGGTAAAAGCCTCATCAGCTGTAGTAATCATCATAGGGGCAATTCGTGCAGGCTGATATGATTTGGTTGAATAGCCATCTCTGTATGAGAAGGTGCCACCGGTATAACGATGTACAAACGGTGCAAGCTTGCGCTTATCAGGACCAATAATATCAATATCAACCTCTTTGGTCATAAAGGTCTTTGTTGTTGGGAAAAATGTATCTCGCAAAAAGGTGTGCTCTCTTGGCATCTGCTGCACGACACCTAAGAGAGTTCTAAAATCATAAAGTGAAACATTTCCTGTCTGAGTTGACATAGTTTATACCTCGTCTGTTTAAATCTTTACTTGGTTGGTTTGTTGAAAATGATGCCTACATTACGGGCTGACAGATAAAAGTCTGCAACCTTGCCACTATCGCCAGGTGTGCCCATGGATAAAGCCTCTTCATTGAAGGCGCCTGACAGATAAATGCGGGCATATACCTTGGAGCTTGTAGCATCCACATCTTCAGCCAGAATGCCATAGACCACATCAGCCTTAAGCTTGCATGCCTTCACGGTCTTGGTTGCTGCGTCATAGGTTACAAGACAGCCACGCTTGAGCTTGTTCTCACCCTGTGCCACCTCATTGTGGGTGTACTTGACCCAGTCTCTAGGTCCTGCAAGCAGTTTGTCGTACTCAACGTTGCCTAAATCTCTTGATAGTTCTGCCATTTTGAAAACTCCTTTTACATGTTCTCTAAAATTGATTTAATCATTGCATTGCGCTGTGTTTCTGCTGAGGTCATTACATCATCCTGAACTCCTGCCACTTCCTGAAGGGCAGATGCATCAGACTGCAAGGCGCTTGCCTGCTCATCAAGCTGCTGCTTTTGAGCCTTTAAGATATTGAAGGCGCATGATTTGGCATCCTCAAAGGTCTCGTACTTGGCCTTGTTGATAAGTGACTCATGCTGTTTAGATGACATAGCATCAAGCTCTTTAATGCGCTCACGTTCTGCGCTCTGTCCTTTGGCAAAGGCTTCATCTGCAATAGCTCTGCAAAAGTCAGGATATGCTTTAATCATCTGAGCTACATCTGTGAAAGTGACGGCGCTCTTAGTTTCTGTAACAGTGAGGTTCTTGTCCTCGGTCTTTACTTCTTCATTCATGGTGATTTCGTCCTCTTGGTGACATTGAAAAAATTCTTGTAATTTACAATAGGTAGCACAGCTAAAATCAAGACCACCTATTGAAAGCTTATTATTGTCAATGCTTGCGTTTACTGACTTGGTACCGTCCACCTTATCAGCAAAGCCAAGCTCCACAGCTTCATCAGCTGTAAGCCATGTCTCTTCACTCATCATTTTTATAAGCTGTGGTACAGGAAGATTGGTTTTTTCTGCATACAGCTGAGCAATGCTTTGTGTAAGCTTATCTAATCTATCTGCCGTCTTCTTTAAATCATCCTTTGCCCCCTGCATTGTGATCCATGGTTCGTGGATCATAAACATTGAGCCCTTTTGCATAGTGACATGGGCATTCTTGGCAGAGGTGATCAAAGTGGCAGCACTTGCAGCTAAACCCGTGACGCTTATCCTCGGCTGTATCTCCAATGATTCTAAAAAGGTTTTAATTGCAAGCCCCTCATTTGTGGATCCGCCTGGGCTGTTAATCACAACATTGAGGGCACGTGCTGTATCGTATTGAGATAATTCAAAGACAGTATTAGAATCCCCTTCTTTAAAAAAATGGGCGCCCTCTATGGCGCCACTGATATAAAGCGTATTGCTTTTCTTGTTAAATGAAATCATTCTTCATCCTCATTTTTATTTACAGGTGGTAACTCTCCCTGCTGTGGCGTGATTGCTTTTAGTGCTTCACTCTCAGCTGTGAGCTGATTGGCAATAACTTCAAAGGACAGACCTGTAAGCTCTGCTGCTTCTTTCTCTCGTGTTGAAAGTCCATTGTTGATTCTTACAACTGCTGCATTTGCTTCTTTAAGTGGATCTAATTGGCCTTGTGCATCGCCAGACCATTCGGCACGTGACCATGCCTTCTTATATGATAAATCGCTAAAAAAGTTAGGAGCACTGATGCGTCCTAGTGATACAGCCTCTGCAAGCCATTCTTCATATACAGCCTGACAGAAAGAATCGCACAGCCATTGACGGCGCATTCTGAATGCCTTCCAAGCCTCTAAAAGAGATGCACGGCTGGCGCTGTAGGATGCTGTAAAGTTCTTAACTAAAAGCTCATAAGGCAGCTCAAGTGCTGCACCTATCTGACGGCAGACAGCCTGCACAAACCCACCAAACTCGGGGTTAGGCCTACCCGGTGATCCAAAGGTGACGTTCTCCCCCTCTTGCAGGTACACCATAGAGCCATTTCCCATGCTTATCTCATTGCGCTCTTTGTCTCTGTCTCCCAAATCGTTAAAAGGAGATTGCAGACCGTCTGCGCTTTGAGTTGTTACAAAGCCTGTAAACAATCCACTGATGACGGCAGCAGTTAGCTCTGCATTGGTAAAGCGCTCTAACTGCTTTAATGCTTCCATAACAGGGGCAAGCAGTGGCACGCCTCGGCGCTGTGCCGGTCTTTCATAGTCAGGCATGATGTGCAATATATTGCGCCTGCCTGTCTTGGCACCAAATGCCGGCACCCTCTTCCATTCCTGCTGTTTGCCCATAAGATAAAAAGAACCATTAGGGTGATACTTGGCAATGTGGTAGGCCACAGGCTCGCCATAAGTGCCAAGCTCAATGCCCTGCATGATATCCACATTTGGATTAATCAGGCTGTCAGTGGGATTGCACACTCTGTCACTTTCAATGATGTATACCTTTAAGGAATATGGATTATCAGGCCTTTTTATATATGGCATGGCCACAAAGCAGTCGCCAGACATAAGGGCAGAGGCTAAAACCAAGCCCTGCATCTGATAGAAATTCATCGTGCGCCCTGCATCACATGCAGAGGATTCAGCCCATAGAGCCCATTCACGCTGTGTATTTTTCTCCCACTCCTTGGCGTCCTCAGGTGTCAGCCCTAATTTTTCATGATCAATATGAGCATTAAGGGCAAGGCCTGAACCTACGACATTGGTCCTTATGGTCTTTATCGCACCTGTGGCCAATGGCGTGCTCATGTAAAGATCTCTTGAGCGTGCTCTTAGTGTGTCAAGGTTCTGTGTTATGTCCTCATCTGCGCTTAGGGCTGATGTGCTCCATGAGGCTAAAGACTTCCTGGCATAGGATGCGCCAGAGCGTGCATACGATTTATCAAGCCGTATGGGCTTGCCGTGTGTATCTAGTATCATTTAACGATCCTCGCAGATTGCTCTGATAATACGGCGGCCTTTCCCTCCGTTTTCAAGAGAATTAAGTTTGCCCTGCCAATAATCTAGCTGTTCTCTTACTTCTTTAAGATTGGCACGTGTCAGAGTGCGCGATCCTATCTTATAGCTTTGCCCTGTTGCTATTGCCGCCTCGGCATCAAGCCACATCTTTATTCTTTCTTTTGCAAATTCAATTGTTATTCCATTAAACTCAGTCATTTTCATTTCCTTGCAGTGATCTGGCTATTGATTCAAAGTCAGGATTTAAAGCTTCCATTGCTGCACGTGCATAGACGGCACAGTCAAGCGCTTCGTTTCGCTCTCTTAGCTTTACCCACTCCATTTTGACAGCGCCTGTATCTTTATTCTTTTTAGGTCTTTGCACCTCAGCTGTAAGCTGTTTAAAGAACTCCTCATCAACGCAGTTCTCGCCTTTTGGAAAATGCATGTACATAGGCCCTGTAGTTTCAAGATCAAGGCATGAGGTCACAATACTCTTGCCGGCGTCTACACCCAGCACATAAAGGAGCGCTTTAAAGTTGCCCTGTCTTGAAGGTCGGTTGATAAAAGGTTTGTTTTCACCACCCTGGCCTTTAATTGCAACAACCCTGTAGCGCTCTCTTTGCCGTGTGTATTTATAAACTGTCTCTGTCATGACGCCGTCACCTGAGTCAATGAAAGTGGCAACTAAACGCCGTGGCTGTTTATCCTCATTAAGGAACTTTGAATGCAGAATGATGCCATCAAGCTCCTTCCATACCTCGCCCTCTAAAGGGTTGCCTATAATCTGCCGGTGAGATATGAGCCATGCTTCACGACCCACACCCCAGCCGTATATGGAGATCTCCAAACGGTCACGCTGAACGTCCACTCCTGCTGTAAGGAATAGGACAGAAGAAGAAAAGCCGTCAACAGGATAATACTCACAGCGCTTATACAGTTTCTCCCACTTGAGCATGGCTGTTTTATATTCCTCAAATGGAAGGCCAAGCCTTAGGTTATAGAAAACTCTTAAAGCTTCTTTATCTCTGTTGCGTGATGCTGTGATAAATTCTGTCACCAAGGTGGAGAGATGTACCCACGGAGACACAAGGGCATTGACGTGATAGCCCCTTATCTTGCTCTTAGCTGTTGGTTCCCATATGCCACTTTCAATCAGTGAAGGTGATGGCTTACCTGCGCCTCGTACCTTGGCTTTACAGTTAGGGCAGAAAAGACCTATTGTGTCTTCGTCTACCTCGCCCTTCTCATTCTTGTCCCATCGTACCTGCTCCCACTTCATAACAAAGCGCTGTTCACAATGAGGGCACATAACTTTGAACTCCCTTTTGTCTGACAGCTCAAACTCTTTGCTTATGGTTGGCTTTGGATCTTCCTCATTCTTAATTGTCGGAGTGGATACACCTATAATTTTTCTATTGCCAAAGTTTGAAGTTCTTTGACGTGCAAGCTTGATAGGGCTACCCTCTGCCGTATTGTTAAATCTGTCTATCTCGTCCATAAGCAGAATTCTGATAGGACGTGATGCAAGCTTTGAGGTTGAGACAGCTCCGATAATGGCCAGATAGCCACCTACGAAGGTTTTATTCAGGACAGTGTTGTTACTCTGTCTTTCAATGCCTTTGGAGTCCTCCACCACAATCTCACGCAGGACAGGTGATGCCTTGATTGTTGGATCTATACGCTCCTTTGAAAAGGCTTTGGCTGTTTCATCAGTTGGCTGAATAAATAGCACAGGACTTGGCTCCTGATGAATGTAGTAGCCCATGATGTTAAGCAGCAGCTCTGACTTGCCTATCTGAGATGCAGCCATAATATAGACCTGCTCCACTCGTCTATCAGTGCAGGCGTCAAGGATTTCAGTTAAATATGGCGTTCTGCTTGATACCCATCTGCCGGGCTCTGGTGATGTAGATGCTGCTACATAACGATAGCGATCGGCCCATTGACTCCCCTTGAGTACAGGCTTAGGCGTAAAGGCTTTAAAGAAAGCCCTTGTAAGCTCTTTTTGTTTTGCGTTTACTGTTTTCATAGGTCAAGCTGCATCTTGGTCATAGCCTCGGCCAAAGCTTCTTCAAGCATGGTCTCTATCTCTCGCTCATTTCTGCCCTCAAGGCGCCCTGCGTATCTTTGTGGAATTGCAAGAATTTCCTGCCTTACCTTGATGGCAATATCCTTGAAGGTGGCTTTAACGGTTTCAATTTCCACAAGCTTGCCCTTTTCTTTATCTAAGGACAGCTGACGCTCTTCCACTTTGTAGATAGTCTCAAGCGCCTTGGCTTTATTGAGTGCCTGTGCAGGGTTCTCTTCAGCTAAGTCAAAGAGCTCATTGAGGTCAGTCTTGTAGGTTCTCTGTTTTGGTTTCTTTGGCTCTGTGGTTTTGGTGATCTTGGTTGGCTTAGTGGTTTCTTCTTTGCTGATAGCTTCCCATTCTTTCATATTGATTGTGGGGCTTAATTGTTTGTTATCATCAGCTGTCAATTTGCCTGCCTGCATTAAGCGTCTGACTTGCGTGTCTGACCTCTTAATAAGCTTGGCAAATGCTCTGACACTGATGCCATCTTGATAAACCATAGGCTAAACCGTTGCATACTTTTTTGAATGACCCTAGAGCGATATTTCGGGGGCTTGTGCATCCGCATCACCAAAACAGTGCAGAAGGACCCAAGCCATTGAAATACAAGGATTTTATTTACTTGACATTTTTAATATTCTATATTGTGGAATTATTTTGTACTATTTTATAGCACATTTATAGAGCATCTGCGATATTGTATGCACTATTGTGGAACAATATGATGATTTTTGTAGTTAAGACGCTCTATAAATGCACTATATTAATACACATAATAAATATATGCACAATATTGAAGCAAAATAAAAGCCCTCATTTGAGGGCTCTGTGCTATGGAGACTTATAGAATTGATTGGATTGCCTTAGGTATGGCCGCCTTTATGACTTCCCACGACAGCGCCACGCCAGCCTCTTGAGCCATGGACACAACTTTGTTCCATATGGCTTTATCTCTGATAGAGTCAAGCAAGTCATGCCCTTCCATTGTCAGACGTAATCCAAAATTTATATTTTCTGTATCGGTTTTTACATCTACAATTATGTGGCTTTCTTTAAGAAGATCTATATGTTCTCGTATATTTTTAGCCTGAATATATTTAGCTCTTTCCAAGGCTTCCTTTGTCTTGCAGTTCATGGCCACTGAATTAGGAAGCTCTATAGTGTTTAAATACTCTGAAAACCGATCTTCTTCTAATGCCAACAGCATTTCCTTGATTAGTATCCAATCTCTTTTCATAAAAACTTCCATAGAAAAAAACGCCCTGATTTGTCAGTCAGCATTATGTCGCTGGAGATTACTCTCAGGGTGTCACATTAAAGACTATTTTAACACCCTATTTGCAAAGGTTTCCCCATCACGGCAAAGGCATGATATAAAGTCTCTATTTTAGTGCCCTTGTCAAAGGTCAAAATGTTGGTTACTGCCTGAGGTTTGATATTCATCAATTTGGCAAGTTTTACCTGCTTGGTCCTGGTCTCTACCATGACATTGCGCAACATAATTTTAAGAGCACTATCCACTCCAATATTCACAGCAACCATGCCCTCTGTAAGAGGCAGAGCCTTTGGCATAAACTCCATATCTCTAAACCTAAAATCAGCCGTATCCCTTACAAACCACTGAGCCATATAATAAGCCTTATCATATGTATCGCCACATGTTGCTCCACCTATATCATCATTGGCAAAAACAGAGAAACCAAGATCTTCCTGCTCAAATTTAAAACCGTATATTAAATAATCATTGATATTCATAGCTGTATACTTTAAACTTTCAGATAAAGCCCCCTTGCGAGGGCTTGTTTTTATTTTTTGATTCCAAGGTCTTTTAGCATTGATTTCACTGTACCTGTGGGGATTTCTTTGCTATGCCTTGGAACTCTCACTTCATTATCTCCCAATCTCCAAACATCGTGCCCTTTTCCGTGATGGTCAAATTCTGCACCATGCTTTTTGATGAGTTTTAAGAATTCTGAAAGTTTCATAAGTCTCCATGTTAGTGTTAAGAGCCCATCCCTTAACTTCATGTGACTATTATAATAAATATTAAATACTTTGTAAAGCTTTTTTAATGTTTTTTATTAAATTATTTTTATTTTAATCGTCAAGAATGGGGTATATAATCAGCAAAAATAAAACTACAAACCATAGCATCATTTACACCCCATGGAGGAAATATGAAAAATAAGAGTCAGCCACAAAATCCACAACCAACTCAACCATATCCAAATGTACCAACAGATAAAATACCATTTCCTAGTGATTTTGGCAGCATCCCTAAAAACAAATAAGTTCTCTAACTGGCCTTTGTCAACACAAGAAAAAACACGCAGGCAATACCTGTAAAAATGGATATAAGGGTGCAGATGCTCTGTGCCCTTAAATAACTCGCCCTTCTTTGTATAACATATGAAAATGACATAATTGAATAGTCTACCCATTCAGCAAATTTTCTTAAATTAGTCAGATAACTCTCTGAATCAACACCCTCATCAAGATAGTCCAACATCCATGATGTTTTTCCAACACCATAAGGCCCAACATGAGCCTTGCCTATCCATAACGATGACAAACATAAAACGCCTAAGGTCAAAGTAATTACAGAGCTGAAGCATGATATTAAATACAAGCTGTAAATGAGCCCCTGCATATATAAATACCGCTCTGCTATCTGCGGATCTTTTATAAATTCAACATAAACAGCTACAAGGGCAGTAATAATAGTAACACTCAGCCATAAATATGTTTTTGTCGTATTAGCCTGATAAGGATACATGGACTGAGAATAAAACTTCCAAAACTCAACACCGCGATCAATAAGTTTATTTGTCTCTGCTCTTTTCTCTGACATGTTTAAGCCCTCTGACATGATGTAGTAATTATAGCCTACATGCCAGCCTTCTGCGCCTCTGTGTATATCTTTAGAAGTCTATTATATTTTTCCGATATCAGATCGCAGTCTCTGCCAATACCTACAAGCTCCTTAAGGCTTTGTGTGTTCTTTCTAGGTGGTGGACAGGTGCAGGAGCCTGAAGCTCTATCGGCAGTGGTGGCAGGGTCGGGCAGCTGCGCTTGCTTACTGGCACTGTTGTCGTTGAGCACGCTGTCAAGCACATGCTCATAAGAGCGGTTAATGTCATCAATATCTTTTTGCGCATTGGTCTGAATCTCGTTAATGCCAAAGGTCACCGCCTTGGTGGTCTCTATTGCTTTATCCTGCTGTGCTATGGTCTCTTTTAAAAGTTTAATTTCAAGCTCTTTTATTTCAAGCTTATATTTATCCGATGCCATGCTGTAGCCCATGTAATAAGCGCCCACAGCTAAAAGAACCACGGCAATAAATTTGCTGTTGGAAATAATAAAGCCAAGCATAGAGCCTCTAATTATCTAAATGCCACTGAGTAGGCTATTGAAAATAATATTGAGCTAAAACCAAATATCACTGAAATAAGGGCACACATTAGTATTTTTTGAAATAATGGCGACTTTTCAAAGAGCATAAATATCTCCTTTAATTGCTTTATTAAAAAATGCGAATTATCTTTTCTATTAGCAACAATAAACAATAAAAAAATAATATTACTGCTATGCCTGCTAGTGATAATTGTGTTATTTTTTCAGCCAAACCTTTCATATTCTTAAGTATCACCAAAATTAGGCAAGCTATTGATGTTATCAATTCACTTGCAGAAACATCAAATTCCAATTAAAATGTCTCCTATATCACATGTAAAAACCCCTAGGGACGCCAATCCAACTAGGGGTTTAATTTTTTACCAAAGATATAATTAAATCCGAAGTAAGCCAAAGCATAAAGGACGTGGTTAAGCCAACAATACAAAGACATAACACAATAAAAAAGATCCACGCTCTTGCTGTTATCTTTTCAGTAAACAGTAGCATTTTCATAAACCCTTTTAACCCTTTAATTGATATTGATAAATTATCAAACATGCAATATAATGTCCTCTATTAGCCTAATAGAAACCCCTAGGAGTTACAGCTCAACTAGGGGTTTAATTTTATATAAATATCTTGATCCATCTTTCAACAGTAACAGCCAAACAGTATAAACAAGCAATATATACAGCCAGTCTTACGCCCCATCTAATATAGACATCTTGCATAAACGCCTCATAAAGCTTTAAAAATAAAATAATCTCATGTCTATTAAACATGTGATATAATTATCTCCTGTGTTTACAATTTAAAACCCCTAGGAGCTCCCAACTCAACTAGGGGTTTAATTTTTTTCAGACAATAAAAAAGCACCCTATGTGGGTGCCTTCATTAAAATTACCTATTTAAACCATAGATTTGCGTAATAGCGCATTAATTTCAGTTTGCCGGCCTTTGCGTTTTACAAGCTTACCATCAATATAGACATTTCCTTTATTTATTAATTCAGGGGTAAGCTCTGGGATTTCATCACCTGGGGCATCTATACCGTCAGCATTAAACCATGGCAGAGACTGTTTTTTGTTCTCTATCATTTATTTAAGCACCATAGTCTTATATGAAACTTCAAAGCTCCCAAAGTCACCCACTTTACCAATAACAGGAGGAATAAAACGAGATGATTTGATCTTTGAGCCATTCTCTTTCATTGTTTTTATGAATTCTGATGCAGAAAGCTGTTCTTGAAAAACAGGTTTATAAATCTTAGTGTTTTTGTTCATTTTAAGGCCACCAACTCGTTTATTCTTAATTATATATTGAGATATTTCAAACGCAATCCTTTTGTTAAAAGCACCCATATGGGTGCTCTCAAGTCATCAGCATTCTATTGAAAGAGATCTTCCTATAGCTTTAAATAAAGACGCGATAGTGTCTAATTTTGTTTTTCTCGTAAAGCCTAGATCCTGATTTAATTTCTGTGGTGTAATTCCTAATTTTTTTGATAAGTCTATCGGCCTATAGTGCTCCTCTCGCATTGCGTTACGCAGCATAAACTTAATAGCAATATCATAAGGGATATCAATCACCACATCATCTTTTTGAGCTTTTAGTCCATGCGGTATTTCTTTATTATCCTGCACATAAAAGGTGGCCATATCTAAAATTAAAGAGTAAGCCATATCTACAGCCTCATCAAAGGTATCAGCCTGGCTGAATGTGCCGGGCCAGTCTCTGATATTAATGATATAGCCATGATCTTCTTCAACAATTACAGCAGGATAGTATAAATAATCAGATAGCTTCATAATATTAAAGACTTCCGCAAATAGCCCCCTTATCAGGGGCTTAAATTAAGCTTTTGATTGTTTTATAATGGCTCTTGCAAGATTATCTTTAATATTGCGATGTCTTGGCACTGTAAAAATCTCGCCTGATTTATTTATCCATTTTTCATGGTTTGTGCCTTGGCATTTAAAAGTAGCGCCATTTGCCACAATCAACCGCTTAAGCTCTGCGGTTTTCATCTTTCCTCCGTGTTTATGTTTTGGGCCCATCCCTCAACTTCATGTGACTATTATACACGGATTTATTTATACTATCAATATTTTTATTTAAAAATATATCTGTAAACTTCCACAAATTCCTGCACTATAAACAGCAGACCATAAAGAGCAATAAATGTCGCCAAAGTCCACTCTATTATTAATTTTGGTATTCCTTTCATATGATTTTTAAAATAATTCTTTAACCATCACAAGCATAGTTATTAGAAAAAAGGCTTCTATTGTCCAAAAGGCAATAATTTTATATTTTCTATCAAGGGTGTTATCGTTTTTCATTTTCAACTTCTTTATTTAATAAAACTTAACCCTAAACAGACACATAGAAAGACCAAAGAACCACAAATACTTACAAAAGCCATACAGCCTAAAGTAAAAGCTATCCACGATCTAACTGTCATTTTTTCAGTAAATAAAAGCATTTTTAAAATACCTTTTAAGGATTTTAAATTTATTGAAACATTGTCTAGCATGTTTTATAATTAGCCTACTGTATATAATGATTAAGGCACCTCAATAGGGTGCCTATTTTTTTGGCCATATTTTGTACCCATAAAAAAAGACCTCCATTTTTGTGAAGGTCTCTTTCTTTAATCTGTATTACAGATATTGCACTAACCTAAAGCCTAACCTAAATATTTAAAAGCAGATATGTATCGGATACTATCAAAAAATGTTCTTGATTTATCTGTAAATATAAAAGGAATTATTGAGAGCAATAAGGCCATTGTTAATAAAAGCATGCTCACAATTAAAACAGTTATCATTAAAACCGGTCTTCTTTGGACGGCAGTCTTATACAGATTATAAATATAAGTCTTATGCTCTATATCTTTAAGCATAGGATGGTCTTTTATCTCTGATGATCCCTTACCTTTTACAAAAACTGAAATTGGTAAACAGATAGGGATAAGAATTAAAGCTCTTAATGAAGGTATAGTTTTATACTCCCAGTACACAAAGTCTTTAAACTTATCATCAACATCAGAGTCAAGGATCTTCTTAAGATATGCAGAGGCAAGCTTCTGATGCTTTAATGAAGCATTTAGGCATATGGTTCTATAAAAAAAGAAAAATGTAGCGCCTAACACCGCATATATCAGATTTATATAAACATCCATAAAACACCAACCTCAATTTGTTGATGATATTTTACGATGCCTTTAGCTTAAAAATAAAGCCCTTTCAGCTTCTCGGCGTAAGGTCAGACCTTTCAACACCTGCCCCAGACTCTTGTTCCATCTTGGAAATTCATCAGCTGCGCCTTGGATATCATTTAGGCCAAGCTTTCTTAAAAGCGTGCTTGATGCAAGATTACCGATGCCAAGGTTATAGGCAAAGCTCACAAGGGCATCAAATTGATTCTGATTGACTTCAATGTTTTTCTGCTGTAAAAGGACAGAGACACCCTGCTCAAAACGCTCAAGGTCAATCTTCAACAGCTCATTAGCTGCCTCTTGAGTGATCACATTGCCTTCTTTCACATCTGGGCCGGTATGACCATATCCAATGGTCCACACTCCTGCGGGGCACTTATAGGCCCTTGTTCTTAATCCTTCAAATTCTTTAATCAAAGAAATGCATGCACTTGATGCCTTCATACTATTTTCCCTTTTAAAAATTAAACAAATAACTTAAAAAGCCAATGACACAAGCTGAGCCAAGGCATGTAAGCAAATATTCCATTTAGGCTAATCTCACTAGTTGAAGTCCTGTATTCTCATTCTCAATGGCACAGTAACCCTCGCGCTCAATAGCATCGTTAAGGGTTTCAATGTTCAATGGGCTGACCTTGGCAAAGGTAAAGGGCAGATAATCTTCACCCTTAAAGTATGCTCGCCGTGCAAAGGCCCTCTTAATATGTTTCATTGACACCTGCCCTTCTAAGTCTACGACCCAGCGCAGAAATTGATCAGCAGCTGCATCAAAAGAGCCATACTTGATAAGCTCAATCAGGCTATGAGGCCTAAAATCAGCAAGTTTAAAGACATCATCAGTTAAAAGATCGATCAATGCATCATAGTGCCTTTGCTCTACCTTATACCCCTGCAGCCACTTGCCAAGCCTAAAGCACTCGTAGTAAAGGTCAGCTCTCCAAACTTTGAAGATCTTTTTATCGTCCCAGGTGCTATTCTGAGTGAAAGGCTCAATATCTTGGTTGGTGTGATTAAGTCCGATTTTTAGAACGTTATCAGCAGGGTCGGTAAAGGCTGTTCTTGATACTTTGTAAAAATATGTCTGAAATCTTGCTAAATTGATTGACGGCTTTAATAGGTTAACATTCTCCATCAGTTCCTCTTATCAAGTGGCATAGGAGGTTCAGGCACCTGATATCCTCCTGTGCTTGAATTCATTTTGCCGGATGTGCCTGGCGTCCTCTGCTGTGCTGTCTGACTTTTAATTTTTATATCCTCAGCTACGGTCTGGCTCATAACCGGTACTCTTTGAGAGATGACAGTGTGAAAGACTTTAGAGGTCAGCATGATGATAGACTCTGTACCCATAGCGCCAAAGGCTGCGCCTATGAATGGTATCAGCTCAGGCTTGATGTCAAAGTATTCTAATGCGGGCACGACAAAGACAAGAAGCAGCAGGGCGCACATGAAATTAGATATAGCCCTTTCAAAGCGTGGCTTTTTCTCGCCTGAGGTGTAATCCCTATATCCTTTGACAGCCCATGCAGCAAAAAGGCCGAAGGTTGTATAGACTTCAACGGAGTGCTCGGCGGCCCATATGTAGAACCTTTCCATTTTGGACCTCCAGAAACAAAAAAAAAGCCGTGACTTTGGATCACAGCTTGGAGTTTAATGCATAAGTTATAAAATTTTTTCAAATTCCCTACGGGCGCAACGCGACGCGGGGACCATGTTGTCAATATACCCTTTTACGTACACATGCGCAATAGCGCTATAAAATAAAATTGATAAGGTTTATCATCTATGAATTAAATTATTGATATTTAAAGAAATTTAATTAAAAATAGCGTTGAAAAAATATAGATAATTTATGCATCTTTTATGCATCTTTTATGCAAAGTTCTTATTTTTTGCAATTTTGACCCTTGCCTAAGCAACACAACGCTGCCTTATTTTTTCAATAAACAGAGCCAATAATTCTGATGCATTGCGATCTTCAAGATAATAACCTTCACGCTTAAAAGCTTTGCGCATATATGACAGCGATGTTAAATCTTCTATGTTGTAATTATTGATGTATATTTCTTTAAAGAGCTTATAGCCAAGCTCATCATGAAAGCGCACAATGCTGACTTTGTTATCAATAAACAACCCTATCTCATCTGTAATATATAAAACATTGCGCTTCCCCTCTGCTATCTCACCCTCACTGCCCTTGATTCCAAGGAAGGTCACATACTTAGGGTTATCAAGGCCAATACGGGACCATATAGCATACTGACTCAACAGGTGCCTAAACTCTGTATGTCTGCCATTGCAGTCTTTCACTCTGGCTATGTCTCTTACATCTGCAATTGTCATGTAGCGCATTGTCTGCCCTTAAATACGGACTAAAAATTTATTAAAGCTTTGATAATTAAAAATACAGCAAATGCAAAACACGCTGTAATAAAAAATAAAGCAAATATACCCGGCATTTTAAAACTAAAGTTTCTTTGAATCTTTATACAACAAATAGGCAATAACACCTAAAACAATAGCCAATGAAAACAGGCTAAACATAGCTACAATCAATCCTGGCATTTTATATCTCCATGTTTCTATAATGCAATTATATAACGTATTTTATAAAATCCAATCAGCCAAAGGATCACTCTCTGACTTTGGCCATATCGCAAGAGTACATGATCCAGGTGGCAGCACTCCCTGCCTTTTTACAATGAGGTCACAGACTTGGCTATCATCATTCCACACCCCTGCCAAGGTCAATGTGTCCTGCAAGGCTTTAAGGTAATTGTCTAAGTCTCTGCGGGCATTGTCAGGAAAATAAAAATCAATGTAAAGATAGACATCACAGCTAAAAGGCTCAAACCCCTCAGGCAGCTGCTTTAAAATTCTTTTGCGCTCTCTGTACTTCCAATCATTCCATGCTGTCTTATGCTTGATATTGCCAAGCTTCTGATTTAGTGACGGTGGCATGGTCAGCTGAAGTATTAGCATAGGTACTCCTTATATCGCTCGCAGGTACGCTCTATAAAATATCGCTCATATAGTTCTATAACACTGCTCTGCATAGTTGTATTAATTCCCTTGGACGCCAGCACGCCCATAAGGTGTAATTTGTACGGTTCGTAAATCTGTTCAAAGGCCAGGGCGTGCAGCTGCATGACTTCCATGTCTTTAACCTGCTGCATCTCTTTAACTGCTTGCACCAAGGGCTGTGCCTGCGCTGTCTGTGGTAATCGTCTGATTGTTTGCCCATCATAGAAGTCACATAGGGCACGCAGGATAATCTCATCGCCCACATCAATGAGAAAAGAGTAAATCCTGTTATGGTTGTGTAGCACATCATAAGCGATTACAGCCTTAACCTTCTGCACAGCGTCATTAAAGCCATAGTTGAATACAAGCGCTCCCTTTAGCGCATGCTCCTGTATCGTATTGCAGTAGGCTACCTTGATGCGGGTTATCTTATCTGCATCTAGCTCAGGTAAATCAGAAGGTGAGACTTGGACGATAAATGTGGTATCAGGATATTCACTGTAAAGCTTCTCATGCTCTGGATAGGCGCCAAAGACAACGCTCAAGTCTTTTTTAATCTCAAGGTCAAACTTCCTGCCATCATCACATACAACAGAGGGGCCAAGGTGAAGAGGCAGCTCTTGCTTAACCTCAAAAGGCGCCCTAAAGAAAATCTTACAGCCCTTTTTGCCTGAGGTCGTGAACAGCTGAGGTACAAGGTCGGCACGATTGATGCGTCTTATAAAATCATCGGTAAAGTCAGAGCTCGGAAAGTCTAAATCAAAGGCACACAGCTGTGTATTATCAAGCCTTAAGGTCAGACTGTTGGCTTTGCCGTTGTCCAAATTCAACATACACCACTCAAGCAGCTGCGCCCTATCAACACCCTTCCACTTGTGCAGGTTTGGAAGCTTGCCTCGTGAGCCAATAACATCAAAGCCCCGAGAATAGAGCCCCTGCGCCACGTTCTTTAATGCCAAAGGCAAAGATGCAGCAGTGACCCCAGCCTCTTCCATTGAGATCATAATTCACCATCCCCCACCATATAAGCCACCTCAAGATCCATATCATCAGCACTCTTAGGCTCAACACCTGGCGCTATTTCATAGTCCTCATCTCGTGGAGTGAACTCATCAAGTACATTATCAGCACTAATTGAAGGCTTAACTGTGGCAACACTTTGATCAAAGATTTTAGAATTTGAATAAGAGCCATCTAGCACATGGAAACCACCGCCTGTGGTTCTTGTAAGCTCAAAATGCACTGATGTTGATGCATAGCGTGACTTGGCCACCACCATTTTAAAGTTTGACTTTTCATCATCCTTAAACAGAATAAGGGCAAGAGCGACATCACGCACAACACCTGAGGATCCTGCAATGTCATAAAGGGTCGGCTCTTTTTTCTTTTTGCCCTTGTCAAACTGTGGCTTGGTCAGCTGAGTCAGAACAAGAATGGCAGTATCACTATCCTGCGCCAGGGCTACAAGCTGACGCATAACATCGGAAATCTGCTCCCACTGCTCGCCCCTTTTATATCTGTCGTTTTCAATAATTTGCAGATAGTCAATGACAATCAGATCTACATCGCCTATAAACTTGGCACTGTCTACACTGCTCTTGATATCATTGATAGACATTGAGCGCCCACCGATGATTTTTAAATTGTTGTTCAGATCGTAGGCCTGCTTAAACTCATTAAAAGCTTTATGTGGAAAGCCGTGCTCCTTGACCATCTTTTCGGTCACTTTCATTTTGACCATAAACAGACGCTGTGCGATTGAATCCACACTCATCTCGGCGGTGAAAAATAAAACGCGCTTATTGTTGTCAATGGCACGCAGGGCAGACTCAATGCCAAAGTAGGTCTTACCCACACCTGTATGTGCTGCCAAGATGGAGACCTCACCACGTCTGTAACCATAGACTTGATTGTCAATGCTCTGATAGCCTGTTGATATATACAGGTGGTTAAAGACATCAGGATCGCTTATATCATTAAGGGCAGAGTTACAGCTTTTTAAAACCTCATCTCTTTCTTTGAGCTCTTTAAGTCCTGTATTGGAGCCAAGGCACATCATGGCCTGATTGGTTAGATCTTTCATATCTGAGGCACTGCCCTCAAGTGCTGCTTTGATATTGGCCTTTGATATATTGATAATCTGCAATCTTGATGCCTTGTCTATCATCTGCTCCATCTGTTCGCACAGCGTGTCAAAGGTCACAGGAGAGGATGCGCTTGTTACAGCCTTAAACAGCTCATCAGACACATTAAACTTGTGCAGGGTCTGCCTAAACTCTTTGAGGACAAAGATGCTGTGAGTCTTGGTATGTTCATACAGGGCCTTGAATATGCCCACATGTTCCACAGGGATCTTTTTAATGCTGTTTTTATAGCGTGAGATGAATTTACTTCTGTCCTCGGCAGTGCAATACATAATCAAATTTGCTATAATCAAAGAGCTTAAGTTTTTGATGCTGTCATAGAGTGTCATCTCTGCCGCTTCTGATGACTTAAGCTCTACAGCAGCATCATCCACTTTTGATTTGTTTGAGAATACTTGTCCCTGGCGCATTGAGAAACCTCTCTCCTGCGCCTTTTTAATAAGCACGCCTATCCCTATTCCCTGATTATCTTTATAAAACAAACTCTTCTCATGTTTAGCAGCAGCTGCATCATGCTTATCACTCCTTGATGCCCATGAGACGCATCTGTTAAAGACATCACCGTCACCAGGGAAGGCATTCCCCAGCGCACGGAAGACGTCCACCCACTCATCACGCTCACTTGGTTCAAAGTAGTTTAAAAGCTCTGCCACCTGTGCTTTATCAAAATTCATTATTCACCCTCCTTAAAAATAGCATCCAAGGTTTCATCTAAAGTCACGGCAGGCAGCTTAAACTGCGTATATGCTTTGTTAAAGACGCCCCATATACTTGCAAAGTAATCAAGCATTTCCTTATCTGAGGCATTGAGAAAGACATCCTCGTTTTTTGTAAATTTAAAGAGATCTCTCCATGTGTCATGCATATCGTTGTGATACCTGAAGCGATACAGGCAGAAATGTATAAACCATGCATTGATAATGATGATTAGCTCTTTGGTGCCTATGTACTTTTTGGCAATAATGTCATAACCGCTAAAGTCATAGCCCTCACGGCAGTGGCGTCTTATTTTTCTCAAAGCTTTATCATCAAAGGCAAAGTAATGAGCCTCAGCCCATGTAGGTGTAAGTTTCATTTTTTCATCTTTCTGAAACAGCCACTTTTGCAACATCAGGCGATCAAAGAGTCTGCCAAAGGTTTCAATGTAGTTATCCTCACCGTCTCTGTACTTTCTAAATAAGATTTTGCAGTTATTAAGAATCACTGTTTGAAAGTAATCAAGAAAGTGAACGCCCTTGGATGGGTCGTAATGACCAAGAGCATAGTCAAGCACGGGCTCAAGATTAAATTCACACCTGCCTGCATGATCGTGATAAAAGTACTTGCAACATAAGAGCTCTCTGGCCCACTCTTTGATATTTGTATAAATCCAATCAGTCAGAGCTTCATAAGGCCCACCATCAAAAGGGATAGTCTTTTTAGCCTCTGTCAAATCACAACGAAATACATCCTTGTCTTTGAACAATTGGTCTAAATTATTTTTATAAAATTTGAGTAAAAACCTTTCTATATATATTCTTAGGTTTCTTAGGTTTCTTAGGTTATTAGTTGTACACGCCTTGTGTACATTGACGTCACACTGTGTGTACATTGAGGTGTCAGAGTGTGTACAACTAGAAGTAACATCTTGTGTACGACTAGATGTATCTGTATGAGTACAACTAGTTGTACACGCCTTGTGTACATTGACGTCATCGGTCTTACAGGCTAAAAGTTCCCAGTTAGGCGTAATCACTCTAGATCCGTGCATGTGTAAACCTGTACGAGACACTTTGATCAAATCTCCACTTTTTAACACCTGAAGCGCTCTTGCAATTTGAGTGCGATACAGAGGAAAAGGGATCATCTCTTGAATTTTTGCATCCGAAAGGACACAGTGCCCTTTTTTCTTTGCCATGTGACAAGCTTTACCTAAAATGAATAACGCTAACAGCTCCGAGACTCCACATTTTTTAAATATGCCTTTTAAGCTGTTAGGGATTAAAAAAGTTTCAGCATTAAAATTATCAACTGCCCCCATCACTGTACCTCAATAATTTTTACCTTTGGATAAACAATGAGAGAACCGTCCGATCTTTGTGTCGCATATTCTGCTATTCCTTTATCCTTGAGCCTGCTTAATGTTTGAAAAAGAGCAGGCCTTGAAATTTTGAACTTAAATAAAAGATCATCTATTGAGACAAACTGATTTTTTGATAGCCCTTGAAAGAACAGAATTAATTCACATTCTCGTTTAGAAATAGAAAAAGAACGCATATATACTCTCCAAAGAAATATAATATAACTGATATTAGCATATTATATGACTTAATAAATATAAAATCTTCACCTAACAATAAAAAATATGCTTGAGACCATAAAAAACATTGAATATATGCGCTTTTCTTCCTATACTTTAAAAGTTACATATTAAGAGAGGACAATAGAATGAAGCGACGATCAAAATACTCACATTTAAGTGATAAAGAATTGGGACAAAAAATAAGGCTTTTAAGACATAGCTCAGGGCTCTTACAGTCTAACTTCTGCACAGCCATGGAGATATCTCAATCTAGACTATCTCGCATTGAGAATGGACAAGCTAGACCATCGGATCAACAAGTTGACGCTCTGCTTGAATATACAAACACGCCACCAGATTTTTTGAATTAAACTCTCCAAAGGTTGCAGGAACTGCCAGTGCTGGCTTTCCAACAGATCGCTATCCTGACGATCTAGGCACTCTGTCGGACATTGTTCCAACTCATGAGCACATCTTTATTGTGCAGGTTTCAGGCTACAGCATGGAGCCAACCATCAACAATGGAGACTTTGTTATTGTTGACTCTTTACAGAAAGATCCTCAGGATCTGCGCAATCAGATAGTATGCGCAAGAGTAGAAGATGAAGAGCACGTAATTAAGCGCCTTGTATATGAAACAGGCTGTTATTATCTTAAATCTGACAACCCTCAATTCCCTTTAATTCCTGTCCGCGCTGATACAGAGATTGAAGGCAAAGTCACAAACATCATTAAAAAACTTTAATTGTCTTTTTTTTAGCCCCCTTGCTGGGGCTTTTTTTTGCCCTAATTCCCTACAATTCCCTCCTGCTTCTTCAAATATGCACCATGGCAAACACTTGTCGCATAAAAATTACCCTATTTATCATACAGATATGCAATAAATCTGCATAAAATATTTAAAATAACTCATATATATCTTTATTTTTTCTATATTAAACATATAATATGATCAAATTCATCATAAAGAGGAAATATATGACCGAAAGCACTACATTATTAACATTTGCCCCTAATTCAACTTTAAAACTAAGACGCAGGATAGTTATTGAAAAGGTGAAGGCGCTTTTAAGCAACAAAGAAAAAGAGGCTGTTATCAACGAATACAAAGCCTTAATTGATGAACTAGCACAAATTGATGATAGAGAAAAATCCAATGACCAAAGAATTTAAACACTGGATGAGTGAATCAATGAACAAAGAGGCTTTCTTGTTTGCCCTTATTTCAACAGTTCTATTTTTTGCAGTGGCAACACTGTTTGACTTTTTGGAGATTTTTTAATGACTGACTTACCAATAATTGAGGGTCTTACCTATGAGCAGGCAGGCGACATTCATGATAAGCGCACAGCCAAAATCAACCAAATGATCGCAGATAAAGGCCTTACAGGCTATGACAAATGGCTTTGCAGAGCGTCAGTGCGGTCTTGGTGGCTCTGATGTGGCTGTAATCCTTGGCCTTAGCAAATACAAGAGCCCTTATGAGCTTTGGCTTGAAAAGACAGGACGTGCAGAGCCTTTCAAGGGCAATGATGCCACACACTGGGGTCAGAGACTTGAGGACGTTATAGCAGAAGAATACGCAGAGCGCACAGGCATGATGCTACACACCTGTCCGACTCTGAATGATAACACATGTTTTTGGCTGTTCGGCTCTCCTGATCGCATTGTAACAACCAAGGAGAATCCAAACTCACCTGTATCTATTTTAGAAATAAAAACAACAAGGCGCAACACAGCTACTAACGAGATAGACGACAACGGAGACACCGTCATGCTGTGGGGCCCTGGCAACAAGTACATAAATGGCAAGCTTGCCGTGCAGGATTCTCAAGTCCCTATGGAGTACATCTTACAAGTTCACGTGTATATGCTCCTTACCGGTGTCAGAACCTGTGACCTTGCTGTCCTAATGCAGACCTCTGACTATCGTGTCTATACCATTGACTTTGATCTAGAGGTAGCTGTTGAACTCCATAGGAACACATATGAGTGGTGGGTTAAGCATGTTCTTCTAGATCAGGAGCCTCCAAAGACTATCAAGGATCTAAAGAATGCAGAGCACTCAAGTGACTATGCTCAGGTAGATGCAGACATTAAAAACGCTGTCATTAGCTACAGAGAGATTAAGGACCAAATAAAGGCACTTGAAAAGCAGGCAGACACACTGCAAGAGAAGATAGTCACAGCTATCGGAGAAAACGAAGGCATTCAAGATGCAAACGGTGCCGTCCTGGCTACCTACAAGCTTCAAAAGGGCAGAATCTCAATCAATAAGATCTCTTAGAGATTGAGCACCCAGAGCTATATGCCCGCTATAGAGTTCAGGGCGCAAATTTCAGAGTTTTAAGAACAAAAGCAATTAATTAAAAAGGAATATAAAAATGGCAGATTTTAACGTATCAAACTTCAATACAAGACCAACCGTTGTGGGCGCACAGCCCACTTCTAATGGCTTTAACAGCTTTCAGCCACAGCAGGCCCCACAGGTTCAGCCTATGCAGGCCTTTCAGCCACAGCCACAGATGACACCGCAGATGATGCAGTCAAATGCTTTTATCCCTTCTGCCCCTCCTGTTCCTGTGCCTCCTGCTCCAATGGTGCCAAGTGCTGAGACTCTTGCCCATGACTTTGGCCATGTTGAGTCTGATACCTCTGTAGCTATGGCAATGGAAGAGGCTGGCAGAAAGGTGGTAAATGGCTTTAATGTACTGCCTAAGACCATCAAT
>NZ_UAPU01000009.1 GCF_900445255.1 Anaerobiospirillum thomasii
CCAGCCATCAGCATAGCGGCAAATGATAAGTAAGGATTGGCCATGCAGTCTGGGAAACGAATCTCAATGTGGGCAGTCTTTGGATTCTGAGCTACAGGAATACGGATAGAAGCAGATCTGTTGGATGCTGAGTAAGCCAGCATTACAGGAGCCTCAAAGTGTGGTACTAGTCTCTTGTATGAGTTGGTTGATGGGTTGGTGAAAGCATTCAGGGCCTTGGCGTGCTTGATGATACCGCCTATAAACCATAAAGCTTCCTGAGATAAACCGCCGTACATATTACCGGCAAATGTGTTTACACCATTGCGGGCAATAGACATATGGCAGTGCATACCTGAGCCGTTGTCACCAAAAATTGGCTTTGGCATGAAAGTAGCTGTCTTGTTGTGCTTATTGGCTACATTGTGCACAACATACTTGTAAATCATAACCTCGTCGGCTTTCTTGGTCAGAGTATTGTATTTGGTGGCAATCTCATTCTGGCCACAGGTTGCAACCTCGTGGTGGTGAGCCTCAACTACAAGACCCATATCCTCCATAACCAGACACATCTCTGATCTGATATCCTGAGATGGATCTACAGGAGGTACAGGGAAGTAACCGCCTTTTACAGAAGTGTGGTGACCAAGGTTACCCTGCTCATATTCAGCATCTGTATTCCAGGCAGCCTCATAATCGTCCACCTGATACATACAGCCACCCATCTTGGTTGAGTACTTGACATCATCAAAAAGGAAGAACTCAGGCTCTGGACCTACCAGCACCTCATCACCTAAACCGGTTGAACGCAGATACTCTTCTGCTCTTTTGGCTACAGATCTTGGATCTCTGTCATAACCTGTCATTGTATCTGCCTCAAGAACATCGCAGCGAACAATAATGGTAGGATCAAGGAAGAAAGGATCAATATGTACACTGTCTGGATCAGGCATTAAAATCATGTCTGATTTGTCAATTCCCTTCCATCCTGCCATGGATGAACCGTCAAAAAGCTTGCCCTCAGCAAAGAAGTCCTCATTGATAAGGCTTGCAGGGATAGAGACATGTTGCTCTTTGCCCTTGGTATCGGTAAAACGCAGATCTGCAAACTTTACTTCGTTATCTTTAATGAGCTCGAGCACCTCAGTTACTGACATAATTATCTCCTGAACCTTAAATCTAAGGTTTTGAACTGGTATTACTAAACTGAAACCTGTAAATTGCGGGGAATCTAAAAATATCTTTTTAGATCATATTTAACTTTGTATAATTTTAACAGATAGCCAAGATATCTCACAATCTATATTTACTATATACAATTACTTTCCACTTTAAATACGGCTTTTTTGCCTCAATTTATCAAATTTGCACGCTTTTAGTCCTTATAAATCTATGCTTTGCAATTTTTTTTTATAAATATGCAAGCAAAAATAGATAAATACGTTAAAATACTCACACATTTTTATACTCATCAGAGGGCAATCTCCTCAAAGTCAATACAGGTTTATAAACATGGATGTACAAAAGATCCGCAATATTGCGATCATAGCCCACGTTGATCATGGTAAAACAACTTTAGTTGATAAGCTTTTACGCCAGTCGGGCACTCTTGACAGAACTGAGCTTGGTCAGGAACGCGTGATGGACTCAAATGCCATTGAAAAAGAGCGCGGCATTACTATTCTGTCAAAAAATACAGCCATTAATTACAATGACTACAGAATCAATATCGTAGACACCCCAGGACATGCTGATTTTGGCGGTGAAGTTGAGCGTGTTATGTCAATGGTAGACTGTGTGCTGCTGCTTGTTGATGCAGTTGACGGTCCAATGCCACAGACACGCTTTGTAACTCAGAAGGCATTTGCCAAGGGTCTGAACCCTATTGTTGTTATCAACAAGTGCGACAGACCAGGCGCCCGCCCTGACTGGGTTATAGATCAGGTTTTTGATCTCTTTGATAATCTTGGTGCTACAGATGAACAGCTTGATTTCCCTATCATCTATGCATCTGCTTTATCAGGCTGGGCTTCACTTGATCCTAATGAGCATGGCAACACCATGGATCCTCTTTTTGAAACCATTATAGAGAAAGTATCACCACCTAAGGCTGACAGTGAAGGTCCATTCCAGATGCAGATCTCATCACTTGACTTTACCTCTTATGTTGGTGTTATCGGTGTAGGCCGTGTTACCCGTGGTAAAGCCAAAGCCAATCAGCCTGTAACCATTGTAAGTGCTGACGGTCAGACTAGACAGGGTCGTATAGGTCAGGTGCTAGGTTATCTTGGTCTGCGCCGTAGCGAGGTTGGAGAGGCCTCAGCCGGTGATATTATTGCAGTAACAGGTTTAGGTGAGCTTAAGATTTCAGATACTATCTGCAATCCACAAAATGTAGAGGCACTACCTGCTCTGTCTGTAGATGAGCCTACAGTTTCTATGAACTTCTGTGTCAACACTTCTCCTTTTGCAGGTAAAGAAGGTAAGTTCATCACCTCAAGAAATATTGAGGAAAGATTACGTCAGGAGCTCGTGCACAACGTAGCTTTACGTGTTGAAAACACTACTGATGCAGACAGATTCAAGGTATCCGGTCGTGGGGAGCTGCACCTGTCTGTGCTCATTGAGCAGATGAGACGTGAAGGCTATGAGCTTGGTGTTTCACGCCCTGAGGTTATTTTACATAAAGATGAAAACGGCAAAGTTCTTGAGCCATATGAGGTACTGACTCTAGATCTTGATGAAAACTGCCAGGGCTCTGTAATGGAAGAGCTAGGCCGTCGCAAGGGTGAACTTAAGAATATGTCACCTGATGGCAAGGGCCGTGTACGTCTTGATTACAGAATTCCATCAAGAGGTCTTATAGGTTTCCAGACTTTATATATGACTTTAACCTCAGGTACAGGTCTTATGTATCACACCTTTGAAGAGTATGACGACTTTGTTGGCGGTTCCATTGGTGAGCGTTGTCAACGGCGTTCTTATCTCCAACGATACAGGTAAATCAGTACCATACGCCCTGTGGTTCCTGCAGGAGCGTGGCCGTCTATTTGTAGATGCCGGCGAGGAAATCTATGAAGGTCAGATTATAGGTCTGCACAACAGAGGCAACGATCTTACTGTAAACTGCCTTAAGACCAAGAAGCTGACAAACGTACGCGCTGCAGGCTCTGATGACAACATCATCCTTACCCCTGCTGTGCATATGTCACTTGAGCAGGCTCTTGAGTTTATCAATGATGATGAGCTAGTTGAGGTAACACCAAAGTCCATTCGTATCAGAAAGAAATTCCTCTCAGAGATGGATCGTGTCAAAGCCTTCAGAGCTGCCGGCGGTAAGAAAGCTGAAGAATAAAAAACTTATTGATATAAAGATACAGCCGATATTGACATAAGCCTCAATATCGGCTTTTTTTTGCCTAAAGTCTATAAATGTCTATTTCTATTTTGGTGCATTTGTGTTTTTATTGGTGCGGTTTTTAGCTAATAAGTATTTTTTTATATCAATAATTGTGATAATGCACTAAAATGGATCCGCTAATATAATTAATCGGTGGGTGTTATATGCAATACGATCCTAAAGCTATAATTGAGAGCATCGCTACAGCAATACTTGTAACAGATACAGCTTTACGTATTGTATTTGCAAATACAGCCTCTGAGCAGCTGTTGGGCATGTCTCAGAGCAAACTGCTGACTTTAAAGCTTACAGATCTTATAGACAAGAAACAAAAGAATCTGCTCGACAGTCTGTCAAATTCTATAAAACCAAACTTTCAGGGCTTTACTGCCTCTGATATAGTAATCAGCCCCGAGCCTCACACTCAGATGCGTGTAGATATGAATATCACCTCATATGGTGGTAAAGGAAAAGGTCTGGTGGTTGAAATCAAATCCATTGACTATATGCAAAAGGTCAATGACAACTTCCAAAGACGAACACAGCATCTTGCAGCCTGCGATCTTATAAGATCCCTTGCCCATGAAATCAAGAATCCTCTTGGCGGTATAAGAGGTGCAGCTCAGCTGCTAGAGATGACCTATAACTCAGATGACACATTAAAAGAATACACCAAGGTCATAATCGATCAGACTGACAGACTTAAGAATCTAGTTGATAAACTGCTGGGTCCGCAAAGACCAAATCCGCTGGTGGACTGCAATATTCACTACATTATTGAAAAAGTACTATCTCTTGAATCCATGGAGACTAAAGGCAAGATACGTTTTGAAAAGGACTATGATCCTTCTCTGCCTGAAATCAAGATGGATATGGATGCTATTGAGCAGACACTGCTCAATATTATCTCCAATGCTGTACAGGCTTTAAATGACTCAGAAACAGTGCATCCTATTGTAAAAATCAAAACTCGCGCTATGGCAGGCATGATCATCAATGGGATTAAGTACTCCATGTCCATTGCTATCGATATTACTGATAATGGACCTGGCATCCCTGAGAATATAAGGGAGACAATTTTCTATCCTATGGTAACGTCCAAGCAGGACGGTAATGGTTTGGGTCTTTCAATTGCGCAAAGTATCATAGAAAGACACAATGGCACAATTGACTGCGAAAGTGAAAAAGGTAAGACAACATTCAGAATACTGTTACCTCTTCGCAAAGAAAAAAATAAACAAGGAGCGTAATTTATGGATCCAATGATCTGGGTCATTGACGACGATGCAAGTATTCGTTTCGTTTTTGATAAGGCACTTGATGTCAACTCTATATCACATCGTCTGTTTCAGAATGGCGAGGAGGCCCTTGAGGCTTTAAAGAAAGAAATACCTGATGTTATTGTCTCTGATATAAATATGCCAGGTGTTGATGGTATCTCTCTTATTCAGAAGGTACATGATGTTGATAAGAACATACCTTTTATCATTATCACAGCTCACTCTGATTTAACCGCCGCTATTGATTCATATGAAAAAGGCACCTTTGAATATCTGCCAAAACCTTTTGATATTGAACAGGCCATAAGCTTTATAAGACGTGCAGCCGTGCATAGAGTCAATATGCAAAATAAAAAAGATCAGAATGATCAGCAGCTTCTAGGTGATGCAGAGATTATCGGCAAATCACCTGCCATGCAGGAGGTATTCAAGTTCATTGGCCGTGTCTCAAAGACCGAGGTACCTGTACTTATCCACGGTGAGTCAGGCACAGGCCGCGAGCTAGTAGCTCTTGCCATGCACAATCACTCAGACAGACAGTCAGGTCCTTTTATTTCTGTCAATATGTCATCCATGCCTGCAGATTCAATTGACTTTGAAATCTTCGGCTCTGAGGAGTCACAGCAGGACTGTGCTATTTTCAAGGCCAACAACGGTACACTGTTTATCAATGAAATCAGTGAAATGCCTATAAGCTCACAGACAAGACTTATACAGGTTCTGCAAAGTGGCGAATATATGCCTATTGATGCTACCAAGCCTCACAAGTGCAATGTGCGTATTGTGGCTGCCACCTCAAAGAGTATTGAAGAGCTTGTTGAAAATGAAGGCTTTATTTCCGATCTGTATTACAGACTTAATGTAATTCACATCAATATGCCTCCACTTAGAGACAGAAACAACGATATTCCTATGCTGGCTAAGCACTTTTTAACTCAGTGCGCCATTGAGAATAATACTGAACCAAAGAAACTTACATCAGAGGTTTTAGTATTTCTGTGCCGTCAGCCATGGCCTGGCAATGTGCGTCAGCTTAAAAATCTGTGTAAATACCTTACCATTATGGTTACAGGGCGTGATATTCAACTATCAGATCTGCCATCTGAGTTTTTACATGCCAAGACAGCACAAGTCAAAGTTGCCACTTCAATTACAGGCACATCAAAAGAGCCCGTATCATGGCAAGAGCAACTTAGAAACTGGGTTGACGGCAGACTCAAAGCAGGCGAGACAGATATTCTTGCTGAGGCTGTTCCTGAATTTGAAAGAGTTATGCTTGAGGCAGCTCTGGCATTTACAGGTAATCACAAACAAGAATCAGCAAAGCTTTTAGGCTGGGGAAGAAATACCTTAACCCGCAAAATTAAAGAGCTTAACCTCAAATAACACAATGCAGCAGTAAGCTGCAGTAACTCCTGTATAAAAAAACTCTATTAACAGCGTATATGTTAATAGAGTTTTTTATCTTATCAATACGTATGAGCACATAGACACCATCTTAAATCAAGATCACCGTCAAGTTTACAGGTGACAGAGCATGGTCTTTATTATGTTTTTTTAACCATACCATCTAGATAGTAATTTGTATCTAAAACTCTTTTATTAAGCCTAAAAATATATATTTGATGTTAGAATGTTCACATAATCGAAGCTGTTAAATTTTATACAACTGAAAACTTAATTACATATTTTTATATTGGAGCCGAAAATGTCAGACGATACATTCAAGGAAGTTGTTATAACATCAAGCGATATCATGTTACATCTTTGCGATAGTCTTACCTATGTTATGTCAACTGCAGCTGAAGTTAAAGTTACCTTCACACCAATGGTACAAAGAATTAGACATACCACACTGCGTCCAGATATCGGTACCTTTGTTTTATTCACAGGCTCATTCTCAGGCATGGTAGTACTCAACTTCTCTAAAGAAGCTGCTATGGAGATCTACTCTTCATACATGAGGTATATGGGTTTTACTGCCAATGAAATATCTCAAAACTATACTTCTGATGATGTTGCGGCAACTTTAGGTGAGCTTATGAATCAGATTATAGGAAACTTTACAGGTAAAGTTTCCTCAGAGCTACACTCACATATTACACAGAATCAGCCAAAAATGCTGACTCTGCCGCAACACGTCGAGCTTAACATCAATATGTCTTTAGACAATCCAATTGTAAGACGTATAACTTTCAAGACAGCCAGCGGAGCTGTATTCTATCTTGAGCTTGCCATGGACGATACTGACTTTACCAAGGTCAGAGAATTTGAGGAGCATTCACAGCTAAGCCCTGATGAAATTCTTGAGCAGGCTTTATTATCCAAATAATTTATTCCTTATTACA
This sequence comes from Anaerobiospirillum thomasii, assembly GCF_900445255.1. Classification (NCBI taxonomy): domain Bacteria; kingdom Pseudomonadati; phylum Pseudomonadota; class Gammaproteobacteria; order Aeromonadales; family Succinivibrionaceae; genus Anaerobiospirillum; species Anaerobiospirillum thomasii. Next base: position 7,008 of record NZ_UAPU01000009.1, read on the forward strand.
AGAGACTTACTATGAGCGACACAATTACGACAAAGCCAATTGACTTTAGGCGTACAAAATTCATTACAAGTGCCCCAAATCTTAAGGCTCTGCCTCCTGATATTGGCGCTGAGATTGCTTTTGCAGGTCGCTCAAACTCGGGCAAGTCATCTGCCTTAAATGCCATCTGCGACCAGAGCCGTCTTGCTAAAACCTCTAGAACTCCAGGCCGTACCCGCCTTATCAATCTCTTTGAGGTAACACAGGGCTGTTCCCTAGTGGATTTGCCAGGCTATGGCTATGCAGCCGTTCCTGAAAGCATGAAGCGAGAGTGGCAAAAATCCATGAGTGAATATCTGCAAAAAAGAAATGCTCTGCGCGGCATTGTAGTTACCATGGATATAAGACATCCTTTAAAGGATCACGACCGACTTATTATTGACTGGTCAATTGCAGCAAACCTGCCTGCCCTTATTCTTCTGACCAAAGCTGATAAATTCTCAAGCTCGGCCCGAGCCAAGGCAATAAAGGATCTTAAATATGATCTTATGGAATTTGGCGGTAATTTCACCATAATTGCCTTTTCAGCTCTACGTAAAATCGGTATTGATGAGACACGCAATGTTTTAAGACAGTGGTTTGAGCTGTATAATCCTGTCACCGAAGATTTTGGTGCTGAAGATGGTTTTCAGGAAGATTAAATAATTTAACCAAACATTTTTAAAGACGAGGATAATATGGCACGCAAAGGAACACTATTTATTGTTTCTGCTCCAAGTGGCGCTGGCAAGACATCATTAATTAAAGCACTGCTTGAGCGTTTTAATTATGATGATACTATGCGACTTAGTATTTCTCATACAACGCGTCAGCCACGTCCTGCTGAGGAAAACCATGTAAGCTACCACTTTGTAAGTATCGAAGAATTTGAGTCTCTTATTGAGCGTAATGCCTTTTATGAGTACGCCAAGGTCTTTGACAATTACTATGGAACCTCAAAGGAAATAGTGCAGGAACAGATAAATCAGGGCTATGATGTCTTTCTGGATATAGACTGGCAGGGTGCACGTATTATCAAAGAGCAAAGTCCAGATGCCATAGGTATTTTTATTCTGCCACCTTCAATTGAAGAGCTTAAAAACCGCCTTGTCAGCAGAGGTCAGGACAGTGATGATGTCATTGCAGGCCGTATGGATAAAGCTTTGCGAGAGATATCTCACTATAATGAATATGACTACGTTATTGTAAATGATGATTTTGATACATCTTTAAGTCAGTTGCGCTCAATTGTTCTATCAAGCAGATCTACTCTTGTAAAAGCACAGGCAGAGTATGGTAACTTACTGTCATCATTTAGCGCAAATGAGACAAAGTAAACATTTTAAACCATTTAATATCAAATACATAAAGTCAATTTTATTGATTTTAAGGTTGTATTTACTTTAAATAAAAGTTTCCCAAAAATCTGTACTATTAAACGGCTTCAATATTTGACGCTATCATAAAGGAAAGTTGTTCCACTCAAGAAGCCGTTTAAATAATAGCATATTTAAGTGTCTATGAACTCTTTTTGGGCCTGCCAACCGGTCTTTTAATCTTGTCAGTTTTTTCAATTTTAGGTCTGCCAGGTTTTCTTTTGGGTCCAATAAATTCAGGCTTTTTCTTTGGTCTTCCTCTTGGTTTGGGCTCAGATGTAACTCCTTGCGAGTCCACTTCTTTTTTCTCTTTATGAGGTCGACCAGCTTTAGCTTTTCTAAGTTTTTCAGGTGCCTGCTTATTGGTACAAAGTCCAAGTTTAATTAATGCCTCAAAGCTCGATTTAACCCCCACTTCCCAGTATCCATCATCTAAATCAGGTATGCCTTCAATAGGTGGATCAGTTCTTCTCCATACGGCATTGAGATCTTCCATAAGCTCTCCATATGTTATGCCGTTTAGTACATTATTTTCCTCAAGCTTGTTTAGAATCCTTGATGTAATCAAGGTTGATATGAAGTTTATAAACTCAAGACCCTGCACAGAAAAGTCATTGTGAACTCTTGTCTCATCAAAGTACTCTTCATTTTTATAGCGATTAAACATAAGCTCAAGAAGCCATCGCTCCTTGAATGTCTTATATACAGAAGATGGTTCTAGATCTAAATCTGACTCAAAAACAATCAATCCGGACTTTTCTTCTCTAGATTTATACTCCTGAGCGTCAAATGAGTTGTTTTTTATCGTTCTCATTATGTAGTTTGTATTTTCTTTTGCATAGCCTGATATATCTCTGAAAGAATACAGATAAAGACCGTCTTTTGTTACAACTTTCCTGCAAACTACTGCTTTTTCCTCATATCTGATGGCACTGTCAAACTCTAAAAGAGAATACTCACTGATTCGTACATCATTGCGCCTTATTGGGGTTATATAGTGAAGATCTTTGTGCTCAGCGAGCTCCTGTCTAATTTTATTTGGTGGAAAGCCTTTGTCGGTTACTATAATTCCTTTTTCTATATTATTGTTCCTAATAAAGGCTCTATAAGCAGAGGCATCTATAATGTTTCCAGGTAAAATCATAGAGCATAATGGCTCCATGGTTTCTATTACATAAGCATAGATAATAGAGACATCTCTGCAACCTTTGACACGAGACTTCCTTGAAAAGTTAGACAAATCGTTAACTATACTTGTATTCTGCTTAAGAGTTCCATCTATAGCAATATGACAAGAAGGCAGGAGTCTGTCTATACGTCTTGCATAAAAATCATGCATCAATTGAGAATTTGAGCCAAGGTGGTAGATGAACTTTGCTACTGTATTCTTGCTAAGGCCCACATAAGGTATAAATTTTGAAATAAAACAATGCTCATAGGCGGACTTCAATCTTGTATTTGTAACTCTAGGTCTTATTACCCTTAGCAAGGCCATAGCGAGAATTGTATCCACATCCCCGCACTCATACACGGCCCTCAAATCGTCTTTTATATCGCCGACTACCGAGAAAGCAAGAGCACTGGCTCCATAAGACAATTTATCTGGCATTACTCCCTGAGATACAATTTTAGTCTCTTTGGCAACATAACGACCATCAATAATATGACCAATAATAGCTCCATTGATAGGCTGGGCCTTTCCTTTGGCATCATACTTAGTACCAGATCTTTGACGAACAGCGTACCTATATCTGCCAGTTCCAGATAGAACTACGACAGTATTTGTAGGTCTTGGGACGGCTCTTATATTCTCAGGTATAGACATAACTAAAACCCTCAAAATATTATCTATTAATTAAGATATAACTGTACATATTATATCATATATGTACAGTTAAAATAATATATTTATAGTATTTTTTTATGGATTTTATTAATAATGTCACAATAATAGAGCAAAGAAGAATCTGTTGTTAACAAAGGATTTATGTAATTATTTGGTAAGATTAGGGAGATAGTGAATATGATATAATGAGCTTAAAGTAAATCCCCATTAGTACAGTTTATGGGGAATCTTTTATTTAAAATTAAATATTACATTATTTAAACCACTTTCTCTATTAAGAGGTATATTAAACATGGCTCGTGTAACAGTAGAAGATGCTGTAGCCCAGATTGGAAATCGTTTTGATTTAGTTTTAATTGCAGCACGTCGAGCACGTCAAATTTCTACACAGGGCTCCAAGCCACTTGTTGATGAAGAAAATGATAAGCCTACAGTAATTGCCCTGCGCGAAATTGAAGAAGGTCTGATTACTGAAGAGTTTTTAGATAAACAAGACAGAAAAGAACATCTATGTGAGACATCAACTCTGCCAGCTGACAATGAGTTTGCTCCAATAGATGGTGTTGAAATGTTCAACTAGATATAAGGATAGATTATGGTGCCAGAAAAGACAGATACTACACTGACAGCGTCTGCAGGTATATCTGATTATAATGATTATCCGGCACCATCTAAAGATGTTGTAGCATCTCCTAATTACAATTACTACAATCCTCTACGCGATATTGTCTGCTCATACCTTCCCCTATCACGCATCTGTGAAATAGACAAAGGCTTTTTAATTGCAGATCGTGCTCATGATGGTCAGAAAAGAGCATCTGGTGAGCCTTATATTATCCATCCTATTGCAGTGGCAAGTATCATTGCCCGTATGCATCTTGATGTTGAGTCTGTAATTGCAGCTCTGCTGCATGATGTTGTTGAGGATACCTTTATTACTGAGGCTGACGTAGAAAAAGAGTTTGGTTCAACAGTAAGACAGATTGTCTATGGTGTTACCAAACTTGATAAACTACGCTTTCATGATTACAGAGAAGCACAGGCAGAAAACTTCCGCAAAATGATTCTGGCTATGACCAAGGATATTAGAGTAATCCTGATTAAATTAGCCGACAGAACCCATAATATGCGCACTATTGGCAATCTGCGTCCAGATAAAAGAAAACGTATTGCCAAAGAAACACTTGAGGTCTTTGCCCCTATTGCCAACAGACTAGGTATATCAGAGATTAAATCAGAGCTTGAAGAGCTGGGCATGGCTGCTCTCTATCCTATGCGCTATAGAGTTTTAAAAGCTGCTGTAATCAAAGCCAGAAACAATAGAAAAGAAATTGTAAACAATATACAAGACGCCATAAAGCATAGACTTGATGAGGTTAAAATCCCTTGCAGAGTTCTTGGCCGCGAAAAGAAAATCTACTCCATTTATCAGAAGATGATAAACAAGGAACTGCAGTTTAAAGAAATTATGGATGTATATGCCTTCCGTATCATACTCTCAGATACAGATACCTGTTATAGAGTACTTGGACATATGCACAATCTCTTCAAGCCACGCCCTGGCAGTTTTAAGGACTATATTGCAGTACCAAAAATCAATGGCTATCAGTCATTGCATACATCTTTGGTAGGACCTCATGGCGTGCCAATTGAAATTCAGATAAGAACTGAGTTTATGGATCAGATGTCAGCCCGTGGTGTGGCTGCCCACTGGTCATATAAAGAAAAAGGTTCAGAACCAACATCAACCACTGCGCAGAAAAATGCGCAGCGATGGATTAAAAACCTTATAGATCTGCAAAAAAGCGCCTCATCTGCTATGGACTTTATTGAAGGCGTTAAGACCGATCTGTTCCCTGATGCAATTTATGTGTTTACACCTGATGGCAAGATTTATAATCTGCCAGCCGGTGCCACACCTGTTGACTTTGCCTATGCAGTACATACTGATATCGGCCAGCACTGCGTCGGCGCAAGAGTCAACCACAGAATGTTCCCACTCTCAAGAGCGCTTGAGTCTGGTCAGTCTGTAGAGATTATAACCTCACCAAATGCCGAACCTTCTGCCTTATGGCTGTCATCTGCAGTAACATCAAGGGCAAGATCCAAGATAAGACAGTATCTAAAAGGTCTTAGAACACAAGAATGTGTTCTTATTGGCCGCAGACTGCTACAAAATACCCTTAAGGGAGGCATACGTATTGAGTCTCTGCCACAAAGCGCCATAGACACAATTCTTGCTGAATTTAAAAAGCCTGATCTCAACTCGCTTTTTGTAGATATAGCTTTGGGTAATATTCTTACTGCCATTGTAGCTAAAAGACTGCAGCAGGATATTCCTAACTCTCAGGAAGAAGGTCTGCCTATTACTGGTACAAGCGGTATTCCTTATACCTTTGCCCAATGCTGTATGCCAATTCCAGGAGATCATATCATTGCCCATATTACCCCAGGCAAAGGTCTTGTCATCCATAACTACAACTGCTCAAATATAAGAGATATGTCCAAGGATCCTAATAAATTTACAAATGTTGAATGGGATCTTGCAGTTGCATCAAATTTAGACTTCCAGACAGGTCTTAGAATAGAGCTTGAAAACAGACAGGGAATACTCTCAGAAATTTCCAATGCTGTTGATGTTGCAGGCTCACGTATTGAATCTATCAATTCAGATATCAAAGAAGACTCAATTTATATCATAAATCTTACCGTTACCGTGCGCGACAGAATACATCTTGCTGGTGTAATGCGCAGAATAAAAGCTGTACCTAATGTTCTTAAAATCTTTAGAAGACGTTAAACTAAATCACTCTTTGATTAAAGATCTTGAATATGAAATTCAAAATGAATCTGCTATTGAGGAGTACTTCTTTGATAGAGTTGATAATACCTTTATATCATATGGTAAATTAAACCTTTCTGTTTTATCTGTCACCAAGGTAGATGCTGCGCAGAATCTTGTAATCATTCCGGGTCGTGGCGAGTGTGAATATAAATATGCCTATCTGCTTTACTGTCTTAAAGATATAAATATCAATATTTATATACTCTTTGTCAGAGGCAATGGCAAATCATCACGTTATTTTAAAGATTCTCCTAAATGTCATATTGAAAGTTTTAGTGAATATACAGATGATATTGATCTGATTTTATCCAGACTTAATATTAATAACTACGTTTTGATGGCATTTTCTCTTGGCTGTCTTATCTCACTTAGTTACTACATCAGGTATAACAACAAACCACAAAAGATGGCCCTGCTGGCTCCTTTTATATATCCTTACTTTAAGCTGCCAGATTCTATCTTATTTAATTTTACAAAGCTTATGTCCCTGTGTGGCTTTAAGAGGTCTTATACTCCGCACGGCAAAGATTACTCTTTTATACCTTTTAATCAAAACCATCATACACACTGTCAGTATCGCTACGAGAAATACCATAAATACTATGCACAGCACCCACAGCTGCCATCTGGTGGGCCTACCTACAATTTTGTCTATAAATCCATGCTTGAACAAAAATACCTGCTTGAGAAAGATTTTAGTTCTGATATTCCTGTTCTGTCAGTTATATCCATGGAAGATAAGGTTGTAAACCCTACCCATGCCTTAGAGTTTTTTAAAAGACACAGCATATCTGATCAAAACCCACAGATTTTTCTTGCTCATGGTGCCTACCATGATCTTTTAAATGAAGAGAGCAAATTTCAGACACTTTCACTGGGCGCAGCCCTTGAGTTTTTAATCGGAGAATTTATAAAGTGACACAGGTTATAAATGATAATTCTGATAAGAGAATTCCAGTTAATATTATTACAGGCTTTTTAGGCAGTGGAAAAACCACTCTTTTAAATAACTGGGTAAATTCAGATACATTTAAAGATACATTGGTTTTAATCAATGAGTTTGGTGATGTCGGTCTTGATCATGAGCTTGTTCAGGCTGTAGATGATACTGTAGTTCTATTAGGATCTGGCTGTATCTGTTGTCAGTTGCAGGGCGAGCTTGTAGACAGTCTGGTTCAGAACCTGACTAAATCACGCAACGGCACCATACCTAAATTTGACCGTGTGCTAATTGAAACAACAGGTCTTGCTGATCCTTCTGGTGTTATTTCAACTCTCAATGCCGATGAGTTTATCATGGATAATTTCTGTTATGACGGTACAGTTACTGTTCTTGACGGTCAATTTGTAAGAGAGCAGTTAAAGACACAGTATGAGGCTGTAAAACAAATTGCTCTTGCAGATCTTATCCTCATATCTAAAACCGATCTTATCGACCAGGATGAAATAGATGCAATTTATGAAGTCACACAGAAGATAAATGACTCATGCAAAATCTATCCTATAGTAAAAGGCAACATAGACCCCCATATTATTGACGATATAGGCCCTTACAGGAACAATCCTAGTGTAACTACAGAAAAAGTCTCTTCATGGCTTAATATCAAAAAAATCGACGGTGTAGCTACATCTTTTAGACCGGTTAAGGTTGAAGAGTCTATCGGTCTGGCCAAACCTAAGATTATTGCTCATACAAATATAGACAGTTTCTGTATTGTTCATAAGGATCCAATAGATGCGCTTGCCCTGCTATCAGCTATAAGCATTGTTCAGCAGCAGTATGGCGACTCTATTTTGCGCATCAAGGGTATTATCAATATTACCAATCAGCAAAAGCCTGTGGTTATACATGGAGTTCAGGGTAATCTCTACCCTCTGACAGAGCTTGATAACTGGCCTGATGATGACCACACCTCAAAGCTGGTCTTTATCGTAAGACAGACTGTTTTAGAGCAGATAAAGCATATATTTGAACAGGCTTTAAATAACCCAGATGAGTCAACTATAGGCTATTACAGGCAAATGCTGCAGGAGGCTGGTATAGAATAAGTATCAGCCACTTGGAAGTATATAAAAAACCCCAGCATGATTTTGAACTGCCGGGGTTTATTGTTTTTATATGAATATGGTTTAAACCATATTAATAATTACTTGGTGCCTTCACCCTGTACTACGATCTCTACACGACGATCTGGACCTAAGCACTCAATTAATTTTGCTCTTGATAAGCCATCGCACTTATCACCAGTAACTGGATCAGCCTCGCCGTAGCCAGCGCTGGTTACCTTTGAAGCCTCAACACCGTTTGCAATCAGGGCATCAGTTACAGCCTGAGCTCTCTTCTCAGAAAGCTTGAGGTTATACTGCTCGTTACCGATTCTGTCAGTGTAGCCCTTAACATCATAGCTTACGTCATTGAGGTTCTGAGCCTTAACATCGGCAACTACACCGGCGATCTGGTTGACACCGTCATCTGACAGCTTAGAACCGTCAAATGGGAATAAGGCGCCTGCATCTAATGAGTAGTTATACTGCTGTGGAGCTGGAGCTGGTTTTGCAACTGGAGCAGGAGCAGGAGCAGGAGCTGGAGCTGGACGACCGAAGGTGTACTGCAGACCAACATAGGCATAACCTAAATCAGACTCAATTTCAGCACCCTTTGAATCAGCCTCAAACTGAACAGCACCAAATACGTGATCGTAACCTGCACGCAGACCTAAACCATTGTCAAATACGTACTGAACGCCAGCACCGACAACTGGTCTCCAGTTGTTGCTGTGATCGCCGTTATAGTTGGCCTGAGCGTACATACCACCAGCTTTAAAGAAGACATCAGAACCAGTCTCTGAAAGTGGGTAAGCCAGTCTTAAGGCAAACTGTGGGCCGCGAACTGACAGGTTATGATCCTTCTTTGCAGCCTTATCGGTAGCCTCAAAACCACCTAAGTACTGATAGGCAGTCTCAACACCAATCCATGATGTAAAGTCATAACCAAAATAGGCGCCTACGGCATAACCGCTCTTATCGCTTATTTTGGCATACTCATTTGAACCGGCCTCTAAGAATGAGAAACCACCAAGAACACCTACTGAAGCTGTTTGTGGAACTGCAGCATAGGCACATGACATTGAACCAACAGCTAATGCTACTGAAAGTGCTAATAAATTCTTTTTCATAATAATTATCCTTTGCCTATTTAGGCTAAATTTAATGTAATAATTCTATAATACTTTACATTTTTATGCCATATGTCAGTTTAGCAAATTATATATTTAAATCAAGATAAAGCCCATAAACACGCACAATCTATTATGTCATACTCTTGAACCTTAATATGACATTTTAAATATGAAGTATATAACCCCTCAAAATAATAAAAGGGCGCATATAATTATGCCCCCTTCTACACTTTATTTTGCTGATTGTAAATTTTATTACAATAAAACTTTTGCCTTTCTTATAAATATTGATTATAAGCAGGCCTTGGCTGCCTCTAAAGCTGCATCATAGTTAGGCTCATTGGTGATCTCGCCTACGAGCTCAACGTACGCAACCTTGCCTTCCTTATCAACAACGATAACGGCACGGGTCAGTAAACCGCGTAATACAGTGTCAGCGATCTCAAGACCATAAGCCTCACCAAAGTTTGAGTCATTTCTGAAGTCTGACAGGGTAACAACATTCTCAATACCCTCAGCCTGGCAGAATCTTGATGAAGCAAATGGAAGATCCTTAGATATGCACAGAACCTCAGCACCTAAACCAGCTGCTTTCTGATTGAAGGCTCTTGCAGATGCCTGGCATACTGGGGTGTCAAGGCTTGGAACAACTGATAAAACTAATACTTTTCCTTTGTTGGCGGCTAATTCGTAGTCGCTCAGGTCGCCCTTGCACATTACAAAGTTAGGTGCAACGTCGCCAACCTTAACAAGTGAGCCCTTAACATTTACCGCTGCCTGCTGAAAAGTAACTTGAGTCATTTAAAATTTCTCCTAAATAAATTTTGCGTTTTCTTTATTATACATTCGTCAATTTTTTAAGGTGCCTATTTTATTTCATTCAATAAATTTTATTATGTAGCTTTTAGAAATAGAGCGAAAGAAATGCGTATTGCAATAATGCAAAGATTACTGTATAGTCTTAATTTCTTGGGGTATTTTGGATGGTGCTGGCTGTAGGCTTCGAACCCACGACCCCCTGTTTACAAAACAGGTGCTCTACCAACTGAGCTAAGCCAGCAAAGGAAAGTGAGCTCATTATATCAATAAGTTTTATAATTGCAAGAATTTTTTAAAAAATGAATAATTTTTTTTTAGACTGTCTTGGACTTAGGTGTCCAGACCCTTTGACTATGATAAGAAGCAAGATGCGCACTCTAAATATAGGAGACACACTAGAGGTACTTTCTGATGACCCTGTATCTCAAAGAGACATTCCTGCCTACTGTAAATTTATGGGTCATGAGCTTACTCAAGGCTGTGATAATAATCAGTATAAATATAACATTACCAAGTGCAAATAATTACTTTATATCAGATAAATAAAGCTAAGAATTGCCTTTTCTGCTAAAATGCTATTTATTTTTTACACTGTAGTTACGGACTATAGACTATGTCAAATAAATACGACTTACAGACCTTTCAGGGTCTGATTTTTACTTTACAGGATTACTGGATGTCAAAGGGCTGTATGGTAGCTCAGCCTTTCGACCTTGAGGTTGGAGCTGGAACCTCTCACCCAATGACTTTCCTCAGATCAATCGGTCCTGAACCTATATGCTGTGCATATGTACAGCCTTCAAGAAGACCTACTGATGGAAGATATGGTGAAAACCCTAACAGATTACAGCACTACTATCAGTTTCAGGTTATTTTAAAACCTTCCCCTGATGATATTCAGGATCTGTATCTTGGTTCTTTAAAAGAGCTTGGCTTTGATCCTACAGTCAATGATATACGTTTTGTTGAGGATAACTGGGAGAACCCAACCTTAGGTGCTTGGGGCTTAGGCTGGGAAGTCTGGCTCAATGGCATGGAGGTATCTCAGTTTACATACTTCCAGCAGGTCGGAGGACTTAGCTGCTATCCAGTAACAGGCGAGCTCACCTATGGTCTTGAGAGACTGGCCATGTACATTCAAGGCAAGAACTCAATTTACGATCTTGTATGGGCCAATACCAAAACCGGTGTTGTTACCTACGGAGATATATTTCACCAGAACGAAGTTGAGCAGTCAGCTTATAACTTTGAGCATGCTGATACTGAATTCCTCTTTAAGATGTTTGATCAGATGGAGCAGGAGAGCAGTAATCTACTAGCTCTTGAAAAGCCACTGCCATTACCTGCATATGAGAGAATTCTAAAAGCAGCTCACTGCTTTAACCTTTTAGATGCACGCCACGCAATTTCTGTAACAGAAAGACAAAGATATATTCTTCGTATCAGAACATTATCAAAGTCAGTTGCAGAGGCTTATTACAAATCTCGTGAAGCTCTTGGTTTCCCAATGTGCTCCAAATAACAGACTAAAAGGATTCAACAATGTCTAACAAAAATCTTTTACTAGAGCTGGGAACTGAGGAGTTACCGCCAAAGTCTTTAAGAAAACTGTCTACTGCACTTCTAGACGAGTTTACCAAAAGACTTGATGGTGCAGGCTTAAAGTATGATGAGGCAAAATGGTATGCCACACCTCGCCGTCTGTCTTTATTTATAGCCTCCCTTGATGAAAAGCAGGAAGATAGAGAAATTGAAATCAAAGGTCCATCTGTCAAAGTTGCTTATGATGCTAATGGCGAACCAACCAAAGCAGCACTAGGCTGGGCCAACTCCAATGGTGTTGATATTAAAGATGTATCTACATTAAAGACTGAGAAAGGCGAGTGGCTTTATATCAAGTCCTTAAAGAAAGGAGATGATACAACATCTTTAATTCCTCAGATGTTCAAAGAATCATTAGAGTCTTTACCTATCCCTAAGCTCATGCACTGGGGCGATAAGAAAGAAGAGTTTGTTCGTCCGGTACATACACTGTGCATGTTATTTGGATCTGATTTAATTTCTGGCACCATATTAGGTCTGCAGAGCGGTACCAAACTACTTGGTCATAGGTTTATGGGTAAGCAGCAGGTCGAGCTTACATCAGCCGATAACTACCTTTCATTATTAGAAAATGAAGGTTACGTCATTGCAGATTATGAAAGACGTAAAACTATGATTAAAGAGCAGGTAATTGCTCTAGCAAACTCTATTGGTGGTCAGGCAGATCTTGATGAGGATCTACTTGAAGAGGTAACATCATTAGTTGAGTACCCTCACGCATTTTTAGCATCATTTGAAGAGAGATTCCTACAGGTTCCTTCAGAAGCTCTTGTATACACCATGAAGGGCGATCAGAAGTATTTCCCAATTATGATGCACAAAACAAGCTATTGCCTAAATTCATATTTATTTCTAATATCAACCCATCAGATACAACCTCACTCATATCTGGTTACGAGAGAGTAGTAAGACCAAGACTGTCAGATGCAGAGTTCTTCTTCAAGACAGATAGAAAACACTCACTAGAATCATACTTTGATAAATTAACCAATGTTATTTATCAAAAAGATATTGGTACTATTGCCTACAGATCTGAAATTGTAGAACAGGTTGCAGCTTATATTGGCGAACAAATAGGCGCAGATCAGGCTCTGTGTAAAAGAGCTTCTCATCTGGCCAAATGCGATCTGGCAACAACACTTGTTAACGAGTTTACAGATACCCAGGGTATTATGGGTATGCACTATGCAAGACTCGACGGTGAAAATGCTGATGTTGCAGATGCTATATTTGAACAGTACCTGCCAAGATTTGCAGGCGACAAGGTACCAACTGGCAAGGTTCAGATCGCTCTAAGTCTTGCTGAGAAGATCACTACCTTAGTAGCAATTTTCGGAATTAATCTTGCTCCTAAGGAGATAAAGATCCTTACGGTTAAGAAGAGCTGCAATTGGCGTTATTCGTATTATGCTAGAGAACAAGCTAGATATGAATCTTAACAAGTTGCTGTCTTTCACCTATGACCTGCTAACTAAGAAGATGCAGTCCAAGACAACTGTTAGCAGATGTTCAGATTATGTATTTAATAGATTAAAGGCCTACTATAAAGACCTTGATATCGGTGCTGAAATATTCAATGCAGTATATGCAAATACACCAGACTCAATCTTAGATTTTGACAAGCGTGTATATGCCGTTAAAAGAATTTAAGGCATTAGATGCAGCATCTGATCTTGCAGCTGCCTACAAGCGCGTTGCTAATATTCTTTCTAAAGCTGAGAACGTAAGTGATTCTATCAACGAGTCACTGTTAGAAGATAGCAATGAGAAACAACTTGTAGAACGCTTAGCTGCAATACTACCTGTTGTAAGCTCATACTATGAGAAGAAAGATTATCTTCAGGCTCTTTCAACTCTCTCAGAGCTGCGTGAAGATGTAGATAACTTCTTTGAGAATGTAATGGTAAATGTTGAAGATATTAATATCAAAAATAATAGACTTTCAATACTATTAAATCTCAAGATGGTTCTTGCAAAGACCGCAGATATTTCGGTTTTATATTAAGCTTTATATGGAGAGTGGCTTCAGCCACTCTCTTCTTTTGTAAACAATGTTAATTTAACTCATATATCCCACCTATCTAATTTACAAATTATTATCAACTTTGTTAAGAAATTTTGCTGTAAGACTTTTCTCTATAACTCAACACCACTAAATTACTACGTGCTTAAGTTTTTAATGACAGTATCAGTCGGCATATTATCCACCATAAATAGAAAAGTACTACAAATTTTTACTTAATGTTAAACATCAGGTCGTAGGAAATTGCACACTAAGAGATATAATTGTTTTAGCTTCATCATGCGAAGATGGAGATGCAATGATATACTCCCCTTCACAAAATTAAAATCAATATGTTCAGATAGATCACCGCAAGAGAGTTTCAACTATCTTAAGATTTATTCCTGCCATTACAGACGGATGCATAATGTTTTGAATTCTTATTTTCTTCTTAAGTTCACTAAATAAGAGTCATACACTGGCTATCTGCATTAAGACTATTGAAAATCGACAATCAGTTTTCATCAATTGTTCCACGAGGAAAACTATCATACTCAACTAAACTAGCCGGTAGTTAATATATAAATATAATGCAATACATACAATATTCCAAATCTCTGCAGTTTCCTTTTCCATTATCAATCAAATAACCTGGGAAAGACTGCAGTGGATACATTATTTAATACAATAATAAACATAAATACTAGATATCGTTCCACGTGGAGCATATTATTTGGTGGTATTTTTGCAAACATTTGCAATGGTTGTTCGATACACTATTGTCCCAAGTGAATAATTGATTTGTAGTTGAGATTAAGAAAATTGTAATCATGATTTAATAAAATTCGATAGCGAACTTCCACGTGGAACAAGTTTTCTAAATATAACCATATATGTATACAGATTTCTATCCTTGTAAAAGTAATTCTGCATAATCTCCATGCTGTATGGTTATAATGTTAGCTTACGCTTTACATTATTGATATACCAATAAATAATTGTAAATACTGGTGTGAAAATTTCAATTACATATTAATAATAATTAGAATAGAAGAACTACTTGTGAATAGTTCATATTAAGATTAAAGTCTAATATTCAACTTTTGAAAGAGGAAAACTGTTCACAAACTTTCATATACACATTCTTATACTATACCAGGATCAGGAATTCATGCTACTTTAAGTTACTCAGATCCTCTGCTCCACGTGGAACATAATGCATATAAAAAACTTCTCTATATACATTTATATTATCTATCATTTAAGATGTCATTTAAGAACTATAACTGCATCGTCTAATTTTCAATATCTTAATTTAATAGATAAAGCGCTTATTGTGAAAAAAATAAATCTACAGTAATTATTGGGATCAAATATCTTATATGTTCTATTTAGCAATCACAAAGTACATTTAACACTTTGTTTCAATATTCATAGTTTAAACATTTTTAATATTGATTTCTTTCCAATATGGTAGATACTTATGGTATTGAAATTTATAGTCCACGTAAATATACGAATAATAACTCTATTAGAATGGAGCTACGCATAATTTCGAGTTGGATTTTTAATCACTCTATATTTAGATCTTTAGTTTTACTACCTATACTGTTCCACGTGGAACATAAATTACCTACCTTGTATCTATAAAGTTTAAAATGAAAAATAGTTAAAATAATCAACTATTAACTTATCTCTATCTGAGTGAATCTAATCACTATTTTTAAATATATAACCTCAGAAATTTGATTCATTATAAGTGCGCTGTTTAACTGGATTTATTAATACTTAAGTGAAACTACAAAATTAATCGATGTACTTATCATTATATAATTCTGATAAAGATTAATATTATATTGAATGATTATCTGCTAATTCCTTAGAGCTAATACAAATATTCTTATATGTAAAATTACTGAAACTAAATTTTAATTAAGTATATATGTATATCCGACCAGAATATTTTTATTATAATT
>NZ_UAPU01000010.1 GCF_900445255.1 Anaerobiospirillum thomasii
AAATTGATTCTGATTGACTTCAATGTTTTTCTGCTGTAAAAGGACAGAGACACCCTGCTCAAAACGCTCAAGGTCAATCTTCAACAGCTCATTAGCTGCCTCTTGAGTGATCACATTGCCTTCTTCACATCTGGGCCGGTATGACCATATCCAATGGTCCACACTCCTGCGGGGCACTTATAGGCCCTTGTTCTTAATCCTTCAAATTCTTTAATCAAAGAATGCATGCACTTGATGCCTTCATACTATTTTCCCTTTTAAAATTAAACAATAACTTAAAAAGCCAATGACACAAGCTGAGCCAAGGCATGTAAGCAATATTCCATTTAGGCTAATCTCACTAGTTGAAGTCCTGTATTCTCATTCTCAATGGCACAGTAACCCTCGCGCTCAATAGCATCGTTAAGGGTTTCAATGTTCAATGGGCTGACCTTGGCAAAGGTAAAGGGCAGATAATCTTCACCCTTAAAGTATGCTCGCCGTGCAAAGGCCCTCTTAATATGTTTCATTGACACCTGCCCTTCTAAGTCTACGACCCAGCGCAGAAATTGATCAGCAGCTGCATCAAAAGAGCCATACTTGATAAGCTCAATCAGGCTATGAGGCCTAAAATCAGCAAGTTTAAAGACATCATCAGTTAAAAGATCGATCAATGCATCATAGTGCCTTTGCTCTACCTTATACCCCTGCAGCCACTTGCCAAGCCTAAAGCACTCGTAGTAAAGGTCAGCTCTCCAAACTTTGAAGATCTTTTTATCGTCCCAGGTGCTATTCTGAGTGAAAGGCTCAATATCTTGGTTGGTGTGATTAAGTCCGATTTTTAGAACGTTATCAGCAGGGTCGGTAAAGGCTGTTCTTGATACTTTGTAAAAATATGTCTGAAATCTTGCTAAATTGATTGACGGCTTTAATAGGTTAACATTCTCCATCAGTTCCTCTTATCAAGTGGCATAGGAGGTTCAGGCACCTGATATCCTCCTGTGCTTGAATTCATTTTGCCGGATGTGCCTGGCGTCCTCTGCTGTGCTGTCTGACTTTTAATTTTTATATCCTCAGCTACGGTCTGGCTCATAACCGGTACTCTTTGAGAGATGACAGTGTGAAAGACTTTAGAGGTCAGCATGATGATAGACTCTGTACCCATAGCGCCAAAGGCTGCGCCTATGAATGGTATCAGCTCAGGCTTGATGTCAAAGTATTCTAATGCGGGCACGACAAAGACAAGAAGCAGCAGGGCGCACATGAAATTAGATATAGCCCTTTCAAAGCGTGGCTTTTTCTCGCCTGAGGTGTAATCCCTATATCCTTTGACAGCCCATGCAGCAAAAAGGCCGAAGGTTGTATAGACTTCAACGGAGTGCTCGGCGGCCCATATGTAGAACCTTTCCATTTTGGACCTCCAGAAACAAAAAAAAAGCCGTGACTTTGGATCACAGCTTGGAGTTTAATGCATAAGTTATAAAATTTTTTCAAATTCCCTACGGGCGCAACGCGACGCGGGGACCATGTTGTCAATATACCCTTTTACGTACACATGCGCAATAGCGCTATAAATAAAATTGATAAGGTTTATCATCTATGAATTAAATTATTGATATTTAAAGAAATTTAATTAAAAATAGCGTTGAAAAAATATAGATAATTTATGCATCTTTTATGCATCTTTTATGCAAAGTTCTTATTTTTTGCAATTTTGACCCTTGCCTAAGCAACACAACGCTGCCTTATTTTTTCAATAAACAGAGCCAATAATTCTGATGCATTGCGATCTTCAAGATAATAACCTTCACGCTTAAAAGCTTTGCGCATATATGACAGCGATGTTAAATCTTCTATGTTGTAATTATTGATGTATATTTCTTTAAAGAGCTTATAGCCAAGCTCATCATGAAAGCGCACAATGCTGACTTTGTTATCAATAAACAACCCTATCTCATCTGTAATATATAAAACATTGCGCTTCCCCTCTGCTATCTCACCCTCACTGCCCTTGATTCCAAGGAAGGTCACATACTTAGGGTTATCAAGGCCAATACGGGACCATATAGCATACTGACTCAACAGGTGCCTAAACTCTGTATGTCTGCCATTGCAGTCTTTCACTCTGGCTATGTCTCTTACATCTGCAATTGTCATGTAGCGCATTGTCTGCCCTTAAATACGGACTAAAAATTTATTAAAGCTTTGATAATTAAAAATACAGCAAATGCAAAACACGCTGTAATAAAAAATAAAGCAAATATACCCGGCATTTTAAAACTAAAGTTTCTTTGAATCTTTATACAACAAATAGGCAATAACACCTAAAACAATAGCCAATGAAAACAGGCTAAACATAGCTACAATCAATCCTGGCATTTTATATCTCCATGTTTCTATAATGCAATTATATAACGTATTTTATAAAATCCAATCAGCCAAAGGATCACTCTCTGACTTTGGCCATATCGCAAGAGTACATGATCCAGGTGGCAGCACTCCCTGCCTTTTTACAATGAGGTCACAGACTTGGCTATCATCATTCCACACCCCTGCCAAGGTCAATGTGTCCTGCAAGGCTTTAAGGTAATTGTCTAAGTCTCTGCGGGCATTGTCAGGAAAATAAAAATCAATGTAAAGATAGACATCACAGCTAAAAGGCTCAAACCCCTCAGGCAGCTGCTTTAAAATTCTTTTGCGCTCTCTGTACTTCCAATCATTCCATGCTGTCTTATGCTTGATATTGCCAAGCTTCTGATTTAGTGACGGTGGCATGGTCAGCTGAAGTATTAGCATAGGTACTCCTTATATCGCTCGCAGGTACGCTCTATAAAATATCGCTCATATAGTTCTATAACACTGCTCTGCATAGTTGTATTAATTCCCTTGGACGCCAGCACGCCCATAAGGTGTAATTTGTACGGTTCGTAAATCTGTTCAAAGGCCAGGGCGTGCAGCTGCATGACTTCCATGTCTTTAACCTGCTGCATCTCTTTAACTGCTTGCACCAAGGGCTGTGCCTGCGCTGTCTGTGGTAATCGTCTGATTGTTTGCCCATCATAGAAGTCACATAGGGCACGCAGGATAATCTCATCGCCCACATCAATGAGAAAAGAGTAAATCCTGTTATGGTTGTGTAGCACATCATAAGCGATTACAGCCTTAACCTTCTGCACAGCGTCATTAAAGCCATAGTTGAATACAAGCGCTCCCTTTAGCGCATGCTCCTGTATCGTATTGCAGTAGGCTACCTTGATGCGGGTTATCTTATCTGCATCTAGCTCAGGTAAATCAGAAGGTGAGACTTGGACGATAAATGTGGTATCAGGATATTCACTGTAAAGCTTCTCATGCTCTGGATAGGCGCCAAAGACAACGCTCAAGTCTTTTTTAATCTCAAGGTCAAACTTCCTGCCATCATCACATACAACAGAGGGGCCAAGGTGAAGAGGCAGCTCTTGCTTAACCTCAAAAGGCGCCCTAAAGAAAATCTTACAGCCCTTTTTGCCTGAGGTCGTGAACAGCTGAGGTACAAGGTCGGCACGATTGATGCGTCTTATAAAATCATCGGTAAAGTCAGAGCTCGGAAAGTCTAAATCAAAGGCACACAGCTGTGTATTATCAAGCCTTAAGGTCAGACTGTTGGCTTTGCCGTTGTCCAAATTCAACATACACCACTCAAGCAGCTGCGCCCTATCAACACCCTTCCACTTGTGCAGGTTTGGAAGCTTGCCTCGTGAGCCAATAACATCAAAGCCCCGAGAATAGAGCCCCTGCGCCACGTTCTTTAATGCCAAAGGCAAAGATGCAGCAGTGACCCCAGCCTCTTCCATTGAGATCATAATTCACCATCCCCCACCATATAAGCCACCTCAAGATCCATATCATCAGCACTCTTAGGCTCAACACCTGGCGCTATTTCATAGTCCTCATCTCGTGGAGTGAACTCATCAAGTACATTATCAGCACTAATTGAAGGCTTAACTGTGGCAACACTTTGATCAAAGATTTTAGAATTTGAATAAGAGCCATCTAGCACATGGAAACCACCGCCTGTGGTTCTTGTAAGCTCAAAATGCACTGATGTTGATGCATAGCGTGACTTGGCCACCACCATTTTAAAGTTTGACTTTTCATCATCCTTAAACAGAATAAGGGCAAGAGCGACATCACGCACAACACCTGAGGATCCTGCAATGTCATAAAGGGTCGGCTCTTTTTTCTTTTTGCCCTTGTCAAACTGTGGCTTGGTCAGCTGAGTCAGAACAAGAATGGCAGTATCACTATCCTGCGCCAGGGCTACAAGCTGACGCATAACATCGGAAATCTGCTCCCACTGCTCGCCCCTTTTATATCTGTCGTTTTCAATAATTTGCAGATAGTCAATGACAATCAGATCTACATCGCCTATAAACTTGGCACTGTCTACACTGCTCTTGATATCATTGATAGACATTGAGCGCCCACCGATGATTTTTAAATTGTTGTTCAGATCGTAGGCCTGCTTAAACTCATTAAAAGCTTTATGTGGAAAGCCGTGCTCCTTGACCATCTTTTCGGTCACTTTCATTTTGACCATAAACAGACGCTGTGCGATTGAATCCACACTCATCTCGGCGGTGAAAAATAAAACGCGCTTATTGTTGTCAATGGCACGCAGGGCAGACTCAATGCCAAAGTAGGTCTTACCCACACCTGTATGTGCTGCCAAGATGGAGACCTCACCACGTCTGTAACCATAGACTTGATTGTCAATGCTCTGATAGCCTGTTGATATATACAGGTGGTTAAAGACATCAGGATCGCTTATATCATTAAGGGCAGAGTTACAGCTTTTTAAAACCTCATCTCTTTCTTTGAGCTCTTTAAGTCCTGTATTGGAGCCAAGGCACATCATGGCCTGATTGGTTAGATCTTTCATATCTGAGGCACTGCCCTCAAGTGCTGCTTTGATATTGGCCTTTGATATATTGATAATCTGCAATCTTGATGCCTTGTCTATCATCTGCTCCATCTGTTCGCACAGCGTGTCAAAGGTCACAGGAGAGGATGCGCTTGTTACAGCCTTAAACAGCTCATCAGACACATTAAACTTGTGCAGGGTCTGCCTAAACTCTTTGAGGACAAAGATGCTGTGAGTCTTGGTATGTTCATACAGGGCCTTGAATATGCCCACATGTTCCACAGGGATCTTTTTAATGCTGTTTTTATAGCGTGAGATGAATTTACTTCTGTCCTCGGCAGTGCAATACATAATCAAATTTGCTATAATCAAAGAGCTTAAGTTTTTGATGCTGTCATAGAGTGTCATCTCTGCCGCTTCTGATGACTTAAGCTCTACAGCAGCATCATCCACTTTTGATTTGTTTGAGAATACTTGTCCCTGGCGCATTGAGAAACCTCTCTCCTGCGCCTTTTTAATAAGCACGCCTATCCCTATTCCCTGATTATCTTTATAAAACAAACTCTTCTCATGTTTAGCAGCAGCTGCATCATGCTTATCACTCCTTGATGCCCATGAGACGCATCTGTTAAAGACATCACCGTCACCAGGGAAGGCATTCCCCAGCGCACGGAAGACGTCCACCCACTCATCACGCTCACTTGGTTCAAAGTAGTTTAAAAGCTCTGCCACCTGTGCTTTATCAAAATTCATTATTCACCCTCCTTAAAAATAGCATCCAAGGTTTCATCTAAAGTCACGGCAGGCAGCTTAAACTGCGTATATGCTTTGTTAAAGACGCCCCATATACTTGCAAAGTAATCAAGCATTTCCTTATCTGAGGCATTGAGAAAGACATCCTCGTTTTTTGTAAATTTAAAGAGATCTCTCCATGTGTCATGCATATCGTTGTGATACCTGAAGCGATACAGGCAGAAATGTATAAACCATGCATTGATAATGATGATTAGCTCTTTGGTGCCTATGTACTTTTTGGCAATAATGTCATAACCGCTAAAGTCATAGCCCTCACGGCAGTGGCGTCTTATTTTTCTCAAAGCTTTATCATCAAAGGCAAAGTAATGAGCCTCAGCCCATGTAGGTGTAAGTTTCATTTTTTCATCTTTCTGAAACAGCCACTTTTGCAACATCAGGCGATCAAAGAGTCTGCCAAAGGTTTCAATGTAGTTATCCTCACCGTCTCTGTACTTTCTAAATAAGATTTTGCAGTTATTAAGAATCACTGTTTGAAAGTAATCAAGAAAGTGAACGCCCTTGGATGGGTCGTAATGACCAAGAGCATAGTCAAGCACGGGCTCAAGATTAAATTCACACCTGCCTGCATGATCGTGATAAAAGTACTTGCAACATAAGAGCTCTCTGGCCCACTCTTTGATATTTGTATAAATCCAATCAGTCAGAGCTTCATAAGGCCCACCATCAAAAGGGATAGTCTTTTTAGCCTCTGTCAAATCACAACGAAATACATCCTTGTCTTTGAACAATTGGTCTAAATTATTTTTATAAAATTTGAGTAAAAACCTTTCTATATATATTCTTAGGTTTCTTAGGTTTCTTAGGTTATTAGTTGTACACGCCTTGTGTACATTGACGTCACACTGTGTGTACATTGAGGTGTCAGAGTGTGTACAACTAGAAGTAACATCTTGTGTACGACTAGATGTATCTGTATGAGTACAACTAGTTGTACACGCCTTGTGTACATTGACGTCATCGGTCTTACAGGCTAAAAGTTCCCAGTTAGGCGTAATCACTCTAGATCCGTGCATGTGTAAACCTGTACGAGACACTTTGATCAAATCTCCACTTTTTAACACCTGAAGCGCTCTTGCAATTTGAGTGCGATACAGAGGAAAAGGGATCATCTCTTGAATTTTTGCATCCGAAAGGACACAGTGCCCTTTTTTCTTTGCCATGTGACAAGCTTTACCTAAAATGAATAACGCTAACAGCTCCGAGACTCCACATTTTTTAAATATGCCTTTTAAGCTGTTAGGGATTAAAAAAGTTTCAGCATTAAAATTATCAACTGCCCCCATCACTGTACCTCAATAATTTTTACCTTTGGATAAACAATGAGAGAACCGTCCGATCTTTGTGTCGCATATTCTGCTATTCCTTTATCCTTGAGCCTGCTTAATGTTTGAAAAAGAGCAGGCCTTGAAATTTTGAACTTAAATAAAAGATCATCTATTGAGACAAACTGATTTTTTGATAGCCCTTGAAAGAACAGAATTAATTCACATTCTCGTTTAGAAATAGAAAAAGAACGCATATATACTCTCCAAAGAAATATAATATAACTGATATTAGCATATTATATGACTTAATAAATATAAAATCTTCACCTAACAATAAAAAATATGCTTGAGACCATAAAAAACATTGAATATATGCGCTTTTCTTCCTATACTTTAAAAGTTACATATTAAGAGAGGACAATAGAATGAAGCGACGATCAAAATACTCACATTTAAGTGATAAAGAATTGGGACAAAAAATAAGGCTTTTAAGACATAGCTCAGGGCTCTTACAGTCTAACTTCTGCACAGCCATGGAGATATCTCAATCTAGACTATCTCGCATTGAGAATGGACAAGCTAGACCATCGGATCAACAAGTTGACGCTCTGCTTGAATATACAAACACGCCACCAGATTTTTTGAATTAAACTCTCCAAAGGTTGCAGGAACTGCCAGTGCTGGCTTTCCAACAGATCGCTATCCTGACGATCTAGGCACTCTGTCGGACATTGTTCCAACTCATGAGCACATCTTTATTGTGCAGGTTTCAGGCTACAGCATGGAGCCAACCATCAACAATGGAGACTTTGTTATTGTTGACTCTTTACAGAAAGATCCTCAGGATCTGCGCAATCAGATAGTATGCGCAAGAGTAGAAGATGAAGAGCACGTAATTAAGCGCCTTGTATATGAAACAGGCTGTTATTATCTTAAATCTGACAACCCTCAATTCCCTTTAATTCCTGTCCGCGCTGATACAGAGATTGAAGGCAAAGTCACAAACATCATTAAAAAACTTTAATTGTCTTTTTTTTAGCCCCCTTGCTGGGGCTTTTTTTTGCCCTAATTCCCTACAATTCCCTCCTGCTTCTTCAAATATGCACCATGGCAAACACTTGTCGCATAAAAATTACCCTATTTATCATACAGATATGCAATAAATCTGCATAAAATATTTAAAATAACTCATATATATCTTTATTTTTTCTATATTAAACATATAATATGATCAAATTCATCATAAAGAGGAAATATATGACCGAAAGCACTACATTATTAACATTTGCCCCTAATTCAACTTTAAAACTAAGACGCAGGATAGTTATTGAAAAGGTGAAGGCGCTTTTAAGCAACAAAGAAAAAGAGGCTGTTATCAACGAATACAAAGCCTTAATTGATGAACTAGCACAAATTGATGATAGAGAAAAATCCAATGACCAAAGAATTTAAACACTGGATGAGTGAATCAATGAACAAAGAGGCTTTCTTGTTTGCCCTTATTTCAACAGTTCTATTTTTTGCAGTGGCAACACTGTTTGACTTTTTGGAGATTTTTTAATGACTGACTTACCAATAATTGAGGGTCTTACCTATGAGCAGGCAGGCGACATTCATGATAAGCGCACAGCCAAAATCAACCAAATGATCGCAGATAAAGGCCTTACAGGCTATGACAAATGGCTTGCAGAGCGTCAGTGCGGTCTTGGTGGCTCTGATGTGGCTGTAATCCTTGGCCTTAGCAAATACAAGAGCCCTTATGAGCTTTGGCTTGAAAAGACAGGACGTGCAGAGCCTTTCAAGGGCAATGATGCCACACACTGGGGTCAGAGACTTGAGGACGTTATAGCAGAAGAATACGCAGAGCGCACAGGCATGATGCTACACACCTGTCCGACTCTGAATGATAACACATGTTTTTGGCTGTTCGGCTCTCCTGATCGCATTGTAACAACCAAGGAGAATCCAAACTCACCTGTATCTATTTTAGAAATAAAAACAACAAGGCGCAACACAGCTACTAACGAGATAGACGACAACGGAGACACCGTCATGCTGTGGGGCCCTGGCAACAAGTACATAAATGGCAAGCTTGCCGTGCAGGATTCTCAAGTCCCTATGGAGTACATCTTACAAGTTCACGTGTATATGCTCCTTACCGGTGTCAGAACCTGTGACCTTGCTGTCCTAATGCAGACCTCTGACTATCGTGTCTATACCATTGACTTTGATCTAGAGGTAGCTGTTGAACTCCATAGGAACACATATGAGTGGTGGGTTAAGCATGTTCTTCTAGATCAGGAGCCTCCAAAGACTATCAAGGATCTAAAGAATGCAGAGCACTCAAGTGACTATGCTCAGGTAGATGCAGACATTAAAAACGCTGTCATTAGCTACAGAGAGATTAAGGACCAAATAAAGGCACTTGAAAAGCAGGCAGACACACTGCAAGAGAAGATAGTCACAGCTATCGGAGAAAACGAAGGCATTCAAGATGCAAACGGTGCCGTCCTGGCTACCTACAAGCTTCAAAAGGGCAGAATCTCAATCAATAAAGATCTCTTAGAGATTGAGCACCCAGAGCTATATGCCCGCTATAGAGTTCAGGGCGCAAATTTCAGAGTTTTAAGAACAAAAGCAATTAATTAAAAAGGAATATAAAAATGGCAGATTTTAACGTATCAAACTTCAATACAAGACCAACCGTTGTGGGCGCACAGCCCACTTCTAATGGCTTTAACAGCTTTCAGCCACAGCAGGCCCCACAGGTTCAGCCTATGCAGGCCTTTCAGCCACAGCCACAGATGACACCGCAGATGATGCAGTCAAATGCTTTTATCCCTTCTGCCCCTCCTGTTCCTGTGCCTCCTGCTCCAATGGTGCCAAGTGCTGAGACTCTTGCCCATGACTTTGGCCATGTTGAGTCTGATACCTCTGTAGCTATGGCAATGGAAGAGGCTGGCAGAAAGGTGGTAAATGGCTTTAATGTACTGCCTAAGACCATCAATGATGCTAGAGAGTACGCCAAGTATTTAAGTTTTTCTTTACTAGTGCCTGCTGCACTGCGCTCAACCGATACAGTAGATCATAGTGTTGATGTTTTTCTGATCATAGCTGCAGGTCAGCGTTTTGACCTGTCTCCTGAGATGGCCCTAAGAGCCTTCTATGTAGCGAACGGCCGTGTAGATATGTTTGTCAAAGCCAAGGCCGGTATCTGCATCAAGTACGGCTCATGGTCTTATAAGGTAGAGCAGCAGCCTGGCTACTATGGTGTGACTTATTCAGGCTACAGAAAAGACAGACCTAATGAACCTCACTCTGTGACCTATTCAACAGCAGACGCACAGCTGCGCAACCTTGTGGCCATTGACGCCAACGGCAACATTTTCGGACAAGGCAAATGGGCAGACAAATGGCCTGACATGATCAGAATTCGCGCCCTGGGCCGTTTCCTTGATGAAGTGTTCCCTGATGTTATCGGTGGCTACACCTCAAGAGAGGAAATGGAAGATCTTGATGCCCTGCCTGTAGCATCTGAGCACAAAGAAGGCCAGCCTGCCAAGGAGAGCAAATCAGTCAAAGATGCGCTTAAAAAGACACGCACCACCAAGAAGGTAATAGGCACAACAGATAGCATTCAGCCACCTTCACTTGTGCCACCTCCACAGGTACTGTCTCAGATGAATGCCAAAGCAGAAGGCCCACACATTGAAGAGATTAAAGAGCCTGTGCTTGATGCTGACAACCCACCATTTTAATTTTTGAATTTAATAGGAGTAAAACAACATGATTGAACTAGGAAATGTACAGACCTTAACTGACGAGAAGTTTTTTGCATCTCTTGACGGTCTGCCATACATCAACAATTCAGGCGTGTACGATGCTGTGATTATTGATGCAATTGCAGGCGCTAGACAGAACGACCCTAATCACAAGGTCATCTCCCTTGGCCTGCTGTGCACCGATGCAGATGGCAAAAAGGGCCGTATGAACCTGTCCATTGATTTATCACAGACAGAGTTCTCACACCACACAACCAACCTGGCCTATCTGCTTGGCTCTGTTGATCAGACCGGCAGGGTATACATTGACGACCAGGTGAAGCAGCTGCCAAAACCTCTTCCTGATGGTCGCACCTCTTTGACCATTATTGCCAACTTCATACAGAAGCAGATAAAGGTAGCCGTGCGCCGTTCATCCAAGACCAATCAAAAAGGCGTGCCTTACTTCTCTGTCGTGGCCTTTTTCAATCCACAAGGGCAAAGCGCTATTGAGCTTGCAAGAGGTCAGCAACCACAGAAGATCCACGAGGCTATGGCAACCTTGCAGAGTGAGGGCAATGAGATGCTGACTATCAGCAATCAGGCTCCACAGCAGCAGGCTCCAGCTTATGGCCAAGGTGCTGCACAGAACATTTACGGCCAGACAGCACAACAGGCTCCTGCTTATGGCCAAGGCGCCCCTAACAATATCTATGGCCAGGCAGCAGCTGCACAACAGCAGGCTAATGTAAATCCATTTTAAGGAGAAGGTGTGAATAAAGGAGAGGTTAAAGGCATAAGGGTATTTGACGTCTTCTTTCCATCTAAAACCAATTTAATGAGGGTGCTGGGCTATAAGTTCTGCCCCTCGTTCAAAGATGAGAAAGAGATAGAAGAGTGGCTTATGAAAAGGTTCAACCTGGATGACAGGGCATATCTGACAGAGCTGCTGAAGAGTCTCAAGGACAAATACGCCAAATATCTAATTGAGAAGCGATTTGAGAGGCATAAATTTAAGAGGTTTTAATCATGACAGAACAAACAAAAGTGGATATTCAGCCAATTTTTATATGCAGAGCACAGTTTAAAGAGTATGTCGGTATCAGCTATTCAACCGTATACAGGTATTTAAACAGCACCTTCAAGGGGTTTCCAAAGCCACTGATATTAGGCACCAAGGCCTTTTATAAGCTTGATGACATTAAAAAATTCGTTGCAGAGATGGAGGTTTAAAAATGGCACGTGCATTCTTAAATTTCAGAGAGAAAAAGACAGCCATTGAGGTCAAGGAAAAAGGCAACATGAGAGCTGAGATATATGAGTGGCCTAAGGCATCAAGCTTTGATGTTGTAGGATTCATGGACGGTGAGGTAGTGATGTACAGCTCTGCCATGTCCCTTGAGCATGCCAAGTCATTTGCCAAGCACTTTGTTGAAGGTGCCCTATGATTCAGCCACGTTGGTATCAGGCAGAGGCCTGCAATGAGTTCTGGCGCTTTGTGACGGAAAACTCCGATACAAATGGCAGCAGCTCAAAGAATCCTCTGCTTGTCCTGCCTACAGGTACAGGTAAAAGCATCATCATTGCCCTTATTGTACAGCGCATGCTCAAGACCTGGCCTAACACTCGCTGTCTGATGCTGACTCATGTAGGTGAGCTTGTAAAGCAGAATGCAGAAAAGATGCGCGCTGTATGGCCAGAGATAGACATGGGCATTCACAGCGCATCACTTGGCGCCAAGGATCTAGGGCACAAGGCTATCTTTGGCACAATTCAGAGTGTGGCAAGCACTTTAAGATGCTGTCGTCATACCTTTGGCGTTATCAATCTAATCATCATAGATGAGTGCCATCTGCTGTCAGAGAAGGAAAGCTCTCAGTACAGAACTGTTATATCAACTTTAAAAGCAGCCAACCCTCGCATGCGTGTCCTTGGCTTAACAGCTACACCTTATCGTATGCAGGGAGGCCTCTTAACTGAGCAGAACAACGCTATCTTTACAGATGTTGCCTACGATCTCACCAAGTCACTAAACAGACTGATTAAAGAGGGCTATCTGTCAAACTTAAGAACTCTGCATACCAAGGCAGAGGTAAAGGCAGAGGGACTGCACACAAGGGGAGGTGACTTTAAGCTTGAAGAGCTTGAGAAGGCCTGCGGTGACAGTGACATGTTAGACGCAGCACTCTTGCAGTCAGTGCAGATAGCCAAAGCAGAAGATCGCAGACATTGGCTGTGCTTTATTGCAGGCATTGAGAATACGCAGAAGGTAGCACAGAAATTGCGTGATCTAAATGTCAGAGCTTATGCTGTAAATTCAGCCAATTCAAAAGAAGACAATGCAGCTGCTATAGAAAAATTCAGAGCTGGAGATATTGACTGTCTTGTAAGTGCAGACCAATTGACCACAGGCTTTGATGTGCCCTTTGTTGATATGCTCATAATGTTAAGACCTACCAAGTCTACAGCCTTATATGTGCAGATCATTGGCCGTGCCCTGCGCCCTGCTGAGGGCAAAAAGGATGCGTTAATCTTAGACTTCGCCCGCAACATTGAAAGACATGGCCCTATCAATGCCATTGAGATAGAAAGCCATGAGCCTTCTGAGAACGAGAAAAAGAAGGGCAATAAGAGGCCATCACCTGTCAAGGCATGCCCAGAGTGCAGCACTTACATCCCTGCCACTTCAACGGTATGCCCTTACTGTGGTGCCACCATTATAAGAGAGATTGATTACAAACTTGCCACAGATGTGAAAGTCATAGAAGAAGATCTCCCTACAGGCATGGAGCCGGCATATGGAGGGCATGTGCTGCACATTGATGGTCTGAAAGTAAGTCAGGAGCTTTCAAGGAATGGTAACAACCTGCTTAAGGTGACCTTTTTAAGCAAATACAAGGGCAAGACTCACAATGTAAGCACATGGCTTGGCTTTGACTTTGGCAAAAAATCTACAGCATACCAGACAGCCAAGGAGACCTGGGGACAGTTGGCAGACACCATGGCACCGGCATCAGTTGCTGAAGCATTGGAGCGTAAAAGAGAGATTAAGCAGCCTAAGGGCATTGAAGTCATCCTGCGCAACTTCTATCAAAAGCGCTATTACGATGAGATTTTAAGATTTATTTATTAATTATAGAAGGATTATAAAAAATGGCAGAGTTTCCTTATTTTTTAAAAGTTGAAATGAACAACACAACAATTAAATGCGTCAAGACAGACGGCACCTTTTATTACTGCATCAGACATTTAGAAAAAGCTTTCCCAGGTTGCATAAAGACTGATGAAATAAAAGAGGTTAAACATGTAACTTACATTAATGACATGGGCATACAGACTTTTTATTACATGATAACAATTAACAAGCTGTACTCCATGCTTCCACTAAAAGAATGGACAGCCCTTTTTTATAAAAGTGTGCTTGTTTATTTAAAAGAAAAGAATTAATAGGAGATTGCTCATGATTAATCAGGAAGAAGCAAAAGAAATGCTTGAGTTTTTAAACATTAAGATTTTTGAAAAATATAAATCAAAAGCTAAGCTCGCAAAAATTTTAGATATGAATTATTCATATTTTATAAGTTGCACCACTGGCTCACGTTGCTTTCCACAGGATAAGAGAAAGCTGCTTTGCAGACTATTAGAGTTAAATGCAGATGAGAAAGCACAATTAAATAAATTTTTTAAAGAATATGAAAAGCAGAAGAGCCTGCCAGGTCAAAAGTCAGAAGCGCAGAAATATGAAAACACATATCCATTTGGCGTAGATGATTTATGGTTTTTAGTAAAGATTGCTCCTGATTATATTAGGTTTTTATATAAGGTACGCAAATGGGTCAAATTGGAGTATGGTTGTGCTTTTAATCTTAGTAAAAAGACAAAAACTAAAACATCTGTAATAAATAAATTAATTAATGGTTTAGTTTTAAAAAAAAGTCATGTTCAAATATTTAAAGACTTATGCAATCCAACTGATGAAGAAATTCACGCCATTGAAAACTTTTACTATAAGCAAAAGTATTATATGGAAGTTGTTTTAGAGTGCAGAAAAATCAGAAAAGAGCACGACCAAAGCAGTCAGAATTTTATAGACAGACAGATTAATGAGTATTTACATAGCGTAGGATTTTAAACGATGAAACTTAAGCAATACATGAAATTTCTAAGTCAGTACGATCCAAATCTGACTGTTGGCATTAACGTGATTACTCCGCAGAACACAGAGCTGTGGGTTTTGGATAAAAGCTCAATGCGTGTGATGGATAAGGGCACCTCTTTGACCCTATTCACTGCCAGGCTTAACAGAACAACTAACTCACGCCTGATGAAGAATGTAAAAATCCCTACTGTGGCATCACTCAAATGTACCCCCGATGAGATATGGGAGCGCATCAAGGAGCGTTACGATCTTGAAGAGCTTGAGAAGACGCTAAAAGATCCAAACGATTTATATGAAGGCATGATGGCCATAAGGACAGTAATTCAGCTTGATACAGAGAAGCTGCTGCAGCTGCTAGAAGATGTGAACTGTGTCCTTTGGATGTATGGAATTATGAAAGAGAAAGAAGCAAGAGAGGCAAAATAAAATGGCAATAAGACCTAACTTTAATTTTTTTAAACCACTTTATTCAATTAACAAAAACGGCGTGCCTTTTATAACCCTTGTGTTAGAGATAGAACGCGAATTGATCAATAAAGATGTTGTAATTGATATAAACATAGCCAAGGGCACAGTAAAGCCTTCATTACAAAGATTAAAAGGCATCGCAGAGGAATATGATTTAAGACCTTTTTCTTATTTAAAAAGAGAGGTTGAAAAAAGAACGGCATTAGAAAACATAACAGACTCAGACAAGATTGACATCTTACAGCAGGGCATCGCTGTCATGGAAAGAGAAGATCTTAGCGACATTCAAAGGCAGCACTTAAAGTTTTTCTTGGATTACATTGCCACATCTGTGGACACTGGAGACAAAACTGATGCTCTACATGATAACCCTAATTTTATGAACAGATTTACAAAAATACAGTGAGGTAGCCATGAATATAACAACCGTACTTAACCTTATCAGATGCCATGTGGAGAACGATGAGCAAGGATTTAAAGAAAACGCTTTAGAGCTTGCCAAGCATTTTGAACAAGAAGGACAAGAGGGCTTGTCAGCATACATTCTTACTCTGATGCAGGCAGTGCCTATCCTAGGGCCCCTTGATTGACTGAATTATAACCGAATTATAACCGTTTAACCGTTACTAAATCCGATGGATAAGCCATCTGTCGGATTTATAACCGAAATTATAGCCGTGAAAAAGGAGAATAATAATTATGAGCTTCCAACAGGATAAAATACAGGAAATTAAACATAAGGTTAATGAAATAGAATACAACATACAAATAGGAAATCAAGCTTTGGCTGACTCTTTGCTCACAGCCTTACTTGATGATGTTAATCTTCTTAAAATGATGACAATTGTTGAAAAAAAACAGCTATTATCAACCTCTTATAGTGAGTAAATACAATGAATCAATTATTTAGTGTATCCGAGTTAAGCGAGCTTGCAAAGCTAATTGAACAGCCCTACTCTTCTTCCTGGAATGAATTTTCAAAGGTACTTAGTTGGGGTAATTTTAACATTCTGCAGTTAAGACAAAACTGTGGCTCTAAGGTTAACTGCCTGCTATCCATTTTTCAGTATGGACAACAGAACTATCAAAATGACGGTTTTGTGTTTCAGACTATAGCAGCAGCATTTTCACCTTCTCTTATTAACACAAATCCAACATTTAAAAGAGCAATAGATGGTATAAACTCACTTTTTGAGTTAAGAAAACTACCTATATATTATGATTATACTCAAGGATATGGGCTTATTGACCTTAGGAATCCGCCAGAGGGCTATTATGGCAAACGATCAAATGCTGCCTTATTAAAGGAGCTAGAGAAACGCGGGATCTATCATAAAGTCTTAACCTATTGCTCAGATAAGAGCATTAATGGCGATGAGTTCTCTGTCCTATTTGAAGCAACAAAAGGATTGTTTGAAGAATTAAGGCGTAAAGCAAATCTAAACAGCGGTATAGATGGTCATATGCTTATTGATCAGGCTCTTTTATGTAGTCAGCCTTTAGTAAAACTTACAAAAATGGAATCAGAGCAGGATTTAAAAGATCAGAGGGCAATAGCTCTGTTATTTAAAGCTGCCTATTCAATCATAAGGAATCCTTTAGCGCACAGACCGGTAATGTTATGTGAAGGAAAGGAAGATCTGTTTGATTTATTCACTATTATTTCATACCTATACAGAAAACTTGATAACAGTAAATGAGGGGTATAATTTTTTAAACTTGCAAAAAT